>JAQVZB010000098.1 GCA_029004695.1 Bacilli bacterium | reverse complement strand
CGCTAAGACCATAACCGTAACCAAGGGGATTATTACGGGGATAAGTTAATCCCATATTGGCATAGAGATATATTCATTCACATTTTGATAATTCATAATTTTTGTGGAATTTAATGTTTTAAATTTCATTTTTACATTTTCTTTTAAATCAATATTTTTAGATGAAATAGTATTTTCTATTATAAGAGAATATATTTCATTTGATTTGTAATTTTGTAATGGTTTTATTGTTACTTTATTTTCGTTTATTTGTGAATCAATAGACAAATTATTGTAGTATTCATCTATAATGCTAATATTGCCTGTTGATTTTACTAAATCATTAAATACAATTGTCCAAGGTTTATTTGCTGGTATATCTAATGCCGTTTCCCATTTTTTATATTTTTTTAATGCTTCATAGGCATAATTTATAGCATTATTATAATTAATTATTCCATATCCGTAATAGTTGTCTTTATCTAACTCACCCATATCTATAGCAGTTTCTTTAATAACTTTTATAATATCATCATTATTTAATTCTGGATATTTAATTTTTAATAATGCTACTTCAAAAGTTACAAAAGCAGTAGAAAAAGAAGTTCCTCCATGTAATCCATAAGAACCATCTAATTCCATAGTGGTAATATTTTCTCCAGGAGCAACAATGCTAATTTTATCATTATAATTTGAAAACCATGATATATTTTTATTTTGGGCAATTGAACCAACAGAAATTACATTTTCATAAGAAGCTGGATATAACTCTACATTTTCACCATTATTTCCTACTCCAGCTACTATAATAATATTATTCATTTGAGCATTTTGTATTGCATTTTTTAATTCTATCGTATCGTTTTTATTAGTCATGCTAATATTAATAACATCTACTTTTTGTTCAATAGAGTAATTAATTGCTTTAATTACATTATTAGTAGAACTACGACCTTCTTTATTTACTACTTTCAATGGGAATAATTCAATATTTAAATTAGTTTCTTTTGCTAAATCTACAATAATACTTGTCACTTTTGTTCCGTGACCATGTTCATCAGTATAATCATTATTATTTTCTAAAAAATTATAACCAGTAATAGTATAAGAATGTAAATATTTATTATTAATAATTCCAGAATCAATTATAGCAATTTTAATAGGCGTTTTATTATTTATAGAAATATTAGGTATGCTTAAAATATCATATTCAGGTCTAGTTAAAGTAATATTAGCCAAAGTAATATTAGGGAATATTAATAATAATATTAAACATAAATTAATTATTATTATATTTTTTCTTTTTTTCATTTTGATTTTTCCTTTCATTCTTTATAATTCTTTTATTTATTCTATTTTACCATTATTTAATTCAATTGTCAATTTTAATATTTTATAATTATAAAAATAATTAATTAAAAAGGGGAGTTTTTGTGAATATCAAATTAGGTAATTTACCAAATATTTTAGAATCTATGAGCAATTTACTTCAAAAGGAAATGCCAATTAAAATATCTTATAAACTAAGTAAATTAAATAAAAAATTAGTAGAAGAATATCAGCAATTTGAAGAAAGTAGAAAATTACTAATTAATAAATACGCTTTAAAGGATTCAGAAGATAATATAGTTACACAAGATAATATAGTACAGTTTAACCAAGATAATCTTGTTTTATTCAATGATGAATTTGAGGAATTATTAAATATAGAATTTGAAATAGATTTTGAATGTATAAAAATTGATGATTTGGGAGACATAAATATTTCTCCTATTGATTTAATGATATTAGAAGATTTTATTGTAGAGTAATTGCAAAATAATTATATCTAATAAAATGAAAATTTTATTAGATATTTTTGCATCAAGCAAGGTAGTAAATTGAAGAAAATGGAAGAAAAACAGAGATAAATTTAAGGCGGTGATTATTTGGCTCAAATTACTTATGATAATATAATTGTGAAACGGAGGGCGGGAACTCAGGAAGACCCATATATTCATTACGAAAATCAACTTTATAAAATTATAAATAATAAAATTTTATTAAATGAAATTCCTAATAGATTTAATAAAGTTAATATTACAAGTGAAGGAATAACATGGGTAGAAATATTTGATGATAAAGAATTGGAAATTAATGAATTTAAAACAGATTATATCAATGGAATAATAAGTTTTCACCCTGATAGAAACGGAATAACTGTATATATAGATTTTTGGGGTACTGGTGTTATTTATTTTCCTAGTAGCAGGATTTGGACACAATCTGAATTAGGGAATGTAACTGAAACTTTAAAAAATATTATAGACAATGGGCAACAAGCTATTACAGCATTAGATGAAGTTAATGAATTTATAGTTATGGAATCTTATGATAATTCTAAGACTTATAAACCATTAAATAAAGTTTCTTATTTAGGTAGTACATATCAATGTATTTTAGAAACAATGGGCAATATTCCTACTAATACTACTTATTGGATTCTTTGTGCTTCAAAAGGCGATAAAGGAGAGCAAGGAATACAGGGTATTCAAGGAGAACAAGGTGTTAAAGGTGACAAAGGAGATAA
>JAQVZB010000097.1 GCA_029004695.1 Bacilli bacterium | reverse complement strand
TAGTAATGGCTTTTATATTAATATTAGGAATAACTGGAAGATTTATTATATTCTCAATAAATAAGAATTCAAATAATGCCTTTTTACTATCACTTGGCAAATTAAAAACGGAAATGTCAGACATAGTAAAACCACTTTCTTTTTTGCCAACTGATTATGGAAATAATTATAGTATTGATGGAAAAATGGATATAAATATTACATATAATCAAGATAACTTAGAAGAGTATGCTATTTTTAAAGAAGTAATAGATGCAATCAATAAAATCGATTTTAATTATGCCGTAAAAATTGATTCAGCAAACAAAAAGTTATTATATGTATTTAATCCAACAATTGATAATGAAGAGTTATTTAACCTTAAGTTTTATAATCAAAATAAAAGTAATTATGTATTTTTAGGGAACATTTATGATAAGTATATTCAACTTGAAGATACAGAATTTGAAGTAACTGAAACTATTGATTATAGCCTTATAAAAGAAGAAATAAATCAAATTTATAATGTTGTAGTAAAAAGTTTGAAAAAAAACCTTAAAGAAGAATACTTTATTAAAGAAAATACAACTATTAAACTTGGTACAGAATCTAAAGAAGTCTTAAAGAGTACCTTAGTTTTAGATGAAAAGAACGTATCAGAAATAACAATAAATATTATTAAAAGTTTAAAAGAAAATAAAGAAACTAAAAAAATAATAACAAAATATGTTCCTGAATTTTTTGATGAAGAATTAGAAGTTGTAGAAAACACAAAAGATGGTCCAGTTTTATATTTTTCTACTTATATGAATAAAATAACAGGAAAACAATATCGATATGAGATAGAATCAAAATCAGAATATGAAGATTTTAGTGCTACTTATAATTTAGGTGAAAAAAAGGAACTGATTATTTCTAATAATTATAAATATTATGGTGACAACATTGTCACATATAAGCTTTTAATTGATACGAATAAAGAAAAAACTAATATAGAAATGAAAGACACTAATAACGAAACAATTATGACATTAGAATTAACTAAAGAAAAAATTGTTTATAGTCAAAACACTAAAATGGATGATCAAAATGCCGAAGTTAATTTTACTTATGAATTTAAAGAAGGAAAAAATAATGAAGAATACGAAATAATCATAAGTGGATTACTTGAATTAACTGAAAATAATGAAGAATTATTAACTATTAATATTAATTCTGATAATCTATTGAAGAAAAAAGTAAATATTGATGAAACTTTAAAAGATATAATTAAATTTGATGAAATGACTGAAGAAGACTTTAATCAAATCATAAATGAACTTTATAACATTTATGCAAAAGTAATTGAATAAAATTAAAGCAAGTATTTATGTACTTGCTTTTTGTTGTTTTATTTAGATATATGCTATATAATTATTAATAGAGGTATGGTGATGTTATGAAGGCTTTAATTACAGGGGCATCTTCTGGTATAGGTAAAGATATGGCTAAAATTTTGAGTGCTAGAGGTTATGATTTGATTTTAGTTGCACGACGTAAAGATTTATTAGAACAATTAAAATTAGAATTAAAGACAGAAGTAGAAATAATTGCTATGGATATTTCGAGTACATTTAATTGTATGAAATTATATAATAAAGTAAAAAAACAAGATATCGATATTGTAATTAACAATGCGGGTTTTGGAACCTTTGGCAATTTTAGTGAAACTAATATGAATAAAGAATTAGATATGATTGATCTAAATATAAAAGCAGTTCACAGTCTTACCAAAGTATTTTTACAAGACTTTAAAGAAAAAAATAAGGGTTATATTTTAAATGTCGCGTCACTTGCTGCTTTTCAAGCAGGACCATTAATGGCTACATATTATGCAACAAAGGCCTATGTTCTAAGATTAACAGAAGCTATTTATGAAGAACTTCGAAGGGAAGATAGTAATGTCTATATAGGAGCATTATGTCCTGGTCCTGTTGATACTGGATTTAACGATGTAGCGGGTGTACAATTTGGTGTTAAGGCTTTAAACAGTTATGATGTTGCAAAGTATGCGATTAATAAGATGTTTAAAAGAAAATTAATTATAGTTCCTGGATTATCAACAAAGCTAGTCTATTATTTTGGTAATTTTATTCCTAGAAAAGTTAAACTTAAAGTTGCATATAATATTCAAAAGAAGAAAGAAAAATGAAAAGCTACTGATAGTAGCTTTTTCTTGTATTCAAAGGGATAATGTAATATAATATATAAATATGGTGGTGGTTTTATGGATGATATTATTATAATAAAGGATTTAAATTTTAAATATGATAATAAATTAATTTTTAGCAGGTTTGATTTAGAAATTAAAAGGGGTAGTTTTACTACTATTGTAGGGCCTAATGGTAGTGGCAAAAGTACACTAATAAAAATTATATTAGGTTTATTAAGAGTTAATTCTTATGTTAATATAGACCAATCACTTTTATGTGATGATAATTTAAAAACCATTCGTAGAAAAATAGGAGTAGTATTTGAGAATCCTGATAATCAATTTGTTGCTGAAACAGTAATGGACGATATAGCTTTTTCTTTAGAAAATATGAAATATAATAAAA
>JAQVZB010000096.1 GCA_029004695.1 Bacilli bacterium | reverse complement strand
GCTTGACAAAAATAATTATTATCTTTATCTCCTATTTTCTTATTATTATCAATTCTTTCTTGATTTCTTAGATAAGCCGTTTTAATAATTTTAATTAAGTCAGTATGTTCTCCTGAACTCATTAATGCTTTATATTGATTTTCTATATATCGATTATCAGTTGATAAAGCTTCTATATTAGGAATTTGACTAATTATACTTTCTATTTCTTCTTTGCTAAGTAATTCTCTTAAGTGTCCTACTCTATTAGCAATAGGAACTTCTATTTTTAAAGACTTATCAAATAAAGGTGCCAAAATATAGTAATCATTATTATTAAAATGGTTTTTCTTTATTTCTATTACTTCACAAACGTCTCTTTTATAAACCATATAATCTCCAACTTTAAACACTCCATATCACCCTTTCTAAAAAAAATAACTATTCAATTGGACTTACGCCTTAGAATAGCTACGCATCACTGTATTAATTATACCACATTTTTAGGGTTTTGTGTGCTCAAGTTCCTTTTTTTAAGTTTTTTCCCTTATATTATAAAGAATATGCACTTATTAAGAACAAAATCCGTCCTCATATGACATTTTTTTGTTTCCAATATATACATCTTTATTACCATTTAATGTATTACATTTTAAAATAGAAATATTGTTATCTACTACTTTATAATTATTTCCATACCAACCACCATTTTTAATTTCACGATAAATCTTAGATCCACCATCCCAAAATGAATCTAATTCTGAAAATAAATTTACAAAGTCATCAATTGTTTCATTATTATTTTTTAGATAATTATCTAATTCTAATACTTCTTCATTTTTGATTACCTCTACTTTATCAAAACAATATAAATATATATTTCTTTCATTTTCAGTAAAATATAATTCAGGCTTTTTATCACATTCTTTTTTTTCATATGTTTTTATTAGATTGTAACTGATTTCGACATCAAAGGACGAAGCACAAGCATGAGCATTATCTAAAAAACGTAATTGATACTTTGTTTCATTGTTTTCATATTCAGGACACTTTATGACTGAATAACCTAAACCATAATACATATCAGCATTAGTGTATTTATTATTACCTATACGAATCGCCAAGATAGGAGGTTTGCCTTTCTTAGTTCTACTATAATCGATATTAGCAAATATAAATCCTAATACTAATAGAGAAATAAAAGCAATAATAATATTTCTAATTGTTTTCTTAAACTTTATTTTCATCATACACCTCTTTAAATTAATATTTAAATATCTTCCCGATATCTGAGCCTATACTTGAGCCATCTACTAATACTCCTTTACCATAACTTTGTATCTGCGCAGTTATAGTACGTTCAAAGTTATTTATAACAAATTTGATATCAAATTCACATATATAACCAGGATCTTGAAAATATGAGCGCCTAAACTTATAGCCTGTTATTAGAAAACCTTGCTGTTTTAATTCTTCTAGATTAGCTATATAATCATCCATTGAAACTTGTTCTTTCATGAGAACTTGTGTATTCATTGAAATATCATTTGGTTTTAATATTTTCTTAATAGTATTATAGTCATAGTTCTGTAAAGCTTCTAAAAATCGTTCTGCTTTTTTTCTATCCTTTTTAGCGCTATAACTTGGTAAGTCAATGGAATACTGTCCATCAAATAACTTCCAACTTAATGATCCATAAGTTGCTTCACCAATAGATAATATTATGAAATATCCTAACAGTAAAGTTATAGTTATACCTAAAGTTATTTTAATGATTTTCTTATTGAAATAATCCCTTTGAAAAAATGGTATACTTTCCTTTACTATTTCATCAGAATCTTTTTTCGTCATATCTTCTATTTTTTCGCCTTTTAATATTTCACTAACATTGACATCTAGAAAGTCCGCAAGTTTTTCTATTAATCCAATATCAGGCATAGATAAACCGCGTTCCCATTTCGATACTGCTTTATCGCTTACATATAACTTATCAGCCAAATCCTTTTGGGTCATATTTTTATCTTTTCGTAAAGCAGCAATAAATAATCCTATCTTTTTATTGTCCATATTACTTACTCCTTCTACTTTAATTCTACCACATTATGACAAAAAAGAAAGAAACTGTTGGTTTAGTTTCTTCTTTTAAACTATTATTAGTATTTAAAATTAAATATTACTCATAATAAAACTGATTATTATGAAAACATTTAAAATTATAAACACTTTAATCTTAATTAGTCTAATTATCATTAATATTTTTTATATAGGTAATAATATTATTAATGGTAAATTTGTAAAATTATTAGATAATGGATTACTATTTTTATCTTTATTAATCCCCTTTTTATCTAAGAAAATAATAAAGATAAATTTAAGTGAATTATTTAAATTTTTTTATTACATTTATATCATAATTTCATTACTAATTGGAGAAATAATGCTTTTAATGAAAGATACCCTTTGGTTCGATAAAATCGTTCATTTTTATTTTGGATTTATAATATCTATAGTAGCTGTCTTAATTATTAAACACAATAGTAAAAATCTAAAAGAAAAGATATTTTTCAATATTCTTTTTATTAGTGGATTTGCTTTATTGGC
>JAQVZB010000095.1 GCA_029004695.1 Bacilli bacterium | reverse complement strand
CATCAATAAAATGTTATTTATCTTATTTATTAGATCAAGGTGAGTTAGAAATAAATATTGAAGATAATATATTATATTGGAGAACTTTATAAAGTCTCTTTTTTTATTAGAAAAATTATTGTATAATGAATCTAGAATAAAGAGGTGTTTTTATTGAAAACCGAAATTCAAAAATTAGATGAATATTTTCGCGTGCTTAATTATTTATCATGTGCTCAAATCTATTTAAAAGATAATATTTTATTAAGAAGGCCCCTTGAGCAAGATCACATAAAATCAAAATTAATTGGCCATTGGGGAAGTGCTCCTGGTCATAATTTTATTTATATGCATTTAAATAGGGTAATTAATAAATATGATTTAAATATGTTTTATATATCAGGACCTGGTCATAGTGGTCAAGCTTTAATAGGAAATGCTTATTTAGAAGGTACTTATTCAGAAATATATCCTGAATTTACTCAAGATGAAGAAGGCTTAACTAAGTTATGTAAATTATTTAGTTTTCCAGGCGGAACTTCAAGTCATGTTGCACCAGAAGTGCCTGGTAGTATAAATGAAGGTGGCGAGTTAGGATATAGTTTAGCTCATGCTTATGGAGCAGTATTAAACAATGCTGATTTAATAGTTGCTTGCACGATTGGTGATGGTGAGTCGGAAACTGGACCTCTTGCTACATCTTGGCAAATAAATAAATTTATCAATCCCATAACTGATGGCGTAGTAATACCTATCTTAAATTTAAATGGTTATAAAATTGCTAATCCAACTATTCTTGCTCGCATTACTGAAGAAGAATTAAAAAAATATTTTGAAGGTCTAGGTTATAAACCATATATAGTAAGTGGCGAAGATCAAATAAAAATGCATGAATTAATGTCTAAAACGATGGATGAAGTTATTTTAGAAATTAAAAATATTAAAAATAAAGCTTTATTAACAAATGATTCATCAAGGCCTATATGGCCGATGATAATTTTAAAAACTCCTAAAGGATGGACTGGTATTAAATCATATCAAGATAAAAATATTGAAGGGACATTTAGAGCTCATCAAGTTCCAGGTTCAACGGGAGGGAAAGTTGATGATTCTAAAATATTAGAAGATTGGCTAAAAAGTTATCAAATAGATGATTTATTTGACGAAAAGGGAAGCTTAGTTTCTTATTTAAAAGAAATGAGCCCCAAAGGAAATCAAAGAATGAGTGCTAATCCACATACTAATGGAGGTTTATTACTTAAAGAATTAATTATCCCTGATTATGCTCCATATACCTTAAAATTTAATAAGCATGGTGAAATAAAAAGTAGTGATATGAGTGTATTAGGTGAGTATATAAAAGAAGTAGTTAAATTAAATAAAAATTTTATGATATTTGGTCCAGATGAAGCATTATCTAATAAGTTAAATGCAGTATTTGATGTAACCAAGAGAAAATTTAATGGTGCTATTTATGATTATGATGAATTACTTTCTCATGAGGGACAAGTAATTGATAGTATGCTATCAGAGCATGTATGTCAAGGTATGCTAGAAGGATATATTTTAACGGGAAGACATGGTTTTTTCCATAGTTATGAAGCTTTTATTAGAATTATCGATTCAATGGCTTCACAACATGCCAAATGGTTAAAAATGTGTAGTGAACTTTCTTGGCGAAAAGATATTTCATCCCTTAATTATATTTTGACTAGTCATTGTTGGCAACAAGATCATAATGGATATACTCACCAAGATCCTGGATTTTTGAATCATTTAATATCTAAAAAAAGTGAAATAGTAAGAATATATTTACCTTTTGATGCTAATACATTATTATCATCATTTCATCATATAATTGGAACTAAAAATTATATTAATATTATTGTGGCTTCTAAACATGAAAGACCCCAATGGCTTACTTTTGAAGAAGCAAAGATCCATTGTGCTAAAGGAATTGATATTTTAACTTGGGCCAGTGATGAAAATCCTGATATCGTTTTAGGTTGTGCTGGCGATACTCCAACCTTAGAAGTACTTGCTGCTAGACAAATCTTGAAAGCAGAAATACCTGAATTAAAAATTAGGGTAGTTAATGTTGTTGATTTAATGAAACTGGCATCTAATAATAAACATCCTCACGGAATGTTTGATGAAGAGTTTAATTATTTATTTACTAAAGAAAAACCAATTATCTTTAATTTCCATGGTTATCCTGATTTAATTCATCAATTAACTTATAAAAGAGAAAACCAAGATATTCATGTTCATGGTTACATTGAAGAAGGAACAATTACCACTCCATTTGATATGAGAGTAAGAAATAAAATAGATCGTTATAATATCATATTAGATATTCTTAAATATATAAATATTCCTAATGAAGTAAAAGAAAATTTAATTAATAAATTTACTAATACTTTAAAATACCATCATGATTATATTAAAGAATATGGAGTAGATATTCCTGAAGTAGAAGACTTTAAATGGAATGAATAAAAAAAGATACAAACTTGTATCTTTTTGTTTATTGTAATCTCAACCGCACCACTTAATTATAATTTAATTCTATATCATATGCACACTTAAAGTCAAACATTTTTCTTGGCATAGCATTAATATTAAATGATATATCATCTAAATATATC
>JAQVZB010000094.1 GCA_029004695.1 Bacilli bacterium | reverse complement strand
GAAAAATATAAAATTAATTATATTTCTCTCAGTAGTTAAGTAATTAAATTAATAATTGCTTAACTACTTAAAGTATATGCTATAACGATATAAAAGTCAACACTTTTTTTTAAAAAAAGTTGTGTTTTTAGCGCTTAATTATATTATTTCAATTATTTAACAAGCAAATTTAAAATTTATAAAAATTTATTTATCTCTATCTTCCAGAAGATATTTTTTAACACCACTCCAAATATATCCTTTTGCAAGTTTCTCAATTTCTACCGTTTCTCTTAAAGTTCCCATATTTTCTAAAATTTTTAGATTATAGCCATTTTTTAATATCAAAAATTTACCAATATTAGAAACCAGCGCTTTATTAGGACACCCATATATACAATTTAAGCACATATGACACTTATTACTAAATACTGGTCTTTTTTCTTCCATTGTAATGTTACCAGCTGGACAATTTTCTACACACCATCCACATCCATTGCATGCGTCTGTATATTTTATTTTTTTTCCGAAATATTTTGTCCCAAACTTTTCCATTTCTCCAATATGTGAAAATATTTTATCAATAAAGAATGGTTTTGTTCTTCGAATTACTCCTTTTTTAATATCTTCTACAATTGCAAAAACTTTCTTAGGCAAAATCTCTAAAAGCTTTCTGGCTAATGTTTCATTAGTTTCAATCATAACATTCGATGGCATTACTAGCATTTTTTCATAGATGATTGTATATCCTTTTTTTTCAAGTCTCTTAATCGAACTTCTCCGGCAAGCAGTATTTGGAATAATCTCTCCTCCGCCAGATACAGATATAACTACTGCTGGTGTATTATTTACTTTTTCAAGATGTGAAATCCAGTTATATACTGCTCTTGGTGCGTTAAAAGCGTGAACAGGATATAAAAGAATTAAAAGATCATATTTATTATTTATATCAAATGTACTGCTATTTATTTGCTGTATTTCAATCTTATGCCTATCATCATTAAAAGCTATTGCGAAATACTTTGCAGCTCTTGAAGTTCCTCCTGTGCCAGAATAATAAGCTATTTTAATTTTCTTTTTTATCATAAATATCCCTCAGCTTTTATTATATATTTAAATTATATCACAATTTAAATTCTTTCTTATATTTACATTAAAAAAGTTAAACTCTATAAAAAAGTTTGACTTTTTATATTAAAGACATGGCCTTTACTAATGAATCCCTATAGTTCCTTTAAAATTAATAATATCTTTAATTTCATTAGTTTTCAGATCATAATATTTTAATTCAAAATTAGAAGAAGTTGAATTACCACATTTTACATAATATAATTGATTATAATTAATAACTGGCATAAAACCAGAGAATTCTTCATTTCCGTCTATACCAAAAGTTGTGGTAATGTATTCTTCAAATAATTGATCTCCGACTTTATTAAATACTTTAAGCGTCCCAGCATAACCATTTTCATATATAATTAAAAAATCATTAGTCGCTATCAAAGATAAACCATATTCATAACCAGCTATTAAATTGTGTTTTATACTGTTAATTGATATCTCTAAAGCTGTACAACCATTTTCGTCCCCATAATTACTACAATCAAAAGTTAAATTAAACCCGTCGGCATCATATTTTACATTTCTAAAATCAGTTTTAAGGTCAACATTATTTTCAACTATATCATACGCATCACTAGACCATAAAATAGTTGAGTCATTATTTGGAAGACTTGCAAACTTAGATAAAACATCAATTAATTGTGATTCTCCATTTTTTTGTGTTACAATCACATCTTTATTTGGATTTTTATTCTCTTTATTATTTAGTAATTTATCATTAACAATGAATCCAATTAATCCTAAAATAAATAAAATTAAAAATATTACCAAAGTAATTAGTCCTTTTGTGTTTTTTGGTTGTTCCATATCGTACCTCTTTTCTATAATTAGAATATAATAATTTATTATGTTTTTCAATATATAATTTTTTTACTTAAATTACTAAAAACATTTTTGTTATAATTTATTACTCTCGAACCTATAATTTCTTTTTTATTATTATTTTGAAGGACCTATTGAATTTGAGCCGATGGCCAGGTGTCAAACCATTTGCTAGTGTTATTACAATTATAAATTTATAAAAGTTTATTATTCATTATACAAAATATAATATATTAATTATTATTATGGGTAATAGTTTGTATCCAATCTGTATAAGTTATGATATTTAAACATTCTCTTTTTTTATCTATGTAATCTATTATTTTATAAAAATCTTTTTCCTTATATTTCATTAACAATTTATCTACATCATTTTCTAATTTATGAAAAAGTAAAATTATAGTAAGATTATTATCTATAGCATAATCAATCCAACTATAAACTGTATTAGGATTTATGCTAGTTAAAACATTTTTAACTTTTATGTCAAATAAATCGGAAGGTATTTTTGCATTAAAACCCTCTTTAGTAGTCTTTCCACTAATATAGTTTAATTTTTTCATAGCTATAATCGTATTGTGATCATATTTTCCTTCTGGATAAATCAATATATTGTTGGGATTAATAAAATTATGTTTGCGTAACCATTTATCAGTTTTGTTTATTTCTGAAAATTGCTTATCTAATTTTTTATTAGTAAGATTAATATGACTATATGTGTGATTAAGTAAATCCCAA
>JAQVZB010000093.1 GCA_029004695.1 Bacilli bacterium | reverse complement strand
ATTCACAAAGATACATATAATTGGAAAAATGATTAAAAATTTAAATGTAAATAAGACAAAAAGTGCCATCGGCACTTTTTATTTTCAATACAACAATTCTCTATCACACATACTAACTTTCCTAGTACATACTAGATATTATATGTTCACTTAGTTAGTAATAATCCTAAAACAATCCAAGCAATAATTATCACTAGAAAAAACATATTCATTAAATCAAATAATAGAATATACCTATGATAATGGTGGGAATATTCTCTCAAAAGTATATAAAAATATGAGTACTGATGATATAATAAATACATACAGTTATATCTATGATACTAATTGGAAAGACCAATTAATAAACTATAATGGTAATACTATTACTTATGATGAAATAGGTAATCCATTAACATATGGCAACAATATTACATATACCTGGATAAATGGTAGAGAACTATCTACTTATACTGATACAAGTGAAAACTTAGAAGTAACATATTCTTATAACGATGAAGGAATACGAACATCTAAGATAATAAATGGTGTAGAACACAAATACTACTTAGAAGGAACTAACATCATATATGAAACCATAGGAGAAGATACCTTATATTACTTCTATGATAATACTGGAAGTATCGAAGGATTTAAATATAACAATGACTTATACTACTATATAAAAAATGGACAAAATGATATAATAGGCATAATTGATGAACAAGGAAACAATATAGTCTCATACACATATGACAGCTGGGGACAAGTCATATCAATAACAGATAATCAAGATAATGAAATAACTGATTCAACCCATATAGGTAACATTAATCCATTTAGATATAGAAGTTACTATTATGATAGTGATAGTGGATTATATTATTTGAATTCAAGATACTATAATCCTGAGATTGGTAGATTTATTAACGCGGATGGTAATGGCGGTGCTAACAAAGATATTCTAAGTCAAAATTTGTATTCATATTGTAGTAATAACCAAATCAGATTTAGTGATCCTAGTGGTAAAGGGTTATTTGATTGGTTGGTAGACTTCATGGAAAGTGTGTTTGATTATAGTGCTAAAAAAACTACAAAAGGAACAAGTATTAAAATTGAAAGTCCAATTCGAAATAAAAGAAGTGTTAAAACAAATAAAACTACTTATGAAATAGTTAATATTATAGCTAATAGCAAGATCTCTTATAATGTAGGTATTAGTGGTGGTATACCTAACACACCAATTTATGGTAGTATATCTTACGGGGGCACAATATCTCCGAATTTAGGAATAAACAAAAATAATATAACAATTGAAAGTGGATTATCAATTGGTAAAGGGTTACCATTTTTACCGATAGTTCCA
Organism: Bacilli bacterium; assembly: GCA_029004695.1. Taxonomy (GTDB): domain Bacteria; phylum Bacillota_I; class Bacilli_A; order RF39; family UBA660; genus DUUS01. Next base: position 1,355 of record JAQVZB010000093.1, on the reverse strand, counting down.
ACTGAATCATTTAGCTTTAAACCGGGTTATAAATCACCTAATGTAGTCTATGAAAGCGGGTTTGGATTTACATCTACCTTTGGTGCTGGAATTTATTATAACCCATTAGATCGATATGGTTTTTCGATATCTCCAAGTGCAAGTTTTGATATCGGTGCAAGTTATATATGGGAGTGGGATAGAAAATGAAATTAGAAATTATTATAGCTACTTTATTAATGTTAGGAGCAATATTTTCTAAACAAATAAATAAATTAAATATTTTGATTTTTGGTGGTAAACGCTTTAATTGGTCTATAGAAAATAAGAAAATAGCAAGTATAATAGATATAATAGGAAGAGTCATAATTTTCTTATTAGGTTTGGGTGGATTAATTTATGCGATATTTTTTTAATAAATCGAAATTTAAGTGAATAAATAATTTAAAAGAATAATGATTTTAATTGAAAAATATTTAATTTATAATTTAGAAAGTAAAAAAATAATTGTTATTAAAGCACTTTTGTGCTTTTTCTTTTCTGTATATTAATCATCTATATCACATACTAATTTTCCTACGTACATACTGAATATTATCTATCAACCAAATTAGTGATAATCACATCAAAATAAAAAACCATAATATTATGGTTTTTACTATTTACACTCAAATCCTTTATCCTCTAAAATACTTTGTAACTCTTTAAAATTATTAGATATTTGTAGAGACGTTAATTCTTCATCCTTTAATTTACTTACCTTTATATTTGATATGACTTTATATGCTAATTCATCCTCATTTTTTGATATCTTAATATATTTATTATCTTTTAAATTATTATAAGTATTATCTAAATAATCATTAAATATATTCTTGGCCTCAATATCATTAAATTCGTGGTTTACTTCTTGTACTATTTTCTTTACTCCATTACCTTTATAATATATATCTATTTTTTCATTAGTAGTTCTAAGATCATCTAAAGCCTTAGAAACACAAGTCATCTTATCATTTTTTAATAATATAAAAGTAATTATTAAGATAATTATTAAAATAATAATCCCTAAAAATAAATATTGTTTCTTCTTCATACAATCACCATTTTAATTATAACAAATAATCAATAAGTAGTATATATAAAAAGTAAGGTATGTATTAAAGATTCTAGACTTAGAGTCTTTTTTTTGATAAAATGAAAGTGGTGATAATATGCTCTATACTTCAGTAGATAATAAAAAAATTAAAGGTATAAAAAAATTACAAACAAAAAAGTATCGGGATTTAGAAGATATCTTTTTAGTTGAAGGGGAGCATTTAGTCTTAGAAGCTTATAAAATGGGATACTTAAAAGAACTAATAATAGAGGAAAATGAA
>JAQVZB010000092.1 GCA_029004695.1 Bacilli bacterium | reverse complement strand
AAAAACATTATTACCATATAAAAGCCAGTTACCCCAAATATTATATCAACACTTGGTCCAGTAGTATATTTAGCATTTCCGATATCAACAAAGTTAATAGGAAATAACATTATTAATACTGCACATATTAAATTAAAAGTTAAAAATATATAATACCATATCGTATATTTCTTGATATTTTCGGCTTCACTTTTGTCCTTATCAAACATGGTGGTTATAAAAGTGTAATCAATAAATCTTGATAACCACAATAAAACCATTACTAAAAAAAATTTTTGAACTATTGTTCCCAAAGTTGGAATATCTATTGTAGCAATAATTAATAGCTCGGTTATCATTGAAAGAATGGTTAAAAATAATATTTTTTTATATATTTTATTTTCAATTTTACTTACTTTTTTCTTAGTTAAAAAAATAATTGTGGTTATAATAGTATAAACTAACGCTGAAACGGTAAGAAATATTGTTCCACTAGCATTCATATACTACACCCGCATTTCTATATCGTTAACATTATATCACAAAAAAACAACAATTAAGTTGCTTTTATAAAATTATTATTACTTTTTATTAATGTTTTAGGAAGATTAGATTTTACAAAATCATTACCCATTTCTTCTAATAATCTAAAATCTTGTTTATTGTTAGGAGTATATGGTATTTTATCAATTTCTCTAAAATATGAAGGTATTTCATAATCAGGTAGTTCTTCTTCACAAAATTTTTCTATTTGAGGTATTAAGTCATAAAATTGTTCTTTATAATGATTTTCTAATTCAATAAATGCCATTGGAACACTTAGAGATACATTATCATCAACACCAACTACTACACAATTTTTAACATAAGGAAGTTTTTGAATTATATTTTCAATAGCATCAGGACAGATTTTAAAAGCATCTTTTAAAATAATTCTTCTATTTCTACCTTTTGGAGTTATATAACCTTCTTCATCTATAACACATAAATCTCCAGTATGAATCCAGTACTGACCATCCTCATGCAACTGTTTAATTTTTTCGGTTTCTTCAGGATTATTAGCATATCCTAAAAAAGCATTATCAGTGCATAAACATAATTCACCTAATTCACCTTGCTCTAGTTGCTTATTAGTTTCCGAATCAAATACTTCAGCTTTAATACCACGTAAAGGAATTCCAATACTACCTGGTTTATTAGCATATCTAGGAGATACAATAGCAGCTCCTACTACTTCATTATTGCCATAACCATTTATAATTACTCGATCAAAGATAGTTTGCATTTCGGTAATTTCCTCAGCAGTCATTTTATCTCCACCAGATATTAATAAATCGATTCTTTTTATACCATTTAATACTCTTTCAAGTTCAATTAATATTTTCTTTAATTCATTTTTGGATTTATCATCTTTTTTTGATAACAATTCAGTAATTTCTGAAGTTAATTCTTTTATTTTAGTTAAAATATATCGATAATGAAGAGGTGCTCCAAAAGGTATATCAAACTTACCTAAATCATCATAAACCGTGTTTTCTGCTACATAGGGAGTCATTTCTGCTTTCATTTCTAAAGCTAAAGATGAATAAATAGTATTACATAAACCATAAATAATAAATGGAGGTACTGCAACATAAACTGTTTTTCCTTTATAAAAAGGTAAATCAGTATAAGCTAATTTTTGAACTGCTGAATTAAAGTTATAATCAGTATGGACTATAGACTTAGGTGCTCCAGTACTTCCACTTGATTGAATTACTAAGGTTGGTTTATCTTTTTCAAAACTAGCTGGTATTAATTCATTATTAGCATTACCTGATTTCATAAAATCTATAAAGCGGCTGAATCTTTTATCTTCAGGAATTTCGATAAATTTACCCTCTTTTTTGTCCTTTAAATTAGCTAATATTCTTATTAGGCCTGGTAAATAATCTTTTGGAGAACTCATTAATACTCGATTAATATCAGTTTCATTAATTATTTTTTCAAATAAAGGTGTTAATTCATCAAATATAACAACAGTTTTACATTCACTTTCATTAATATTTCTAATTAAATCATTACCTTTAGATCTTAAATCAATCCATTTTGAAATAGCCCCAATTTTATTTAAAGCTAATAAATTTTGTTGAACGACTGGCGTGCTAATAGTACATATTGCAACAGTATCGCCATTCTTAATACCAGCTTTTATATATGCATCAGCTAGTCTTTCGACATCATTAAATAGTTCCTTATAAGTTCTATTAAAACCTAAAAAACCAATCGCTTGACCATTTAAATTATTTCGATTTTCATTTCTAACTAAAGTGTATAAAGTTTGATTTAAATCAAACTTTTTAATGGGTGTTCTTCGGTGGTATTTTGCATTTAAATTATTATCTATTTCTGACATAAAAAATTCCCCCTAAAAATATGGCTTAATTATAGCATATATATTCTAAAAAGCAATTTTTTTTAATTTAAGTCAATATTAATTGAAAAAGAGTTAAAACTTTTTTTATTCCTTATAAATATTTTTTTAATTCTTCAACAATGATTTCTTGTTGATTGATAAAATCATTTAATAAATTAATTACTTTTTTATCTAATTTTTTATTATTAAGGATTCTTCTTCCCTCAATTATACCCATATTTGTTCCTTGGAGTAATATTTCGACAATTTTCGAATCAGAATTATCATTAATTGTTTTCATATTAGACATATAACTTGTCATTACTTTTGTTAAAGGTCC
>JAQVZB010000091.1 GCA_029004695.1 Bacilli bacterium | reverse complement strand
TACCCTCTTACCATCAATCTTACTTTAAATATTTTGTGAAAATTCAATGTTTCAAAAGATTTAATCCCCGAATTAAACACACTAACTACAAATATTGTCAATATTTGTAAATATATGTTGACTATCACGTTAAAAGTGTGGTATATTTAATTTGTAAACTAAAGGAGGGATGATATGAAAATGAACAAGAAAGGTTTTACATTAATCGAATTACTAGCAGTTATCGTAATTTTATCTATAATTATGTTGATAGCAACACCTGCTATTGTAGGTGTTATTGAGGAAGCAAGACAAGGGGCTGCTAAAAATAGTGCTCTAGGGTATATCGATGCTATTGAAAAGCATGTTATGATTCAAGAACTTAAGGGTAGTGCAGATTTACAAAATGCAACTATAGATGAAAGTACAGATATTCCGCATCGTGGTAACAAACCTGATGCAGTAGATCTTAGTGTTATTAACGGAGCAGTAACAAATGGTACAATACAATTTGGAGATTATATCTTTGAAGTTAATGATGGAGTTGTATCGCCATCGGAAGAATCATAATAAAAAAATTAAAAAAGGCGCAACTTATGGTTGTGTTTTTTTATGCCTAAACATATTGCAAGAATATTTATCTTTTAACAAATTTAAGGTATAATATTATCAGTGAGGTTATCTATGAAAAAAAATAAACAGTATATTATATCTTTTTTTATCCCTATTATAATTTTTGTGATGGTATGCTTTATAGCCAATATTATTTTTGGGGGAACAAAAGATTTTATAGTTAGTGATTCTAGGGCTCAATATATTTCTTTATTCTCATACTTAAAAGATGTTTTATCTGGTCAAGCATCTTTGTTTTATTCTTTTTCTAAAGGAATGGGTGGTAATATGTTTGGAACATTTGCTTATTATTTAGCCAGCCCATTAAATTTATTAATTATCTTTTTTTCGAAAAAAGCTTTAGTTAGTGGAATGTTATTGATTATTACTTTAAAAATTGGGTTATCAGGATTAACAATGTTTAGTTATTTGAAACGAAAATATAATAGAGGTAATAGTTTATATATATTTTCAACAAGTTACGCTCTAATGGGGTATGTGGTTGTTTATTTTTTTAATATTATGTGGTTAGATGCTATTTTTTTAGTGCCCCTCCTTTTAATTGGAATTGATAAAATTATCGAGGGTAAGAAATCGTTATTTTATGGGATTATTTTATTTATGGCTATCTTTAGTAATTATTATACAGGTTATATGTTATGTGTATTTTCATGTATATATTTTAGTTATCAATTACTATTAAGTTATAAATTTAAGGAAGATAAGGATAAAATTATTTCTTCAATTATGAAATTTCTCATAACTTCAATACTTGTGGGTCTTATGACATCAGTTTTATTGTTACCTTCGTTTTATGAATTATTCGTTAGTGTTGGAAGAAGTGTTGGAAATAATTCTGAATTTGGTATATTTAATGGTGATTTTTTAAAAACTTTTTCACGTTTTTATATGTGGTCTCATAATTCTGATAACATATTAAATTTAACAACAGTAGCAATATATTCTGGGGTTATTATATTACCATTAGTATATTTTTATTTTGTTAACAAAAAAATTAAAACTAAAGAAAGAATGTTAACGGGTATTTTCTTGGCTTTATTAGTGTCTGGTCTTTTTATATTACCTATTGATTTCTTATGGCATGGATTAAGTAATCATAATAGTTTTGATTATAGATATTCTTATCTTATTTCTTTGTTTTTGATTATAATTGCTTGTAAATCTTTTTATAATATTAAAGGAATTGACTTAAAACATTATTTATTATTTTTAGTTGGCTATTTATTATTATCAAACCTAGTAATTATACAGCAATATGAATTTTTAACTTTATGGTCAGTATATGTATCGGTCGGGCTAATCATTTTATATTTACTACTATTTTATTTTTATAATAGGGTATCTAATAAAGAGAAAAGAACCCTTAAATTTTTATTAATAATTTTAGTATTATCTGAATTATTTGTTAATTTTTATTTATCAATTTATAAACATGAATTTGCTTATAAGATGGAATATAATGATTGGGTAGAAATTATTGGTGTTAAGATTGACAAGATACGACCTTTTAATGATGATTTCTACCGAATAGAAAAGGAATTAAAATATACTTATATTGACTCGGTATTACTAGATTATAATGGGGTCTTTACATTTTTGTCGACAATTAATGAGAAAAGTAAGCAAGTAATTAATAATGTTGGACATCATACATCGGCATCTACATTAGGTTATAATTTTGGTGCTAGCATAATCACTGATTCTATGTTTGGGATAAAATATTTTCTCACTAGAAATAACAAACTTGATTATAAAGTGATTGATAGTTTTAAGTTCTCAAGTTTTAATGGAATTTTGTTTAATGAGCAGAAAAGTGATATTTTTATTTATGAAAACCCTCATGCTTTATCGCTTGGATATATGGTTAATAATAAGGTCAAAAATTTTATTAGTATTTTTAGCCAAGGGAAGATTACTAATGTGTTTGAAGTTCAAAATTATATGTTAAATAGTATGATTAATAGCGATGATTCATATTTTAAACCATATAATGTTTCTAAAATTGATGATAAAAATTTTAATGTTTCTATTACTAATGATGAGGATATATATATAATTGTTCCTGTGAATATTAAAGGTCAAGATTTAAAAATAAATATTTATATAAATGATG
>JAQVZB010000090.1 GCA_029004695.1 Bacilli bacterium | reverse complement strand
TTACTTAAATATTTACTTAAATAAACAGGAATTTTAATGCTTGTACTTTTTTTAGGTTTTCTATTTCGAATTTCATTTCTAATCATTTCTATATTCATATGTATCACCAATACAATATATTAAAATGATTATTCTTTTAGAACTATTCTATTTTATCAATCTTATATTTTTTACTTATAAAATCCGTTATCAGATAAAGTAATATCCCGTAAAAAACATTCAAAATAAGTGATGAATAAATACTTACTAATAAATCATTAAAATCATATTTTAAATAATTAATTATGACTAAAACAAAATAAGTAATAATTCTGTATATTGTAACAACTAATAAACTCATAATACTTACATTAAACACATTATTAGAGATATATTCATTAATTAATTTAATACAAAAACTAATCAATAAAAAAATAAAAGCATTTAAAAAGATTGTATCAGTATAAACAATATCATAAACTAACCCTAATAAAAACGAAAAAATTAAATAACTATTTTCTTCCTTGTGAAAATATGGATATATAATTATTAAACTAATTAAAGAAAAAAGCGGTAGAAGGATACTATCAATTGGTATTAAACTAGTTAAGATACTATCTAGAAAAAAAGATATTATAACTGAAGCAAAAACTAATTTCATTTATTTAACCTTTCTTTTTAAGACAGTAACAAATTTAATATCATTAAAATCAACATTTGATTCTACTTCTACTATTTTAGCTAAATCAAAATTATCAGTACCTACACTTTTTACTTTACCAATTAATATTCCACTTGGAAAAATATCACCCATACCTGTTGTTGTAACTAATGAATCAACGGGGATTTCAATACTTTCAGATATTCCTTCGATGACAAATAAATTTTCTTCCTTTTTATAACTTGTAAGTAACCCATAAATATACTTATCTTCTACTTTTATTTTAACTGATACTTTACTATCAATTTCATCACTAGTTAATAACTTTATAGTACTAGAAAAGTTAGTTGTTTTTATTACTTTACCAATTAAACCATCACTAGTAATAACGGCAATATTCTTTTTTATTCCACTACTACTACCTTTATCAATCGTAATCGTATTATACCAATAACCAATATTACGATTGATCACAGTTGCATTTAAATAACTATAATCTGATAATGTTTTATCGATATCTAATAATTTTCTTAATTCCTTGTTTTCTTTTTCAAGTTCATCCATTTCAGCGATATCTAAATAATGTTCATCAACCCTTTTTCTAAGTTCTAAATATTTATTATATAAGTCCTTTTTTTCACGTTTTTCAACAACTTTATTTTTAATAAAATTAATAGGTATATTAATTACTTTATTAATACTTACTACTGTATCTTTTATACCTTTTTCAATAGGATTTAATTTTCGATCATCAGTAACTATTTTAGTAATAATTCCTAAAAAGATAGCAACAAATAATAATACTATTAAAATAATGTATTTTTTCTCTAACTTTTTATTTACCATAATATCACCTTAAATAAATTATAATATAAATTCCAATAAATTCCTACTATATATCGTTATTTTCAAAAAAACTATAATAATTATCTTTTCCAATTATAATATGATCGACAACTGGAATACCTAATATTTTACCAACCCTTACTAATTCTTTAGTTACTTTTATATCTTCAGTGCTTGGTATAACATTCCCACTAGGATGATTATGTATACATACAATAGAAGAAGCACTAAACTTATAAGCTTCTTTATATATTTCACGAGGGTGAACTAAACTCTGATTTAATGTACCAATAAATAGTAATTTATCTTTGATAATTCGCTTACGAGTATCTAAATATATACAATAAAAATATTCTTGCTGTTTTACATTAAGAATATCCTTATAATAATTATAAACTATTTTAGCACTTGTCATTTTTAGATTATTAAGTGAAATGACTTCTTTATTAATACGATTACCTAATTCAATAGCAGACACAATAACACATGCTTTAGATACACCTATTCCTTTTATTTTTAATAAATCATTATAATTTAATTCTTTAAGTTTATGAATATTATCTACTCCTGCGAGTATTTTCGAAGCAATACTTTTAGATGACTCAAATTTACTACCTGTTTTAAGTAATATTGCAATTAATTCTTCATTACTTAAATTTTCTACACCAAAATTAATAAGTCTTTCCATTGGTCTATCATTGATCGGTAAGTCTTTAATCTTTATATGCATCCAAAATCAACTCCTCGTACTTTCCTAAAGTTTGACTACAAATAGCTTTTATTACATCATTATCGGTAGTAGTTAATAATAAGTTATCGTATTGTGACAATACCTCTAAAAATTTTTTGTTATTAACATATATTTCCTTACTAAGAGTATCATATCCTAAATCCTTAAAATATCCTTGTAACTTTTGAACATTATCAATATTTTTAGTAATACCAATATATACATAATACATACCATTTTGAACGCTATAAATATAAAAACCTAAATCCATTGTATTTTTCTTAACACTATCTTCCGAAGAATATATTCCTTGTTGAATTAAATAAACCTTTTCTCCTCTACTAAAGATAGTTAGTAAATCTTCTTTCTTTTCATATTGATTCATAAGAAATTGTGACATTAAAAAACCAACTATTACTGCACATATAATAATCGTTAAATATTTTCTCATATTATCACCTATTATATTATCCAATAATAATTAGTATTTATTTGTCGAAATATATTAAAATATATTTTTTATTTTAGAAATTATTTCATCGATATTGATATCGATAGATTCTTCTTCTTTTCT
>JAQVZB010000089.1 GCA_029004695.1 Bacilli bacterium | reverse complement strand
TATCATTTCTATTAATTTCATAATTATTAATTTTATCTTTATTATTCAACCATTTATAATATCCACTTCTAGATACATTCATTTCAATACATAATGATTTAACATTAAATTCTTTGCTTAATATTAACAATATGAAGAGTTATAGTATCGAGGTTCATGCTTTAAAAAGTGATTTAAAATATATTGGTTTTTTTGAATTAGCTAATCTACCTTTTAAACATGAAGTTGAAAGTAAAAATAATAATGTCGATTATATTACGGAGAATTTTAATGAATTAGAAAATAAAATAAATGAACTTATGAAAGTTTGTAAAGAATATCTAGAAAAAGAATTCTAAAATGAAATAATAAATTTTTTTCTCTATAGGCATATTATATACTGAGGTGTAAATATGAAGGATGAAGTTTTTAATAAAGTGGAAAAGAAGACTAATGTTGATAAAGCTACGATTTTAGAATTAGCTAAACAAGTTAGTGATAATGGTTTAAAAGATGAAAAAACTTTAAAGTCAGTAATAAATAAATTATCAGTAATGACCGGTAAAAATGTATCAAAAGAAATGGAAGAAAAAATTATAAATACCATCTTAGAAGATAAAGTACCAAAGGATGTAGAAAAAATGTTTTAAAAAATATTATAACTTTAGTTTTATAATATTTTTTTATTCATACAATTTATAAATAAACATAAGTTTTAAATGAAAGGGAAGAAGAAAATGGAAAAGAAAGAGATTATTAGTAGCATCTCTGCTTGGGGACAAGGAGAAATATATTTAGGAGTTGTAGGAGCTGTTCGTACGGGTAAATCAACATTTATAAAAAAAGTAATCGAAACTTTAGTAATTCCTAATATTAAAGATGAAGCGGATAAAAAAAGATGTTTAGATGAAACTCCACAAAGTGCTCCTGGTAAAACCATTATGACTACCGAACCTAAATTTGTACCCTCTACTGGTGCTACGATAACAATTGATGAATTTACGACCAATATTAAATTAATAGATTGTGTTGGTTATGTAATAAAATCAAGTAATGGTTATGAAGATGATTTAGGAAATCCTAGGTTGGTTAAAACACCATGGTATGATGAAGAAATACCTTTTATTGAAGCAGCTGAAATAGGAACTGAAAAAGTAATAAGGGATCATTCGACTATAGGTATTGTAATAACAACTGATGGTTCAATTGGAGAATTTACGCGTGGTGAATATATGGATGCCGAAGAAAAAGTAATAACCGAATTAAAATCGATTAATAAGCCTTATATTATTATTTTAAATACTAAAAATCCTACATCTGAAGAAGCTAAAAGATTAGCTCGTAATTTAAGTGAAAATTATGATGTCCCAGTATTACCTATCAATGTTGAATCTATGAATGAAAAAGAAATGTATGAAATACTTAAAACCGCATTATATGAATTTCCAGTTTTAAATGTTGAAGTAAATGTTCCAGAATGGATTCATATCTTAGAAAAAAATCATCCAGTGAAAGAACATTATTTAGAAAAAATCAAAGAAAGTATGACTAATATTTCAAAATTAAAAGATGTTGATAAAATAATGGATTATTATAAAGATAGTCAGTATATCGATAAAGCTTATATTGCAAAAGTTGATACAGCTACTGGGATGGTAACACTTAATTTAAATAGTAGTGATGAATTATATAATAATATCTTAAAAGAAGTAATTGGAGGAATAACTATTAATAAAGGAAGCTTACTTAAAGTGTTTACTGAATATGCTGAGAATAAAGATGAATCCAATACCTTAAAAAGTGCTCTTAAAATGGCGAAAAATACCGGTTATGGGATTGTTTATCCAAATCTTGCCGATATGAAATTATCTAATCCAGAAATAATTAAACAAGGATCTAGATATGGTGTTAAATTAAAAGCTGTCGCATCATCTATTCATTTAATGAAAGTTGATGTAGAATCAACATTTGAACCTATAATTGGAACTGAATTACAAAGTAAAGAATTAATTAATTATATAATGAAAGACTATGAAATTGATCCATCTAGTATTTGGAAAAGCGAAATTTTTGGTCGTAGTTTAGATGTTATCGTAAAAGAAGGAATTCAAGCTAAATTATCAATGATGCCAGATAATACTAGATATAAATTATCAAGTACTGTTACTAAAATAGTTAATAAAGGAAGCCATAATTTAATTGCTATCGTATTATAGAAAACTATAATTTTACAAAAAATATACTAAAAAGAAGGGAAAAATATACTTTTTTTAATAAATGTATGTTTTTTTGTTGCTTTTTAAATTATTATTTGATAATTTATACTTGTAGGGCACTAAGCCTTATAAATACTAAAAATGGGAGGTAATCGTTATGTCAAAAACAGAATTAGTGGAATTCATTGCAAAAACTGCTAACTTAACAAAAGCTGATGCAGCTCGTGCTTTAGATGCTACTATCCAAGGTGTAACAAAAGGTTTAAAATCTGAAGGAAAGGTAGCTTTAGTTGGTTTTGGAACTTTCTCTGCTAAAAAACGTGCAGCTAGAGATGGAATTAATCCTTTAACTAAAGCAAAAATCCATATTCCTGCAAAAACTGTTGCATCATTTAAAGCTGGAAGTAAGCTTAAAGAAGCACTAAACTAATTAACGGTTAAATAAGAAAGAAGCTAAACAGCTTCTTTTTTATTGACTGTAATATTAATAATTAAAAAGTCAAGTGCAACAATTAAGAAATATAAAATATAATTAAATTAGTAATAATTCTTGATGGAACATTTCACTTGGAGTGTTCCATTTTAATATTTTTCTAGGATAATTGTT
>JAQVZB010000088.1 GCA_029004695.1 Bacilli bacterium | reverse complement strand
CCTCTTCCAGTATCTTCGACTGACATTATTAATTTACTTATTCCTTTTTGGTTAATACATGATACATTAAAATTTACAGATCCTTGTTCAGTATATTTATAAGCATTTGATAATAAATTCATTAATATTTTTTGAATATTCGTTTTATCTCCATATAATCTATTTGGTAAATCTTGCGGCAAACTCATATTAAAATCTAAACCTTTTTCTTTAGTTCTTACCCTTATTAAATTACTTACAGTTTCAAATAATTCTCGGGGATTATAAATTGAGTTATTAATTTCGACATTACCTGATTCTATTTTTGATATATCTAATATACCTCCGATTGTTTCTAATAATACGAGACTTGATTTAATTACTTGATTGGCATCTTCTTTGGCTGCTTCTAAAGTTTCTTCTTTTTTAATTTCTTCACTAAAAGCAATAATGGCATTTAATGGAGTTCTTATTTCATGTGACATACTAGTAATAAATTCGCTTTTAGCTCGGTTAGCTTTTTCAGCTTGTTCTTTATTTAACATTACTTCACCAAGCATTTTTAAATCAGGATTTTCAATCGTAAAATACATCACATAATTAATAAATGTTATTACAATAGAAATAACAATAAAATATGGATTAATAATATAAATATTTATTAAAAATAATACTAAAGCAATATAAACAAACATCGGAATATGTTTCGTACTTAATTTTTTTAAATTTAATAATGTTACAATAACCGCCGATAAAATAAATAATCCGCCGGTAATAATAACAGCAAAAACACTTGAACCTGAAACAGTCATTTTATCAGCACTAAAAATCATTGTATTTACATCTAAAAATAACATTACTATAATAGCTATTATAGTAATAATAATAGATAAATTATAGATGATTTTTACTTTATAACTTTTATCATTATTATTAACAGTAATTAAAAATGTATATAAAAATAAGCATGTATTAAAAAGAATTAATTGAATAAAATCAAGTTTATTTAAAATTCCAATTGCTAAATCACTTAAATAAAAACCTCTTAATTGTAAAATAGTAACTAAAATACTATCAATTAATGATACAATTAACATTATAGAAAATATTTTATTTTCAATTAAATCTAGCCTTTTTTTAGAAAAATAAACAACTAATAGAAGAATCGAAAAAAATATCGAACATATAGGTAATAGATATCCTTGCATAAATCACTTCCTTACTAAGTAAATGGGTTTATAATCTATAATAAATATACAACAAAAAAATAACTTCTTCAAGTATTTGAAAAAATTATTTATTTTTATAGGTTTTTGCTAAAATATGAGCATTTTGTTTGGTAATTTTTACATTCTCTAGTACTGAGAATACTTCTTTTTCAGTCACAATATTCTTATCAATATAAGGGTAATTTTTTTCTTTTTCTTCAATGTAATATTTAGGTTGACTTTTTAAATAGACTTTATATTCTTCCCATTCTTCTTTTAATGTTTTTTCTTTTTCTAATTCTTCATGAGATATATTACTATAATCAGAATAATTCTCAATTAATTCCCTTTTTAAAGTAGCAAGCTTATCTCGTAAAACTAATCTTGCTTCTTGTTCATCATATTGAAGTATATTAATCGATTCATCTTGAATTCCATAACATTTTTCCCCAATTATATGAGTAGCTACTGGTACTATCTTAGCATTAGTAGCTTTAGCTAATTTATAAAATCCCGGATACAATTTCATTACTAGTTCATTATCAGTTAAGTTCCAAGCACCTTCCGGAAAAATTAAACCATTTGTTCCAAAACTCATTGCTCGCTCCATTTTTGGTATAGATGCAGCTCTACTTTTAGGATCATCTCGATCAACAATAACAACTCCAAATAAATTTGCTAAAGGTCCATCTATAGTTTTATAGAACTGATCAAGACTGCCAAATAAAGTATAAGCATGATCGTCTATTATGATCATGGTATTTAATAAATCATCTTTAAAGCCATGGGTTGGAGTATATATTATAGGTACATCTTTAGGTACCGGAGCTTTTCTAACAATGGTTAAATTATATGGGTTAAACAAAGGCAAACATTTTTTTAGGATTGAAAAAACTTGTTTTCTTTTTTTTACTCCTTTTTCAGTAACTGCCACTTTAGGATCATAAGATTTTAAATATTCTAAATAACGGAAATACATAATTTTATCCCTTTCTTTTTAGGAAAATATAATAGCACAATACAAAAGGTAAGTCAAACATTATTATAAAAAAAATGCATAATCACAATTATTTTTAACGTGCATTATAAACTATTTTTAAAATCGATTATTTGTTTAATTTATATTTTTTTCTTTGTTTCTAAACATTGCAACCAATGCTTTTTAAATATTCTAATAATGTTTGTTCTGTACCAGGAATTAATTTTAATTTACCAAGCTTATTATAAGATAAATATTCCATTTCATATTCAGCTTTATATAAATCAGATCCATTTAAATTATCATTAGCCAAAAACTCTTGACATAAATCAGCATTTTTTATTATATATTTATTATCACTTTCTCGTTGAAGAATAATTGATTTAGATAAAATATATTTATTACCAGTAAAAATTATTTTATTTTTTTCAAATTTATATCCATCAACAAGAATCCCATGAACTTTATCTAATTCATATACTTCACTTAATTTATTACCATGAAAATCATATATATAAACTTTAATATTTTTAATATTTGGTTCATAAGCACCTATTAATACGGTATTTTTAGTTATATATAATAAATTATCAATTCGAAATATACCAGCGTTTGGTGAAATTATCTCTTTATTATTTATATATAAAGAAGCCCCAATCGG
>JAQVZB010000087.1 GCA_029004695.1 Bacilli bacterium | reverse complement strand
AAAAAACAATCAAATGATTGTTTTTTATTCTAACATGTCTTCAATAAAATTATTTGTTTCTTCTTCGATTTTTGGTTGAGTAATAATAATTGGTTTTTCTTCAATAATATTTTCACATACTGTGACTATTAAAGAATCTATGTTTGATATTAAGGTTGATGGTTTAATACTTTGTTTTAATATTTCATTTTTAATACAAATATTACTTTGTTCTTTTTTAATAATAATATTTAAATTTCTAGTACTATTCCATTCATTTAAATAATTATAATTTTGACCCACAAAGTTTGGTAAAGTTTCTTTTCTTTTAACAGTATAATATTTTTTCCCAATAATTTCTTCTTCATATAATTCATTTACTGAGAAGGTAAATGTTTTTATTATTTCTGGTTTTTCTAAATCTAGATTAATTCTCATAGCTTTTGTTATTTCATTTAAACTTTCTTCATAATACTGGTATGTATAAATATTGTTTATTCTAAGGTCATAACCAGTTAAAAATGTTTTCTGGATACTAATAAATTCATTTTCATTAAAATTATTTTTAAATAATAATGATTTTCCTACATTATAGAAATTTAGCATCTCTTTAGTTTGAATATTAGTGTCTAAATTTTTGCTTACAGCATTTAGTAATTTATGGAAGTCATTAATATTGCGAATTGATTTTGCTTTAGTAACCATTGCTTGTAATACTAGTTGTTGATTTTGAACTCTTTTAAAATCACTTATTATAAAGGCATCTCTTATTCTTGATAGAGCTAAAGCTTCTTCACCATTTAATACTTGAGGGCCTTCAGTAAGACAAACACTATTTGGGATGCGATCACTATTTTCAACACAATAACCCGATTTAAAATCCGGTTTCGGGACATCTACATAAATACCTCCTAAAGCATCAACTAAATCTACAACTCCTTTAAAATTCATTTTAACATAATAATCAATATCTATTTTAGTTAAGTTTTCAATAGTCTCAATAATACATTTTGTGCCATAGCCAGCTGCTGAATTGATTTTATTTTCAATGTTATTATTACAAGCTATTGGAACATAAGTATCTCTTGGTATACTGAATATAACAGCGCTTAATGTTTTTGGGTTAAAACTTACCAACATTAAGGCATCACCATTAAAAGCAGCGTTTTGATCTAAACCATCATATTTTGAATCAACTCCAATTAGTAAAGCAGTAAATGGTTCGGTTACAGGTTTATTTGTTCCTTCAACTAAATCGTGGTTTTTCATTTTTTTGCTATAACTATCTATTATTTTTGTATCATCTTGAATAGTGTTAAATTCATTGTTATATACAATTACATAGTTACTAGTAATAAATAAACCATCAATATTACCATTATATAAATCATTAATTAAACTTATATAATCTTCATAAAACTTTATTTTATATTTTTTATTATTATTTTCAATATATTCTTTAGGAAGGATATAGCCTTCAATATCTTCTTCATTAGATATCATTCCAATAGTGTTTATTTTTTTATTATCAGATAAAGTAACTAGATTAGTTGTATAAGTTATAGCATCTTTATTGATATCATCAATAAAGCTATAAGTTTTATTGATATAATAGAAGCTTAAACAATTTATGACACTAAATATTATTGCTGTAATGCCAGTTATTATTATCCAAATATGTTTTTTTAATATTAAGAAAACAAAATTACCAATTATATAAAAAGTTAAGATTATTATAAAGGTAAATATTAATACGTAACGAATAAATGATTCAATACCACTTAAAAGAAGTAGGCCTTGGGAAATTAAAATAATACTTAATAAAAATATTAATGAGATTGTATAAAAATAAAAACGAAAGTATTTATTAGTTTTTAGTAATTTTTTCTTTAAGTTTTTCATAACCCCTCCTTTATTTATTAATTATACAATAAATTAAATCATTAATAAAGAAATAAAAGGAGATGTAAAGTATTAATTTACATCTCTTTTCGATAAATTATTAAAATAATTTGATTTCATAACGGCATCATTTAAAGTCATTTTTCTTTTTACATTGACATTATTTTCATTTAATTTATTAATGTTAATTTTTCTACCAAATTGATATTCGCCGTTAGCAATATAACTTTTACCATCATACCAACTTCCATCTGGAAAAAACACTAATTCTTGATAAGAAGGATCTAAAATATCATTACCAATATAATAATTAGAATAATATTCTATCCCAAATAAATTTAAGATAGTAGGTAATATATCAAGTTGAGAATTGGTTTTTTTAACTGTTTTTTTATAATCTCCATTGCTCCAGATAAAAAACGGGGTTTTATTTATTAAATTATTTTCGGTAACCTTATATTTATCAAGTAATGATTTATCTTCTAAAGTATACAGATAATGATCAGTAAATGCCATAATAATAGTATTATCTAACATATTCTTTTTTTCTAAATTTTCAAGTAATAATGACATGAAATAATCTGTTTCTTTAGCTTGTAATTTTAAACATTCATATTCAGTTAAACCTTGTTCTTTAGTTAGCATACTACATGTACCTCTTGTTGTTTTATATGGCATATGAGCTGAATAGGTAATAATAAATGACATAGATAAACCTTCATTATTAAATATAAATTTATTAAATACATTATTAAATATTAATTCTCTATCAAGCCAATAGTCGGTATTGTTATGATATTTGGAAGTATCCTTTAAACCATAATAATTATCAAAACCAAAACTTTTATAATTGACACCGCGTGAGTAATATTCACTCGTGTTCATATGAAAAACATTAGATTTGTATCCTAATTTTCTTAATAAATTAGGAAGAGAATAATCATAATTATTTCTGCTAAAAGAATATGCGCTTTGATTATAATGATATGCCGAAGAATATCCTGTATTAACCATAAACTCAGAATTAAAGGTTGAACCTCCACCAGAAGTAAAAGAGTAATGTTTAGTAAAATTGATAGAGTTTTTCATCATTTTATATGTAGTAGGCATAACTTTTTGATTGACTAAGAAATCATC
>JAQVZB010000086.1 GCA_029004695.1 Bacilli bacterium | reverse complement strand
TAGCAATTTCTTTATATCCAATTAAAGGTTCTTTATCAGTTATTAAGTATTTAGAGCCATTATAAATATTAAATAAGACATTTGATGACTGAGTTATCGTTGCATAATCTTTATTAATTATTTCATTTAGAAAATTATCTCTAACAAATTTTAAATAATTTTGATTTGAAGAAGACGAATAAATACTAGATGAATATTGATTAGTTGTATATACTTTATTTACTTGATTTAATAATAATGAATCGATTGATGTTCGGTACATTTCATCTTTATTTATATAATTAAATAATTTTTGATAGGAGTTATCATTTACTAATTTAGAATCTTCTATTGTTACATAATTATCGGCTAAATTTAATCTTGTGAACGAAGCTAAACTAATTAAAATAATTGGTATAAATATTAAGTTACTTTTTTTAGTTTTATTGATTATCATTAAAAATAACATTATTAAAATAATATCAACAATTAATAAAGGAGTTAAATCATAATTAATAGCGCTATATAACATAATAACTATAACTGGTATTAAATAATAAAATAATTTTTTTAAATTAATTTCATCTTTAAATAAATGATTTAAAAAATAACTAATTACAATAATTGCTAGTGGTAAGAAGGGAATAAAACATTTACCGTCAATATACATAAAACAGTTAAGAGTATAACTTATTCCAGGAATAAGCATACATAATAACAAAATAATACTTAAAAATATATTTTCCCTTTTTTTATTAATAAATGAATAAATTAAAGCAACCATATAAATAAAGGTAAGACCTAAAGAATAAGAATAATAAAAGGTTAATTTATAGTTTAGTTCCGGGATAAATAAATTAAGTAAATTGATAGAAACTGATGTATCACTTCTTCCAATATATAAAGCATAGATGGTGGGAATTGTTATTATCCCTGATAATAATATTCCAATAATAACATAAAAGATTATCTTACCTAATGGTTTAAAGTTTTTAATATTTAATTTCTTTTTATCTTGTAATATTTTATAGATAGTATATATTCCAATTACAATAATACTTGGAAAACTAAAATAAAAGCTACTCATTATGAGTAAAAAAATACTTATGATAAATAAGATTCTTTTCTTTTTTATAAAATACATATCGATTAAAATAAGTGAACCTATTAAAAAGGGTAGATAGTTAACAAACATAATATGTCTATGGCCATGAAATAATAGAGGGCCAGATAACATGAAAATAATTGTCGAAAGTAAAGCAACTTTTGAATCATATTTATCATAAATCCATCGATACATTAAAATAACACTTGCCATTACACTTAATATAGTGATTTTTTGAATATAATCAATCATTTTAATAAAAGGTAATAAATAAGAAATTAAAATGTAAGGACTTAATAAGCCATAATAAGTAAAATTAAATATATTTTGACCTAAACCTAAGTTTATACTAAATTGAGGAATAAATTCTTTGGATTCGTAAAATAATAATCTAAAATATTCAGGTATTGTTACATGCTGACTTATCCAATCCATATTTGATCCAAATAAAAAACCTTTATATCTTAAATATAAAATAAAGCCAGTAATAAATAAAATTAATAAACTTATATATATATAATCTATTTTATTGATTTTTTTCATAACATTTCCTCAAAAAGCTATTAAATTATAACATAATTAATACAAATAGTAAATTTTTGTTTTTTAAAATATATGAAAAAGAATTACTTTTAAGAATAAATATTAAAATTTTATAGTTTACTCTTTCTTTTCATGATATAATTATCAAAATAAGGTAGGTATAATATGAAAAATTTTTTACAATTTATTATTCCTTTATTAATTATTATAGTTGTAGTATTTATAATGTTTTTTAGTAGTAAATCTTATGATGATACGAAAAAATTATATATTAAATGCGATAATGTTTCAGAAAAATATGAAGTTTATAGTAACTTAAAATTTACTTTTGCCAAAAAGAATGATGCTTGTAAATTAGATATTGAAATAAGTAATGTTGATCAAGAATATGTTAAAATTAATACTAAATACTTATGGGGATTAAATTATGATAATACTATAGATAATTCAGAACCTCATACTGGTAATATAATATCTATTAATAAGGAAACCAATTTATATTCATACGATAAAAAAACAAAATATATTTTTGAATATAAATAATTGATATAATATGATAAATATATTATAATTATAAAGAATAGAGGTTATGATATGAGCAAAAAAGAACAAAAACCTAACACGGTTAAAAAAACTAACAAAACAGCTCCCATAAAGACTGAAAAAGCAAAAAAAGTATCAGCAACTATTAAGAAAGATAGTATTAAAACAAATATTTCTAAAAAAACTTCCGTTAAAAAAACTAAAATAAAAATTATCCAGCCAAAGAAAGATATTATTTTTTTAGATAATGTCTCAGCTAATAAATGTCGACATTGTCATAAATTTTTTGAAAAAGAATTAACGATATGTCCTTTTTGTCATAAAGACCAAAAAGATAATCTCGGTAAAATTATAATAATAATTTTATCAATAATATTATTATTATCTATTATTGGAACTCACTTTTTAAATAAATATTATGAAAATAAAGTTAGTGAAGATGAGTACAAATTTAATTGTAAATTATTGTCATATGAAGAATTAGTAAGAAAACCTAATATATTTAAGAATACCAATATTAAAATTATTGGTCAGGTTGTAAAAGTAGAAGGTGTTGATGTTTCTTATGGAAATGTTATGAATGTTACCATTGATGCTAATCTTTTTGAAGAACCTAATAAGCAATTAATAACTTTTGAATATGTAGATAAAAATTATGAAATAGGTTTTATTGAAGGCGATTTAATTACAGTTTATGGAGAGTATGAATTAATAAATGGAAATATCCCTTTTGTACAAGCTAAATATATAGTATTTGGAACTTAAGACACTTAGTGTCTTTTTTTATTATAATTTTATTTAATTTAAGCATAATAATTTTAAATATTTAACTTGACATCGTACGATTGTTTGAGTATAATCAA
>JAQVZB010000085.1 GCA_029004695.1 Bacilli bacterium | reverse complement strand
AATAAGATATTAAAGATATCTTATTTTTTAATTTACATAAAATCAATTTATGTTATAATAAATATAATAGAAGGTGAAGTAAAAATGTTGGTTGCAGATTCCGAAATAATGACAATTATTTTTAGTATTATATTTTTTATAAATACATTATTTTTAATTTTATATATTATTGGTTTTATGAAGGTATTTAAAAAATGTAATAAACCATCATGGCATGCTATAATTCCTATTTATAATATGTGGGTATTATTTGAAATAGTTGGAATATCTCCATGGTTATGTTTAATTCCGGGAATAAATGGTATTGCTTACTTATATGCTTTATATGTTTTAGGTTCTAAATTTAATAAGAGCTTGTTATATAAAGTAGGTTTAATTATTTTAACGCCAATATTCATAATATTATTAGGATTTGATTCTTCAACCTATAATAAAAAGGAGGAAGAAACTAAGTTAAAGCCGGATTTGATGGCTAAAGATCCAGCTTCAGAAGGCCAAATTAATTTATTAGCTGCTGATCCTATTAATACTATTCCTAATTGTCCTGTTTTTGATGAAGAACTATCTTTAAAAGAAATGCCTTCTTTAGAACAACAACTTGAAATACCTAAAAATAATATCATTGAAAAAGTCGATATATCTAAGGAAGAAGTAAAATCGGATTTAACAATACCTAATGCTTTTGAAATGAAATTACCTAAATACAAAGAAGAAATATTACTACTTGAAGAAAATATAAAGGATAATCAAGAACAGGTGGAAGAATTACAGATAAATGAAAAATCTAAATTTAAAAATAATAAAACCCAAAAGTTTTGTTCTCAGTGCGGAAGTCCAAATGATGTATTAAATAAATTTTGTGTATCTTGTGGCTATAATTTTGAATCTTCTAAATAACTTATGTGTTTACAAATTTAAAAAAATGTTATACTATATTGTATAAATAAAGCGATGAAATCCTTGGAAAAGAAAGAGCTATATAATAATGAAGGACACTGTTAAAGTAGGGTGGAACCGTGATAGTATGTCACCCCTATAAGATATAGTGTTTTTTTATTTAAAGGAGGCGTAAGTATGAATGTTTTTATTGGTTTATCATCTAGTATTAAAATAAATCCTATATATTATGATTTAGCTAAAGAGGTAGGGATAGTTTTAACAAATTTAAATTATAATTTAATCTGTGGTAGTACTGATTTAGGGATGGCTAAAATAATTAGCGATATTTTTAATAAGAAAACATCAATAAATTTATTTATTCATAAAAAATATCTAAATGAAATAAAAGATAAAGATATAAATTATACTTTATGTGATAGTAATTTTGGTCGTTTAAAAAAGATTTATGAAAAAAGTAATATTTATATAATTTTACCGGGAGGTATTGGAACATTATCCGAACTTTTTGGTATATTAGAAGAAATTCGTGATAGTAATAAAAAAATAATACTATTTAATTATAATTCGTATTATAATTATTTAATAGAGTTTATTGAAAAGGGCGTAAAAGAAAATTTTATCAAAGAAGAAGATTATAAAAAAATAAAAGTAGTAAAAAATATCGCTGAATTTAAGAAAGAGGTTATAAATTATGAAAGATAAAATAACGATGGAAAAATTAGTTACTTTTTGTAAAGAATATGGATTTATTTATCAAGGTAGTGAAATTTATGGTGGACTTGCTAATACATGGGATTATGGACCTTTAGGTTCAAGATTAAAAAATAACTTAAAAGATGCCTGGCGAAAAAGATTTATTCAGGAAAGGAAGAATAGTTTTGAACTTGATCCTTCGATTTTAATGCATCCTAGAGTTTGGGAAGCATCTGGACATATTGATTCCTTTTCTGATCCCTTAATTGATTGTAAAGAATGTAAAACTCGCCATCGAGTTGATAAATTAATTACTGAATTTGATTCTACTGTCGTTGCTGATAAAATGTCACCAAAAAAAATGATTGAATATATTAATAGTCATAAAATACCTTGTCCTAAATGTAATAAAACCCATTTTACGGATATAAGAGAGTTTAATTTAATGTTTGAAACTTATCGTGGAGTAACTGAGAATAATAAAAGTATCATTTATTTGAGGCCAGAAAACGCTCAAGGAGAATATGTTAATTATTTAAATGTTTTAAGAACAATGAGAACTAAAATACCTTTTTCAGTAGGTCAAATAGGTAAAGCTTTTCGAAATGAAATAACTCCTGGTAATTTTACTTTTCGCACTATTGAATTTGAACAAATGGAATATCAAACTTTTTGTAAAAAAGGAAATGATGAAGAATTATATAAATTTTATAAAGAATATGCGAAAAAATTTTATCTGGATTTAGGTATTCCTGAACATAAATTAAAATATCATGATCATGATAAACTTGCTCATTATGCTAAAGCAGCTTGTGATATATTTTATGAATTTCCCTGGGGATTTGATGAAATAAATGGTACCCATAATCGTACTGATTATGATTTAAAAAGACATCAGGAATATAGTGGCGTTTCTCATGAATATTTAGATCTTGAAACTAATGAAAAATACATTCCCTATATCATTGAAAGTACTTATGGAGTAGATAGAAGTTTATTAGCTCTTCTTCATAATGCTTATGAAGAAGAAAAATTAGAAAATGAAACAAGATATGTTTTGCATTTACACCCTTTCTTAGCTCCTTATAAATTAGGAATATTACCATTAATTAAAAAACAACATAGTAAAAAAGCAAATGAATTATATGAAAGTTTATCTAAACATTTTATGTGTAGTTATGATGAATCTGGTTCGATTGGTAAACGATATCGTCGAAATGATGCTGCTGGAACACCTTATTGTTTAACGGTAGATGATGAAACTATAAATAATAATACTGTTACGATTAGAGATAGGGATACAATGAAACAAACAGTTTTAAAAATAGATGAAATTATTCCATATATTGAAGAAAGAATTAAATTTTAAAAAGATATAAAAGAATAAAATAATTATGTTATAATTTTTATAGAAAGAGTGAAGTCAATTGAGTATTAAAAATGATAAAACGGCTATTTTAATAATAACTTTTATTTTATTTGCAATATCTCTAATTGGAGTTTTACTTTTTTATTTTTCTTCTGAGTATAAAACTAGTGATAGTAAAAATATATCAAA
>JAQVZB010000084.1 GCA_029004695.1 Bacilli bacterium | reverse complement strand
TTAATCATTTTTTGTCCCTGTAATTGCAATATACTATCGTTTGTTAAGTATTCTTTCTTATTGGAATCATAACCTTCATTAATTGTTCTATCAATTCTATTATTTTCAGTTAACAATAACTTTTTCCATGAATACGCAGTCGAAGCAAGAGGATACTTATCTATTTCATATTTAAGTATCAAATCTTGTTCTTCAATTTTAGTTTTATACTCATCATCTGTTATCAATTTATTATCGAAATCTCCGTATATTTTTTCTTTATTATATGCTATATAATCATCAAAATCACCACTTTTTAATACTTTATTTAATTTAGTTATTTCAATTATTTGCTTTTCATACTCGTTTTTCATAGTATTTTTATCAATTAAATCTAATATATCTGCTTGTTTCAATATTTCATATATTAGATTAACTTTATAACCCCCGTTAAGAGTACGTATTAGTATATCATTTTCAATTGCATATTCATAAGTTTCAATTTTATAATTTAACTTTATTTGTTTCTCTTCATTTGCAGTTTTAAATTCGTTTTTTAATTTATTTAGTTCAAATTCCATATATTCTATACTATCATCACCTAATATATATGCTTCTTGTGTTATAGATTGTTGTTTCATATCAAAACATATAATCCCATAAGAAATAATAAATGATATTATAGAGAGTCCTAAAAATATAATGGTTGATTTCTTTTTGAAAATTTTAATACATTCATTTATTATTAATTTAAATATCCCCATTATTTTATTCCTCCTGTAATTTTTAAAAATTCATCTTCTAATGAATCTTCCTTACTATTAATGCTAAATATTTCTATATCATTATTTACTAATTCTTTAATTATATTTGATATTTTATCGTCATACTCAATAATTAAATCATTACTATTTATTTGACAAACGCACATATTTTTCAGAATATTTAAACTTTTATCTAAATCAGATACAGTTAATATATATTTATTATTAATTTTTTCTAAATTATTTATATTATCGATTTTTATAATTTTTCCACCATCTATTATAGCAACTTTATCACACATGAGCTGCATTTCAGTTAACATATGTGATGATACAAATACAGCTACATTTTCTTTATGCGCTAATTCTTTTAATGTATCTCTTAGTTTTCTTATTCCAGCAGGATCAAGTCCATTTGTAGGTTCATCAAGTATTAGTAATTTTGGCTTATGTAGCAGTGCTATAGCAAGACCTAACCTTTGCTTCATGCCCAAAGAATATTTTTTGACCTTATCATTAATTCGTGTTTTTAAACCAACAAGTTCTATTACCCCATCAATTCTACTTTTTTTTATATCACGTAATCTTGAATATAACTGTATATTTTCCATCCCGGATAAATAACCATAAAGGTCAGGGTTTTCAACTATTGCACCTACATGTTTCATTGCTTTTTTATGATCTTTTACTATATCTAGATTATTAATTTTAATGCTTCCACTATCAATACTAATTAAACCTACTATCATCTTAATTGTTGTTGTTTTACCTGCACCATTTGGGCCTAAAAAACCATATACTTGTCCAGATTCAACAGTTAAAGATAAACCGTCTATAATAGTTCTATTTCCATATTTTTTAACTATATTATTCAGTTCTAAGACAATATCACTCATATTCTACATACCTCCCATCTTACCATCTTCATATCCTAATACTATATCCAAAACATTGTCCATAACAATCTTATATTTACTATCTACTTTTTCTAAAACAATCAATTTAGGATGGTTTTTATTGATTGATAAATTTTTTACTCTTCCTTCATATCTACCTGTATTTTCATTCATTGTAAAGCTTACTCTTTCATCCCTATCAAGCGTAAAATTTGTATCTATTACAACAGATATATACGGATCTTGAAAATTATATTCTACAATATCCTTTACTTTAGTACTATATTCATCAATCATATATTTCCCATAAAACTGTTTATCTAATCTTTGTTTATATACATCGTATATATCATTTAATTTACTATCTAATATATATTTCGATAAATCATTTTTCATTTCAGACAAATATCTGTTATATTCATTAATATCTGGAACTTTATCAATATCTCTTGCTTCTTTTTCTAGCATAGAATACTTGTCATGTACAGCAAAATATTCATCCAAGAAAGATTTAATATTTTCTCTATCCTTAGCCTTTGAATTTTCGTCATATATTATATATATTGTTAAAGTAATTAATGTAATAATAATTAATACCACGCCCAAATTAATTTTTTTCATTTTATTTCCCCCTTAAAGAATATATATCATTTATATTTTTTATTATATCATATTTAATTATATTTTAAAATATTAAGAAAAAAAGAAGGCACTTAAAATTAAATTTTAAGTACCCCCTTTAAATAAAATTAAACGTTTAAGACCAGATACTTACACCCATACTTATATATGCTACATCAATTCCATAAGAACCACCGCAGGAATAAACAAGCCTATAATTCGTATTTGTACTTACTGGATAATCACGTAATATTGTTGTAGAAATGCCATTAGTCGGAACTGTCATAGTCCTTTCAGTAACATAAATTCCCAAAACATTTTTTTGAAGTTTTACTGTTACAAATCCTGGATTACCACGTTCTACTGTTCCTACTGCTACAACTGTGAGTTTATTGTCACTTCCAGTAGAAAATGGAGCACTTGTAGTTTCATATTGTATAACTGTTCCACCACGCCAAATATTAGTATTTGCAAATACAGTAGTTGGCAGGAAAATTGTTAGTAAGATTAATGTTGAAAGCATTAAAACCAAATGTTTTTTTATTACACGTTCTTTTATTATTGTTTGCATAATATACTATCCTTTATAATTTTTATTAAAAACTAAACTAAAATAGAAGAACCTTTATTATGATGGTGACCGTATTAGTTTCATATTAATAAAACCCTCCTTTGTAATCATTATTAAATGAAAACGTATCTAAATGTTTCAAATGAATTATATATATTTTTAGACAGTCTTTCAATAAATTCTACTTATTTCGTTTTAATTTGACAAAACAAGACAGTATGTGACATCCTTTAAGAGATAATAAATTTAAAATTCAATACATATTTTAGGTTTTCTAAAATTAATAATGAATATAAGTAAAATACTTATATTCATTATTGTTTTTATTTTTTAGGTTTAGTCCATGAAATATAATCACAAGTCTTTGGACTGTTTTCGCAAACATAAAACATTCTTTTTGCTTTTGTTTTCTTTATTAAAACAGTTCCTCCACATTTTGGACATGGAACA
>JAQVZB010000083.1 GCA_029004695.1 Bacilli bacterium | reverse complement strand
TCTGTTAATCGTTGATTGTTATTATCAATACTAATTAATGGATTAACATATCTTTTCTTACAATCAATTGATATATAATATTTATCAACTGGTTTAATATTCGTTTTTATTACTTTATTTAATTTTTCAAACTTCGACCAAACATACTTAACTACTTCATTATCCGAATTTCTTATTTTGTCAATAATATCTCTTTCACTTAATCTATATAAATCAGCATTACTAATAACATTATAATCAATTGCCATCTTCATAACGTCACCAGTTAACTGCATACTAAGCTTATCTTCATTTAATTGCAGTAACATACTATATTTATAAGCTCCCCTATAAAAATACTCACCTATTAATAAATCATTAAATCCAATTTCATCTTTACCATCACTATTTTTTAAAACAACAACACTCTTATATATTTTATTGATATCTTCTAATTTCCAAAAACGAGCCCAGACTAATCCGGTACTAAAAATACCTTCTAATCTATCAACACAAATATTTGGTCTTTCATTTTCAACAACCGGAAATCTTTCTATATTAATAATATCATCATAATCAACATTATCACTATCAAGTAACTCCTTTATATAAGAAGAATTTCTAATTATTTGATCAGTTGATTTTTCTGAACTTTCTTGTTTTATATAATCCCGATGCATATAATCAATCGAATGAGCAAAAGCAGGAGTCCCAACATCATGAAATAAAGCACCTAGTGTTTGGGTTTTATTTTTGGTTAAATGCCAAATAATTAAAGCACATGCCACACTATGATCTAATCTAGAATACCAGTACTTAGTATCATGTAGAGTTAAACTATTGTAATCAACCCCACAAAACTGACCTACTCCCTTTAATCTTTGTAATTCATCACAGTTTATATATTTATCAATAAATCCTGGATAATCATTATTACATAAAATACTAAAATATTTTCTTAATTCATCATTAGAATGATTACTAAGATAACTACTTACTACCATAAATCCCCCTATTAAAGTATAAGTTAAAACTTAATTTGTATGATATATTATAACACATAAATGAGGATATGTATCATATTATTAAATAAAAATTATTTATAGTACTAGACATAATTATTTTTTTATGATAGAATTATTTTGTCCTGCAGGTGTAGTACAACGGTTAGTATATGGCCTTGCCAAGGCTAGGATGCCGGTTCGATTCCGGTCACTTGCTCCATTTGAAAACAAACCCTTATTTTATAAGGGTTTTTTAATTTTTTAGGGTAAGAATTAGGTAAGAAAAAATTAAATTCATATATACATCATTATATATCATCATACAAAAACTATTGAAATATAAAGGTTTATATATATAACTATATGTTAAAATATGGTTAAATTTAGTTCAGTCACTTGCTCCATTATTGAAAAAACTCGAATACACTTTAGAGATTAAAATTAAAAATCAACATATAGTTGATTTTTTTGTTCTAATACATGTTTTGACTCGGAATTACAGAGAAAGCATTCTATTCTTTTTTTAAAAGTCCAACTTCTATTAATTCATCAGCAAATTTTTCAATGTTATCAGCCCTCTTTTTTTCAAAATAATACACATCAGCATTTTTAATCTTAGATTTTATTTTGACATTTGATAATGGGTAATCATATGGGGTATTATTTTTCAATTGTTCCTTTAGTGCACTTAAAATGTCTGTATCACTAAAGGCATATTTCTCGATATCATATAAATTACATATTTTAATATGGTTTATAATCCATATATATAATTCACTATCTTCATTTATTTTTAATTTTTTTGCTACTGCTTTATATATTAGTTCTCTCCTAATATATGACTCTTCCAATAAAACAACTATTCCATAACAATTATTGTAATCAAATGTAACTTCTTGATTATTTTTAAAAAAATCATATATATTTCTAAAGTCTAAATGTATTTGTTTATATAATTGGACAACAGCATCCCTAATTTTATTTATCTCTTGATTGATAAAATTATCATCTAAGCATCTAGTTTTTGCATAAGGAACAGTTGCTTTACTTTCAAAAAAAATATAATTATCATTTATTCTACACATCACATCTGATGTTTGTAAAATATTATGGCTTTTTTTATACTTTTTTTCTTTTATAACTTCATCAAATAAACTTGATTTATTTAATATTCCAAATAAATAATCTTCTAAGACATTTTTTCCAAATAGTGTTCTTAATTTTGAATTAGAATCAGTCAATCTATATAAAAGTGAATCAGTTATTGATCTCGTAATGCAATGTGGTAAAGGTAAACTAATCGTTTTATTATATTCTATAAACGGATATATATAAGATGGTCTAATGCAATATAAATAATCGTCTATACTATTTGAAAATTTATCAATTTGTTTTTCAAATTCATCCCTAGAAATCATTAATAAACTAGTAGTTTTAGTATATTTTAAAACTATATATTTTAATATTTCAGAATCTAAATTAACCTTTAATGAAAAAAATAAACTTAGGATTGATCCGAATTCTAAAAAGGAATTATAATCGACATTAAATTTATTATAGAATTCTTCCTTCATATTTAAATTATTTGATACATATGTAAAAAAATAATTATATCTATAATATTTATATGTATGAAATGATTGTAAATCAAATTGCGTAGAACCAAGTGCTATTAATAAAAAATCTGCAAATTTAAATGTTCCAACTTTACTACTCATAATTGGGTGGTGAAAACCTTTTATACAATTAATTATTTTTATAAATTCATTTATATTTTTACCCTTAAAATCTTTATTTTGATATTCAGTAGCCTTAACAGTAAATAATAGAAATGTTTCAAGTTCCCATGCCATTGGTTGCTCATCTTTTAATTCTATTCCATTGATATCCATAATTTGTTTAGAATAATATTGCAAAACTCTCATTTTTTCATCAAAAGAATATCTTTTAAGAATAATGGGTAACTTTTTATAATCCATTTTTTTCACCACTTACATTCAATAATCTCTTAAACATTATTTTATATTATTCTTCTCTTGTTTTTATTTTAATAGCCATATAGATAATTGGTGTATCTAACATGTTAATAAATAGTTTAAATAGATATGTTGATACACCAATACTTAATACTGTCATTAATGGTACTTCTCCTATATATGCGATTGCTGTAAAAAGGAAAGTATCGATTAGTTGACTAACCATAGTGCTACCACTTTTTCTAATCCATAGTGCTTTATATTTTTCTCTTAATTTACTATATAACCAAGTATCATAAAATTGGCTTATAACATATCCGGTTATACTAGCAATCGTAATTCTTATATTTAAAGTAA
>JAQVZB010000082.1 GCA_029004695.1 Bacilli bacterium | reverse complement strand
AATATGTTTAAACTGATAGGCGTATATGTAGATAGTAATCGTGTTTGTAAACAATCTAAAAAATGTATAGTTCATAAAGTAGTTAATCCTTCACTCGTACATGATGATATTTGCAAAAAGTGTGCAAGCGTTAGAGAAGGATATACTTGTATTCTGAATGTGCGAGGTGAATAAAATGATTAAACCAAACCCAGAGCAAGAATATATTATTAATTATTTTACTCAGAATAATTCAAGGAATAGAGTATTGCTAGTTGAAGCACCTCCTGGAACTGGCAAAACATTTACGGCAGTTGCAACTGCTATAAATTATACATATTTTAATATTAAAACTAATCCCCTGTATAATAAAAAAGTATTAATATTAACCTTTTCTAAAAACGCAAAAGCGCAAATTGAAAAGCAGTTAGATATATTGGGTTCTCGTGATGTCAATTGGGATAAATATATTGAAATAACTAATTTTCACTCTTTTTTTCAAAAATATGTATGGGCTTATAGTCAATATTTAGGATTAAAAGAAAATTTAATTATTATGTCAACAAAACAACGGAGAGAGGCATTTAAGAATAAACTTTCATTCATACCAGAGTACGATGGAGATGATAAGGAACAATACGAATGGGCTGAGTCTTTGCTAGAAGGAGATTTTAGACCTTTAACTTATAAGGGAAACGTGAAACCTACTGTTAAAAAACTTATTCCCTACAAGGAAGATATCAAGGATATAATAAAAGAAATGAATAGAGAAGGTTATATAGGTTTTTCAGATATAGCCTATTATATGTGGAAATTATTGCAAAAATCGCAGGCACTGCTAAATATTATCCAAAATAAATATAATCTTATTATATTGGATGAATACCAAGATTCTTCCGATTTACAAGATAAGATAATAAAAAAATTGATTGGCATGAATAATAACGCCATATTTTTTGCTGATTCTAAACAAATGATTTATGGATGGAGAGGTGCATCTTCGGAAAGATTAAATAATTTATTGAATAACTATATGGGTGAAATTAAACAAAAAGAACTTATCGAAGTAATGAGATTTAAAAGCCGTAAGGATATAGAAAATACACTTAAAGAGGTCAGAGAAGGAACCCATAACATAAAAAACTTTAATTCTTCTGAAAACATTAAGTATATAAAAGTCAAAGTGAGAGGAAAAAATATTTATTCCAAGGAAATAAAAAATCATATGTTTGCGGTTTTAAAATATAGAGTATTTCATGAGTTACCAAAGTATAAAGATAGGAAAAACAAATCCATAGGTATTTTATGTAGAGGGAATGAACAAGTAAATTTATTAAAGAAAGCCTTAAAGGAAGAGTTTAATATTAATTCTCAGACTATCAATAATAATGAAGATGAACATAATGTTGTATGTGATTTAATTGAATTTATGCGGAAACAGCAAAGTAAGATAAACGAAGATGAGTTATGTAGGGAGATATTTAAATATATTTTTGCCGTTGTTGATGACAGCAATATAGGTTCAATTAATCGTAATAAATTAGATGATGTGTCATTCAATAGTTTAAAGAGAGTACGTTTAGATATACTTAAAACTATTAGAAGTTATGTTGAGGAAGCAATGGTAGATAATAACTATTATAAGTGTCTATGCAATAGTATAAAGTTAATAAATGGTAGTGAATTGCAAATAAATTATGATTTGATGTCTTTAGTAAAAAAAGTTTTAAAGTTCAGTAGTTACTCAGAAGATAAAATCATGGATATATTTTTACAATATCAATATCTTAAGGCATTTAGAGAATTAAAAGGGATATATGTCCTTAATGTACATCAATCAAAAGGAAGAGAGTTTGATTATGTCTATTTAATAGATAGAGAAGCCATTAATAAAGAAGAAAATTTGCTTTATGTAGCACTTAGCAGAGTGAAAGAGAAATTAGTAGTATTTGACTGGGTAGTTTAAATTGGTTATATAATATTTATTATTATTTAGGTTTTGTGTTCACCAAATGAGTACTCGCTAACCAAATTAATTGTGGACATATTGGTGGAGAGGAAAACTTATTGTATGTTGCTATAAAAGAAGCCAGGGATGAGATAAGAATAAAAGATTAGTTCACTGTAAACAATGATATTTTATCTCTGATATATTACCAGTGTAGACAGATGAAAATGAAAAGTATGTGTCTCGACACCTACATTTATTATTACCCTATCTATTAGGGACTAAAAAATGAACAACTTATATTAAACATAACATCATATCTGAATTAGAAACCGCACTAAGCGATTGTTTTGAATAAAATAGATTGGTTAAGAACAATCAGGGATAAATTGCGAGGTGAGCAAAAAATGGAAGAAATCACGATAACTTGGCATGGGCCATACAAACTACAGAATATTGATAAATGTAGTATAGTAAATAAAACAGGAATTTATGCAATATATAGAGTATTCGGTAATAATGAAACACTTCAATATATTGGGAAAACTGAAAGACCCTTTGTTTACCGAATCAATGAACATGCTAAAGATTGGTTACATGTTTATCGGGGACAACTGTTTATTAGATTTGGAGTGCTATCATTTGAACCAGGTAAAAAGTTCTCCTCAAAGAAATTAGATGATGTAGAATCATTATTAATTACATACTGTAAACCGTCTGAGAACACAAGTAATTATAAATATTATAGAGGTAGAGAAAATATTAAAATTACAAACAATGGTAGAGTCGGTTTGATACCCAAGATTATATCAACCAATATGTTAGAGTGGTGTTGATATTAAGTTGATTAATTTGTGTGATTAAAAACATAACTATTTTTAAATTAATAATAAAAGATGAAATGAAACTTGATAAGAATATGCAGCCCTCTTTATATTATATAGAGTTTAAGAAATAGGAATTTTATAATATAGGGAGGGCTTATACTATGCATTTAAAACCAGAAGAAATTTATTCTAAGTTTAATGAGGTAAATATTAAGATTAAGATTCCCAAGGGATTGTTATTATTATTGCTACGGCAGATAAATAGGCATCTAGAAGTTTTAAGATATGAAGAGGGAGTTATAGATGACTTTGCAATCCATGAAAATATCGCCAATACAGAAATGATAATGACTAAAGTACTTATTTTAATGGCTGAACCGTACAATAGGAAGGAAATTTTACTTGAACTAAATATAGCAGAATTTTTAGTTTTTAGGGAGTGTGTACACTTAAATTTACAATTAATGGGCATATACAATAAGAAATATGAGGACCTTGTATGGCAAATAAAAAGTATATATTCTATGATTAGTAAAGAGGATATAAAGGAATATAGGGATTACATTAATAACTATCAAGAAAATAGGACTGCTTTGAATTG
>JAQVZB010000081.1 GCA_029004695.1 Bacilli bacterium | reverse complement strand
TCCGTCCTTAATTGGGCCCTTAGCTCATTTGGTAGAGCGCCGGTTTTGCACTCCGGAGGTGAGCGGTTCGAATCCGCTAGGGTCCACTGTAACGGAATTAATTAATAAGACATAAACAATATGCTTAAATCTATTAAAAATAATAAAAAATTTTTAAAAAGTATAGGAATAATATTGGTTGGTGGTCTTATTATTCTTTCTTGGTGGTATGGTCTATTCAGTATACTTTTTTATATTCTAGGATTATATGGGGCCGTTTATATCATTTCATATTTATTTAAAACTACTTCTATAATAGATTTTTTAATGAGTGTCGGCATGATTTTAATTTACATCATTTCCGCTGTTGCTGCTTTATATATTATTTATCTGATTTTGCAGATAATGTTCGAAGGTCATTTTATTAAAGGTTTAATATTTTTTATTTTAGCTGCGACATTTGGGCCTTTATTATATTTTATTCCGACGGCAATAGGATTTGTCTTAGGATATCCTCTAACATTCATGTCTGATGATCTAGAAAAAAGATTTAATAAAGACATTTATATTATTAATGAAGAAGATAATAATATAACACATTAATCAATTATAAGGCTAAACAATAAAAAAATTTTAATAATCACGGCATTAGCTTTTCTCTTTATAGCCATGTTTGATGGATTACCATACGGATATTTCACTTTTCTCAGGTTTGTAATATGTTCTATTTATATTTATATAGCATATAAAATATATGAAAATAAAAATGATTCACTTATGGTTTGGCTGTTTGGGGTATAGCTATTTTATTTAATCCAATTATTCCTATTTATTTACAACGTGGACAGTGGATAATCATTGATCTATTAATTGGGATATTTTTTGTTTTGTCAGTTTTTTTAATAAAGTTAAAAAAATAAATCAATAATTAGGAGTATAATATATTTACTAGTAAGGTCTTTTTAATTTTTAAAATAAAAATATGAAAAAAATTGTTTTATTGTCTTTTTTAGTCTTATTCGTAAGTTTTTTATTTTTATCTTCAGTAGAAGCTAAAACTGTTCGTGTAAAAAGTTATTATAAACCTTCATCTATGAAATATGTGGCGCCTTCTTATAAGACTTCTCCAAATAAGACCAAATTAGATAATTATTCAACAAAAGGAAATTATAATCCTTACACTGGGAAAAAAGGAACAGTAAACCCTTATAAGTGGTAATATAAATATATGTATATATTTATAATTATATTTACACTATGTATAATAATACATTATCATTTTTATAGATGGGGTCTATTTACTATAAGGCTTAATGTTCCCCAAATTTATAGAAGTGAAGGAAAAGGAATCTTA
The DNA here is from genome assembly GCA_029004695.1 of Bacilli bacterium. Lineage (GTDB taxonomy): Bacteria > Bacillota_I > Bacilli_A > RF39 > UBA660 > DUUS01. The sequence continues at coordinate 2,072 of JAQVZB010000081.1, read as the reverse complement.
ATTTTTTATCTAATAAAGATAGCTCTATTTATATATGTAATATTTAAATTTGGATTTTATGAATTAATATTTATATTTTTGTTTTTTCAGATTTTAAAATATATATCATTTAGATTATCATTACTATATTATACTAAATATTTTTTTGCTATGGATATAGAAAAAGAAAAAGGTGAAATCTCAAAAGAACAATTAAAGACAATTCGTAAAAAAGCAAGAGATAGTGCTGAGAATATGATGCTTTCTTACAAATATAAATTATACCCAGGATCAGGAATTAATCATATTTTTTTCTTATTAACATAATTTTATATATAAAAATTATTTATTAAGAAGCACATAATAAAACTATATGAAAAACATAAAAAGAAAAGATATTATATTGGGTATTTTATTTGTTTTTATAATTTGTCTATTAATTTTTAAATTTATTAATGATGAAAAGAAAAGAAATTCAGTTAGTGTTTGGAACTCAGAAACTGCATCTTTTCAAAAATATAAATCTTATGAAGATTATCAATTAGTTAATGAAAATAAAACTAAAAAAGAACTTGAAGAATACAATAATGCGACAAAAGGCACTATAGTAGAGCAGGTATTAAATGCAGAAACACTTTCATACGAAAGTGATACAGAATTATTTCAATTAGAAGATGGTAAAGTAAGGATAGAGATTCCCGCACATATGTCAAAATATGGAGAGCCCATTTTTCTTTGGTCTGCTTCATTAGAAAAAAATATAAATGCTTTTACTACTGGTGATTTTAATAAAGATGGTTTAGAAGATGTAGCACATATCATAGGATATACAGGAGGCGGTAGTGGATATCCTTATTATCTTGATATATTTATAAATAATAAAGGTAAATTAAAATATTTGACCCAAGAATATCTTGGGGATAGAATTGTACTTAAAGGTTTAAAATATGACTCTGGAATATTTATTTTTGATATGATCACACAAGGTGAAGGTGATGAATTTATGGGCTATTGTTGTGCGAATGTAAAGAAGACTATAAAATTTAAATTAGAAAATAATAAGTTGATAGAGATAGAAAATAAATAAAAATATGTTTAAAAACAAAAAAATAATTTTTCCAATAATATTTATTCTGATATTGTTATTTATATATCTGTTAATAATAAATTCAAAATATATAATTCCTAGCATAAATAGTTATTCAAAGATAAATAGACAAGGTGTTGAAAAAAGCGCCTTTGGGTCTAATGAAAATATTTGGCATTATAAAAATATAGTTTCTTTTTCTGAGGATAAAAATAAATATGGTCCAATAAAAATAAATATTGAGATAAATAGTAACAATAAAGATATATCATCTCTAATAAAAGATTTTATAAAAGAAGATATTATAAAGACTATAAGTTTAGATAATTATGATGGAAAACCAAATAAAGATGAAATAAAATTTAATCAATATTTAAAGGAAACCATTAATTTTTCATCTAGTATCAATTTAATATCAGAATTAGATCTTAATGTAGATGAGACAGGCTTTTTTAGAGAAGCTGAGCTAGTTTATAATCTAAAATATTTTTATAATGATAATTATATAAGTATTTTAATAGAAAAGATAAATAATTTTAATACAATTCATCCTTATAGTTCATTCTTTGTATTTAATTATAATAAACAAAATAGAGAAATAAAAATAAAGGATTTATTATTAGATTTTAATCTAAACGAGCAAACATTATTAGATAAAATAATAAATGATAATAGATTTTTAGAGGCAATTATAAATGATTTAGAGAAAGAACAAATAAAAAAACAGATTGAAATGAATCAATTAAAATTTTATATAAAAGAAAATAAATTACATATTATATTTGATCAATGTGAAATATTACCTTGCGTTGCTGGACCTACTGATATTTATATTTATTAGAAAGTATTTATATAAAATATAAATATGCAATCTTAACTCAAGCTAAATATTCCAATTCTTTATAGATTTGATGTATAAATTCAGGAGGCAAGTCCACATATTTTATCCTTGATTTTTGTTTAGGAATGTAGTATTTTAATTTTAGTTAAGTGTATTATTTTTGAG
>JAQVZB010000080.1 GCA_029004695.1 Bacilli bacterium | reverse complement strand
TTTCTCTCGTCATATAATAAGGTACACCTAACTCTTTAAATCTATTAGCTATATATTTAGATATTTGTAAACTTTTATCTTTTTCAATTATTTGTGAGCTAACAGCTCCAGGGTCACTTCCTCCATGAGCCGGATCTATAACTACTCCTACAAAATCTAATCCACTGTCTTCCACAGTATCTCCACAAACAGCTAAGGGTGAATATAAATAAATTAATGCGCTCCATGTATTTCTTCCTACTATTCCATCAGCGGTAAGGCGATTATTGGTTTGAAATTTCCTAACTGCTATATTTGTTGATGAACCAAAAATGCCATCAATTATGCCTTGATAATACATTAATTCAGTTAGAATTTGTTGTAAATTTTTGACATCTTGACCACTATCTCCTAATCTTAATGTTGGGCGAGATAATACACTTATTGTTTCAAAATTTGTCGCTAACGTCTGCATGACGGGTGTTGCAAATGTATTAGCTACAAAAGAATCACTTGTTTTATTTAATAATACATCCCAAGTATTATTATCAACTATTCCTGTCACAGATAAATTATTTTGAGATTGAAAAGATTTGACTGCCTCAGTAGTTTCAGGACCAAAACTACCTGTAATACTACCAAAATATGATTTTACTAATCTGAGCTTTTCTTGTAATGTTATTACTTCTAAACCAGTCGACCCTTCTTTAAGATTTTCTAATCGTGTTGATTTATCTAAGTCAAATACTTTTTGTTCCATTAATTCCCATGTTTCTTGATTTACAATACCAGTATCATTTAAATTATTTTCTTTTTGGAATAATTTTACAGCTTTAGTAGTATTTACATTAAAATTTCCATCTATTTTAAAATTATAATATCCTAATAAATTTAAATATTCTTGTAATAAAGCTATTTCATCTCCTTTTGCACCTTCAAATAGTGGATTTATTATCGTCGGTAAAACTTTTTCTAATTTGCTATTTATAACTTTCCAAGTATTAGGCCCTACAATACCATCAGCTTTCAAATTATGATCTATTTGAATTTTTTTAACACTTTCCGTAGTTTTTATATCAAAATTATTATTTATTTCGTCACTAAAACATCCTAATCTTTTTAATTTAATTTTTAAATCGATAACATCGTCGTTTTGATCACCTTGTTTAATAGTTTGCATTTTTTTAACTATTGGTATATTTAATTTTTTATTAATTATATTCCAAGTATCCTCTCCAACAATACCATCTACTTTTAAATTATTATCTGCTTGAAAATTTAAAACAGCTCTTTCAGTATTTTTGCCAAAATATCCATCAGCATCACCTTTTAAATAATTTATTTTAATTAATTTTTGCTGTAAATCTTCGACTTCAACACCTTGACTTCCTATTTTTAATATCGGATTTATTCTCATGAAAAATTTCCTCCTTTTATTGTCTAGTATAGTATATTATATTTCTTAAATATGGTTAATATAACCAATCCTATTGCATATATTATTTTAGAATAAAGGAAAGGATTTGATTTTAATGCCGACAGGATTCTTAATAATACAAGTTTATGCTGATAACAAAGCTTTACCAATAGAGGGTGCTAATATTGAAATAACCGGAAGTGAAACAAATTTAACTGAAACTACAGATGGTTCAGGAAAAACAAGAGAAATACCTTTAAGTGCGCCTAGTAAAGATTTTTCATTAAATCCTCAAAGTGATGTTAAACCATATTCTGAATATAATATTAAAGTTAGCAAACCTGGATTAAAAACATCAGTTATTGATGGAGTTCAAATATTTGATGGTGAAACATCTATTCAAAATGTATATTTAACTTCAATAGAAGGGGAAATAGCTATTAATTATAGCGAAATATCTCCACCTGTATTGTGGGGGAAATATCCCCCTAAAATAAATGAAATAGAAAAACAAGAAGATTTGGGTGAAAGAGTTTTACCTTATGTAATTATACCTGAATATATTATTGTTCATGATGGCATACCTACTAATAGTTCAGCTACTAATTATATTATCAGCTTTTCCGATTATGTAAAAAATGTAGCTTCTTCAGAAGTATATAGTACCTGGCCTAAAGAAACAATTAAAGCTAATGTTATAGCAATAATATCTTTTACTTTAAATAGAATATTTACAGAATGGTACACAGCTAAAGGGTATGCCTTTACAATTACTTCTAGTACAGCATATGATCAGAAATATGCTCATGGAAGAACTATTTTTAAATCAATTTCCGAAATAGTAGATGAAATATTTAGTCAATATATAAAAAAAACCAATGTTATACAACCATTATTAGCTCAATATAATGATGGTATTAAAGTAAATAATAAAGGATGGTTATCTCAATGGGGCAGTAAATCATTAGGCGATCAAGGTTATAATGCAACTCAAATATTAAAATACTATTATACTGATGTTATAGATGTTTTTTCAGCCGAAAACATTCAAGGTTTACCATTATCTTTTCCTGGATATAATTTAGCAGAAGGCTCTTGTGGAGAGCCGGTTCGTAAAATACAAAATGAATTAAATGTTATAAATGGAAGTTATCCAGGAATACCTAAAATAATTCCTGCTGATGGAATATATGATGCATCAACTAAAAATTCAGTTAGTATATTCCAAAAAGTATTTAACTTACCTATTACTGGAGTAATAAATTTTGCATCTTGGTATAAAATATCTTATATATATACAGCAGTATCTAAAATGTTACAAGGAATTTACAATTAAAAAAAACCTTAAAGGTTTTTTATTTTTCATCAATACTAATTTTACTTAATTTAAAAGATATTAAATATCCAATAACAAAAAATATTATTGAGATTAAAGTAGTATAATTAAATGCCAATTGCACACTTGAGTTTAAAACACTAGGTACAATAGATAAAAATAAACCAAATATAATTGAGTATGTTATTGTATAATAATTTTTAATTAAATAATTAATAAAATATGAAAACACTAATACTCCGATACCTAATCCAAAAACTGCTGGTATTAATACATGTAAATTAATTGTAGCAATAGCATTAATATAAATTTCATATAAACCCATTGATGAAAGTAATACCGCACTATCTAAACCTGGCATAACAGTTGATGTTGCTATTACTAAGCCGATAAAAACACGTCCAAATAAACCTAAGGCATCAGTATCGGTAAATTTAAAATCTAACATCATAAAAGAAGACCCTAACAAAAAAGCAGATATAATAATTAAATAATATTTGTTATTAAAATTCTTTAATTTAACTTTACGATAAAATAATGGTATCGTACCAATAATAAAACCTAAAAACGTTAATCTAGTTATCATTTCATAATGACCTAAAAGTATCGATACTATTTTTCCAAATATTAATATTCCAATACCTATTCCTAAGAATATCGGAAATAAATATAAAAATTTTTCTTTTGGTTTTTTAAAAAATGTCCCAATTGATTCAATAGTTTTATTATATAAA
>JAQVZB010000079.1 GCA_029004695.1 Bacilli bacterium | reverse complement strand
TGCTTCTTACGCCCAGTTTGGGGTGGGTGCTGAAAGGTAGAATATTGGGAAGATCGTAATGGCATACGTTCCAACCCCAATGTTCATTGAGATCTAATCTTGTGATAAGCATTATTTGAAGACTTATTACGATCAAGATTAAACCTATTTATGGCGAAAGTTATGAGTAGCGTAGCTTGTCTTGAGTGGATATATGGGAATAATTGAACAATTTCAAGTAGTTTATAGCTAAGATTATTTGAAAATCGCAATTTGAAACTATATCTGCAAAAGAGAATAAATAATAAAATCTGGTGAGGAAATCTCCTAGAGTGTCAATTAATATGGGATTGCAGTGCGTACTAAGTGGCAATCAAGTCATACATTTGGAAACAATGTATTGGTATCTTTAAAGGGGAACCGCAATCATGGTAACGTGGTGTAGATACTAGGGAAAACCAACTTGACCTAAGACGCAAAGTTTACTATATTAAAAGCCATATCATTTATATTAACAAAAAGGGGATAACCCTTTTTTTATTTTGCTTTAAAAAAAAGGAATAATATGGTATAATTTAATTGATTGATTACTACAAATTGCGACTAATAAAATTTAATGTGATATTATTAAATATAGTAGAAAGATTAGTGGTTGTATATGAATGAGAAAAATAAGATATTGATTATTATTCCAGCTTATAATGAAGCAGAGAACATAATGAGTACATATAAAAAGATTAAAAAATTAAAAATAAGTAACTGTAATATTGATTATGTAATTATTAATGATGGTTCAACAGATAAAACGAGAGAAATATGTATAAAAAATAAATTGAATTTTATTGATTTAGTAACAAATTTAGGTATTGGTGGTGCAATGCAAACTGGTTATAAATATGCTAAATACAACAATTATGATATTGCAATTCAATTTGATGGTGATGGTCAGCATGATCAAACTTATATAAAATATTTAATTAATGAAATTGTTAATAAAAAACATGATTTATGTATTGGTTCTAGATTTATAGGTGATTTGAGTCAATTTCAATCAACTGCTTCGAGAAGAGTTGGAATAAATTTTCTATCTTGGCTAATTAAAGTTTTAACTAAAAAAGAAATAAAAGATGTAACTTCAGGTTTTAGAGCAGCAAACAAGAAAATTATTTTAGAATTTGCTAATGATTACCCAATTGATTATCCTGAACCAGAAACAATTATGAAAACTATTAAACACGGTTACTCTGTAAAAGAAATACCAGTAAAAATGCACGAAAGAACTGCAGGTAAGTCATCAATAAATTTAACAAAGTCTTTATATTATATGATAAAGGTAAGTATATGTATTATCATTGCTTCAATTACTTTTAACAAAGGAGATGAATAATAATGCCTTTAAAATTAAAATTAGTAATAATTTTTTTGTCAATTATATTTTTAATATATATTTATTATTCTATAAAAAAGAGGAATATTTCAGTTAAATATTCATTGTCTTGGATGACGGCTTGTTTTTTAGTAATCATTATAGCATTAATACCTGATTATTTAATTAAAATAGCAAATTTATTTGGAATTGAAAAATTATCAAACATGATGTTTTTATTTGCATTTATCATTTTATTTTTTATAGTTTATACCTTAACAATTATTGTATCAAAACAAAAACAACAAATAATTATTTTAACCCAGGAATTGGGAATATTAAAAAACAAAAATAATAGTTACTCAAAGGAGGAAATATGAAAAAAATATCTACTAAAAAAGGGTGGAAAATGAATTTAGAGAAATTTCAAACAAGTAAAGCACTTATTTGTATATTAATTGTTTCTTATTTACTATATTTATTAATTTTTATAAATAGCTTTTCGACTAATTTCAAATCTATCTCAAATTATTATGGTTCCCCAGATGCTGATAATTATGTTAAAATGTCATATCAATTAATAGATAAAGGAATATATGGTTATATGAGTGAAGAATCAAATGCATATGTAACACCATCACAACCTATATATATAACATCAATCTTATTATTGAATAAAATATTGAATGTTCATGATTTATCATTAATTATTTTTTTCAATATATTATTAAATATTGGAAGTATTATTTTAATTTATTTTATTAGTATAAAACTTTTTAAGAAAAAAAGCATTTCATTTATAGCAGCTTTTTTATTTGCAATCTATTTTCCTAATGTATATTATGTTAGAGCGGCGCTAACAGAAATACCGACTATTTTCTTTATGCTTTTATCAATTTTTATTTTTATTAAAGCAATTGAAAGTGATAAAATAAAATGGTACATGATATTTAGTATTTTTTATGCCATTACTATCATGTTTAGACCTGCATTAGCTCCTGCGCTATTAATTGGTTTCTTTATTATTTTTAAAAAACATGGTTTAAAAAACGGAACTAAAAGACTTCTTTATTTCAGTGTTGGCTTTTTTCTAATTGTATTCCCTTGGATATTAAGAAATTATCTTTTGTTCGATGAATTACATATATTTTCATCACATGGTGGTAATCCCTTTTTAGGAGGTACATATCCTTTTTACCTAGAACAATATGATCATTCTATTAGAACTAGTTTAGGAATGACTGAAACAGAATATGGAAAACATAGAATAATTCACGGATTTAGAAGTGATCCAAAATTATATTTAAGTTGGTTTACTATAGGAAAATTTTTATGGTTATTTGGTGGACCAAGTAAATGGATATATTATTCAAGTACTTATTCTAATTTAACAGCATTTGTTTATTTACATCACTTTATAATATTTTTTGCGGCTATGTTTACTATTTTTAAACTTAGAAAAGATAATAGTTCAATTAAAGCATTATCATATTTCGCAATAGGGTATATACTAATTCATCTTTTATTTATTGCTAATGATAGATTTGGTTATTTAATTTTTCCTATTTTCTCTATATTAGCAGGATATTCTATTGTAAAATGTTATGAATATATTAAGTTAAACAAATTTAAAATAACTAATTATTTTATAAAATGAAATGAGGGTAACATGATTTATTTATTATTTGCATTATATATATTATTATCTGCTGGTGGGCTTACCTTATTTAAAATTGGTAGCAAGGATTTTGTTTTTAATATTATCGATAATCATATTAATATAACTATTAATTGGTATTTAATTTTAGGTATATTATCATATATTAGTAGTTTCATATTATGGTTATATATAATTACTAAAATGAAACTTTCAATTGCAATGCCAATTTCAGTTGGTTTAGTTAATATTTTTGTTTTAATTGGAGCCATTCTGTTTGTCGGTGAAAACGTTACATGGTTACAGTGGGTTGGTGTACTAATAATTCTTGTTGGTTTATTGGTTACAAACATCGGGTCATCACTATCATAACAAAAAGGGTATATCCCTTTTTTTATTATGATAAACTTGATTTATTAGTTAATATAATATATAATTTAAATATATTTGAGGTGAATTATGAATAAATCAGATGATTTAAAGCCATTAAGAAAAA
>JAQVZB010000078.1 GCA_029004695.1 Bacilli bacterium | reverse complement strand
TGTACTAATTTAAGTATACAGGAATATATATCATTTTTTATTTTTTGTTGCACTTCAAATTTAAATTAACATATTGAATGGAATTTGACTTTTATGACCATTATATGATAGAATAAAATTCGTTCGTCTGGGGAGGGGAACAAAATGAAAAATGGAGTATCTTCAGTGAAGATATTTAACATTGTATTGTGTGTTGTAATTTTATTAATATTTGTACTTACGATAGGATCTAGAACTAATTCAGAAGTTTTAACGGATAGTTCTTTTGAGGTGATACCCCTCAGTAAGCAATTAGGTTATCAATATCCAGAATTAAGTATTTTATCAGATCCAGAATTAAGTAATTTATCAAATGATGCATTTGAAGAAAAAGAAGAAATAATTTTAGATATAAACTATTATTTAAATTTATATCAAGATACAATAATATTTTTTAGTAAATTATTTGATTATAATTATGAAGATATAATTAATGATTTACATTTAAGAAATGATAATCAATTATTTGAATATACCAATATAGGTAATTTAAAAGATGAAAATGGTAATATAAATACTTATTCAAGTTTTGAATATGGTCTTATAGAATACTTTTATGATTTAAATAATTCAAATAGTAAGCTTAGAAAAGTGACATATCGACCATATACTGGTAATGCTGAATATGTGGAGAATTTAATAATTTATTATTCATCTATATATACAAATGTAGATCCAGTAACTTTATTAAGTATAGGAGCAGCCGAATCAGGATATTATAAAGTTAAATTTATGTTAAAATATAATAATGTTTATGGCGGTATGAGTAGTAAAGGCTTAATTAAACATAATAATATTGAACAAGGAGTATTAAGTTATGTTAGATTAATGTCAAGAAATTATTATGGTAAAGGTTTAACTACACTTTCAGACATTGGGAGAGTATATTGCCCGGTTTATGAAAACGGCTATAAAATAGCTCGACCTCACTGGATTAATTTAGTAACAAATGCTAAAGTAAAATATGAAAATTATACACAAACAATTTCAGTTAATGAATTAAATAATGTAGAGAAGATAATTTAATCTTCTCTTTTTGTTTAAAAAAATTTGTAATAGTATTTATAATTTTATATAATATTGTTAAGGTGATTAGATTGAAACATATAACTGAATTTGATGTAAATAATAAAAAGGTAATTGTTAGATGTGATTTAAATGTTACAATAAAAGATGGCAAAATATTAAATGATGATAAAATAAAAGCTTCATTAATTACTGTAAATTATTTAATTAAAAATAATGCTAAAGTAATTATTATGAGTCATTTAGGAAAAGTAAAAACGGAGGAAGATAAAAAAGATAAATCTTTAAAGGTGGTTTATGAAAGATTAAGAGAATTACTTCCTGATAATATCTTGTTATACTTTTCTCAAAATACGAGAGGCAAAGAATTAGAAAATTTAATATCTGAAATGAAACCAGGAAATGTATTATTAATGGAAAATACTCGCTTTGAAGATATAATAGATAAAAAGGAAAGTAATAATAATGATGAACTGGCAAAATATTGGGCTTCTTTAGGAGATCTTTTTATAAATGATGCTTTTGGTAATACGCATAGAAAACATGCTTCAAATTGTGCAATAACTAAATATATTGATAATGCTATGGGTTTCTTAATGGAAAAAGAACTTAATAATTTAAATATTTTATTAAACCCGACTTCTCCCTTTATAGTTATAATGGGTGGAGCTAAGGCAACTGATAAAATTAATATAATGCCTAGTATATTAGATAAATGTGATTATCTATTATTAGGAGGAGGAATAGCTAATACTTTTCTGATTATAAATAATGAAGTAGGAAGATCGTTAATTAGTGAAGAATCTGTAGAAAAGGCAAAAGAAATTTTAAGTCAATATGCTAATAAAATAATTATGCCAGTTGATGCAATTGTAGAAAATCAGCATAATATTATGACTAAAGATATTAATGAAATAACAAGTGAAGATTGTATTTATGATATAGGGCCTAAAACGATTGAATTATTTGAAAGATATATAAAAATTTCAAAAACGATATTTATAAATGGTACAATCGGTATGTATGAAGATAATCGATTTGAATTTGGAACTAAAAATATATTGAATATTTGTAGTCAATCAAATGCTAAGGTAATTTTAGGCGGAGGGGATGCTCTAGCTAGTGCCGATCATTTTAAAATTTATAAATTTTATTTTAAATCAACTGGTGGTGGAGCGACTTTAGAATATATTGCAACTGGTAAACTTGCATGTTTAGATGAACAAAATTCTCTAAAAATATAGTAGTAATAACAAAAAAGTTTTGTATTTATATGATATTTAAGATATAATTTATAAGGAAAGAGGTTATTATGGAAAAGCTAAAAGTTGGTGACAGGCTTGAAATACACTGTTACAAACATAATGGCAAAATCCATAGAACTTGGAATGAAGCAATAATCCTTGATATTATTGATGATATATTAATATGTGGAAATAATAAAGTATTAATAACAGAAAAAAATGGTAGAACTCATACTTCAAAAGAAACAGCAATTATATTCTTTTATACTAAAAGATGGTTTAATGTATTTGCTCAATTTAAAAAAAGAGGACTATTCTATAAATGTAATATTGCAACTCCATATTTAATAGATGATAACATTATAAAATTTATAGACTATGATTTAGATTTAAAAGTATACCCAGATGGTTCTTTTAAAGTTTTAGATCGTAATGAATATAAATATCATAAAACAATTATGAAATATTCTGAGGACTTGGATAAAATACTTCGTAGTGAACTTACTGAGTTAATTAATATGAAGCGAGCTGAAGTAGGGCCATTTAATAAGAAAGTTATATCAAAATATTATACAAAATATATAAAAATGGTAGAAAATTTATAAAAATAGCGCTTAAATGTTGTAAATTAGGCGTTTTTTTTGTTAAAAAGTCATAAAACACTAGTAATTTTACGAATTTAAGCATATAATACTTATTATGCGGAGTAAAAGAAAGTATAAAAACTCTTGCATTTATAGGAAATATAACAAATTTTAAATTTTGTCGAAAAAAAAGAAAAAAACAGTTGACTTAAACTAAAAGGTTTGTTATATTACTAGTGCGCCGAGATTATTAATGGCGTTTAATGATCTTTGAAAACTAAGTAAAATGTCAATTTGAGTAGTCAGATTAAACTTAAAATCAAAATTGTTTTTTTTGAGAGTTTGATCCTGGCTCAGGATGAACGCTGGCGGCATGCCTAAGACATGCAAGTCGAACGAAGGGACCCATTGACAACTTATGAAGCTTTGAGAGCTTGCTCAAGAAGCCTAATTTGTTAGATTTGGATTTTCCCTTAGTGGCAAACGGGTGAGTAACACGTGGGTTACCTGCCTCTAAGTTGGGGATAACAATTGGAAACGATTGCTAATACCGAATGTGATCTATGGATTAAAGAAGCCCTTAAAGCTTCGCTTAGAGATGGGCCTGCGGCGCATTAGCTTGTTGGTGGGGTAATGGCCTACCAA
>JAQVZB010000077.1 GCA_029004695.1 Bacilli bacterium | reverse complement strand
ATATATTTATAACACTGCACTTAAATCAATTTCACGAGCATTAGAGATTTAATATAAATATTTAAAAAAAAACAATAATAATTATCATTTTCTTTCTAAATAATCCCCAAACCTCTTTACACTAACTAATGAGTATATATTATTTTATACTACAAGTAGAATTAAACTTAATTAAAAAAACACGTAATTCTTTTTTATTACGTGTCAACTAAAACGGATACCCCGTCTTACAAATTTCTTTTTTCTATAAAATTTATTGTGAATTTTGATTTGCTTGTTCTCTTAATGAAAGTAATTGATTACTTATTAAAGTTGAATATTTTGACTTTAAATTTGAATCTTCAATATTAAATCCATATTCTTTTCTTAAATCTGCTAATGCGTTTACAGCAATAGTATTATCGCTAGTTTGAAGTTCTTTTGCTAAGGTTTCAATTATTTTTTCTTTAGAATCTTTTAAGCTTGGTTTATCTTTTTCACCTGATTTTAATATAATATGATATCCAAATTCAGTTTTTATAGGTGTTTTGGTATAAGTTTTAACTTTTAAGGCATATGCTGCTTTTTCAAATGGTTCAACCATATCTCCTTTATTAAAATAACCTAAATCGCCGCCTTTTTCAGCATTACTTTTATCTTCAGAATATTTTTTAGCTAAATTTACAAATTTTTCGCCTTTATCAAGTTCTTTAATAATATCTTTAGCTTTTTTTAAAGCAGTTTCCTCTGCAGATTTTTTTTCTTCATCAGTCATTTTATCAGTTGCTTTTGATGTAATTAAAATGTGTTTACATTGAATATCACCAACTATTTCATCATCATAATACTTTTTGATTTGTTTATCAGTTATTTGATCTTTAGCATAATCTTCCATTGCTTGAGTGCGATAGTATGATAGTTCTAACATTTCTTCGAATTCAGCTATTGTTGTCATTCCATAATATTGTGATAAGGCTTGAAGTAAAGCACTTTCATCATATTTACCATTTTCATCTTTATAATTTTCTTTAACAGCTGCAAGTTGTTCTTCAATATACTTATTAGCATCTTTTTCACTATTAGGATATTTATCAAGTAATATTGATTGATCAATTAAATCAATTAATACATTAATAGCATATTTTTCTTTTAATCCATTAAATAATTTATCAACACTAATATTTAATTTAGCATTATCAAATGAAACTACTGCTTCCTCTCCATTAGCTAATTTTGGAACTTTACCACATCCTGTTGCTACAAATAGTATTAAAATAGTAAGTAAAACTTTCTTTTTCATTATTTCCCTCCCTTGTCTAGTAAATATTATAACAGCATATTATTTAAAATACAAGAACACAATTAGCTATAATTCCATACAATAAAGTGAGTAATGAAAAGGAGGGAGAATATGAACGCTTGTTGTGGTCATACTGGTATTAGTGGTGCTGCTTTCATACTTGTATTATTTATATTACTAGTTATAATCGTAGGAGCCGTTATATAGTAAGGAGGTAAATATGACTAATAAAATATGCGATAAAGACAAAAGGTGTAGTCAAGATAACTTTTTAAGTAATGCTTTTATTATATTAGTGTTATTTATACTTTTAGCAATTATTCTTGGAGCAGCTTTAAGATACTAAAAAGAGGGAATCCTCTTTTTTTATTTAATTTAATATGTTAAAATTATTATAGAATAGGTGATTATATGTTCGGCAAAGTAAAATCAATTGAAGAAAATACTGTGATTGTAGAAAATACGGCAGGAAAAATGGATGTTAATTATATAAATTATCATGTTGTATTTGCAGAAGCAGATCGAAAAATAGTCGGGGAAATAATTAGTATTAAAGAAACAGATATTGAAATTCTTTTAGTTGGTGAAATCAAAAATAATGAATTTTATTCCGGAGTACTAAAAAAACCTAATTTTTCAACTATACCAAGACTAGTATATAAAAGTGAAGTCGAATTATTTTTAGGAAGTCAAGATATAGCTAATAAAAATAATTTATATATAGGTTCATCTAATATATATGAAGGATTTAATGTAAGTACTAATTTGAATAGTTTCTTTTCTAATCATTTTGCTATTATTGGCAATACCGGTTCTGGTAAATCATGTGGTGTAGCTCGAATTATGCAAAATATATTTTATCATAATGATGAAAATATGCCAGTTAATGCTCATTTTATCTTATTTGATGTCTATGGTGAATATAATAGTGCTTTAGCAGTTTTAAATAATTTATCTGGTATAGGATATAAAAGTTATTCAACTAAATTAGACTTTACGGAAGGAGATATTTTAAATATCCCGGCTTATTTTTTAGAAGTTGATGATTTAGCTCTACTTTTGAATGCTACTACACCTAGTCAATTACCTATCATAGAAAAAGCTGTTAAATTGGTTTATGTATTTAAAAGTAAAGAGCAGTATATGCAAACATATAAAAATGATATTATCGCATCAGCTTTGCTTGATATATTATCTTCTGGTCGAACATCAACTCAAATTAGAGATCAAATAGTTGCAGTATTATCACACTATAATACGCCAACATTAAATTTAGATACCCAAATAATCCAACCAGGATATTCAAGAACAATAAAACAATGTTTAAATATTGACCAACAAGGAAAAATGAATTCAGTTCAATTTGTAGTTGATTTTTTAAGTAATTATCAAAAACTAGATTTAAGTACCATTAAAATTGATTCCACTCTTGTTTATAATTTAGATGATTTATATTATGCTTTTGAATTTGCTTTAATTAGTGAAGGAGTTTTAAAATCCGAAAAAGTATATGATGAATTAAATCAACTTAAAGTCAGATTACAACAAATTATTAATAGCCAAAATAAAATATTTTTTGATTCTAAAGAAGAAAGAATAAGTAAAGAAACGTATATTAAAAATCTTTTTGGCAATGATAAAAATAAAAGACAAATTATTAATATGAATTTAAATTATATTGATGAAAGATTTGCTAAAATTTTAACTAAAATATATACAAAAATGTTTTTTAATTATACAACTGATTTAGAACAAAGAGCTAGTTATCCAATTCATATTGTTTTAGAAGAAGCTCATCGATATGTTCAAAATGATAGTGATATAAATGTTTTAGGATATAATATATTCGATCGAATTACTAAAGAAGGAAGAAAGTATGGAGTGCTTTTAGGTCTTATTACACAAAGACCAAGTGAATTATCTAATACGGCTCTTTCTCAATGTTCTAATTTTATTGCTTTTAGAATGTTTCATCCCGATGATTTAAGAATAATTAGTAATATTTCTAGTAATGTTAGTATAGAAACTGTTGAAAAGTTAAAAAGTTTAGTACCTGGTACGGCAATGGTATTTGGAACATCTTTTACATTACCGCTTTTAGTGAAGTTACAATTACCAGATCCTATGCCTCAAAGTACAAGTGTTGATATTAAAAATTTATGGTATAATTAAAAATCAGTGTTAAGTTTAACACTGATTTTTTTAAATCTTTTTTTCAGATTTTTTCAAAGTTCTTGCTTCTCTAGTAGATAATTTAACTTTAACACCAT
>JAQVZB010000076.1 GCA_029004695.1 Bacilli bacterium | reverse complement strand
ATAAATTAATCTAATACTACCATCACCATTAATACGAACTATCTTCCATTGATGTTCAGCAAAGATAATATTATTATTTACATAGTCTTTTGCTCCTCTCAAATAATAACTCATGCCATAATCATCTTCCATTTTATACATTAAATTATCAGTATTTCCATTTATATTATCAAAAGTTCCTACTGGTGCTGAAGTTATATTTGAAGCTCCTCCATAATCATCATATATTGCATCAGTTAAATATTCATTAGATGCTCCGATTCCTTCTAATATTTCAATATGAGCGCTAAATAATTTATCTTTATCATAACCTTGTTTCTCACCATTATCAGGAAAATAAAAATCTAAAGTATAACTGTGAATTTTATCTCCACCAGTTGGACCAGTAAAAGTACCACTTCCAAGTAAAATACTTCTTGCTCCACTTCCGATATCTTTCATAGTTGTTATTGATGGAACTACTATTCCATTACTTCCCGTATTAGTTGATGTTAATTTATATTTTAATGAACCATATGAAAAAGTATTAGTTTCAATTACTAAATTAAGGTAATAATACATAGTCAAAGTAGTAGTATTATTTCCAGTTACCGTAAATGATTTAGTTCCCCAAACCGCTTCTCTTGGATACATATTGCTCATTGTTACATTAGAACCACCAGCAAAAGTAATATCCATTGTTCCACCTGATGCAGTTATTGTCGTTGTTGATTCAGAACCAATTATATTAGCAGTAAAAAAGGCATAACTTAAACCTAATATAAGTAAAAATAAAGTAATAGATATTAATTTTTTTAATATTTTGTTAATTTTCCTAAACTTGTCCATAACATTTATCCTTTAACTACTATTTAATATAATATATTATATCATAATATATTATATCTTCAAAGGGATTTCGATTTTTAGATATTTTTTTAATCTTTTATAACTTCAATATTATTTATTATTATTTGATATTTATCTAATCTTTTTTCGACTTTACCTACTATTTTTAATAAATCCCCTTTTTTTATTATATCTATATAATCAATTTTATTTGCAAACAATATATAATCTAATTTGCCAGTTTCATCACTTATTTCAATAAAAGCCATTGAGTCACCTTTTTTAGTTTTAATTTCTTTAATATTTTCTATAAGACCTACTGTAGTAATTACTTTATCAAAATAATTAGTAATTGTATTTATTTTTATTTCATTATATTTACTTGCTGGGTGATCTGACACATAAAAACCATACAATGCAAGTTCCTTTTCCATTAAAACATTAATTGGATATTCTTCATATCTTTTTATGGTTGGTTTAGCTACTAAAGACGAATCTAAACCATTAATTAATTCAGCATAAATAATAGCAGAATTAACATTTTCAATTAAAGTTTTTCTGGTTTCATTAAAACAATCAAGTGCTCCTCCATATATTAAATTTTCAATTGTTTTACTATTAACACTATTTCCATAAACCCTTGAAACAAAATCATAAAAAGAACTATATTGGCCTTTTTTTCTTTCTTCAATAATTTCATTTGATGCTGATGAACCAACATTTTTAATAGTAGTTAAAGGCATTATAATATCATTACTTAAATCATAATTTTTCGAACTTAAATTAATATGGGGTTTTAAAATGTTAAGTTCAAAAAACCTAGCTTCATCAATATACTCTTTCGTTTTAGAATTTGATCCAATATTAATATTAAGTATAGATAAATAAAATTCTTGAGGATAATATACTTTTAAGTACATCATTTGATATCCTAACATCGCATATGCTACCGAATGAGATTTATTAAAGCCATAATTCGCAAACTTTAAAATCAAATTATATATTTCTAATGCTATTTCTTCTTGATAATTATTTTTTATAGCTCTCTTAATAAATTTATCTTTTTCTTTAATAATGATTTCTTTTTTAACTTTCGATATTGCTCTTCTAATTACATCAGCTTCTCCATATGAATATTCTGCTACAACGCTAAGAATTTGCATAATTTGTTCTTGATAAACTATTATTCCATATGTTTCTTTTAAAATGTTTTCTAAACTTGGATGAAGATAATTTATTTTGGCTTTATTATTTTTTCTAGTAATAAATAATGGTATATTATCTACTGGTCCTGGTCGATATAAAGAATTGGCAATAACTAAATCATTAAAAGAAGACGGCTTTAATTTTCTTAAAAAGTTTTTAATCCCTTCACTTTCAAATTGAAAGATACCTGCAGTATTAGCATTAGTAAATCTATCAAGTACTTTTTGGTCATTTAAATTTATTTCTTTAATATTTATTTTATTTTTTATTAAGTTTAAAATATCAGATATAATAGTTAAATCTTTAATTGCTAAAAAATCCATTTTAAGTAAACCTAAATCTTCTAAATAATTCATTGTATAACCAGTTAAATAGGTATCCCCACTAAGAATTATAGGAATTACATTATCTAAATAAGTATTTGATATAACTACTCCAGCTGCATGAGTACTAATATGTTTTTTAATTCCTTCTAATTTTAAAGATTCATAATATATTTGTTTAATTTCTAAATCCGAATCTAATATTTTTTTTACATTATTATTTAGATTTTCTTTTAAACTTTTTTTAGGATGTATTAGTTTTAGTAAATTATTTATATCTTTATCATGAGCTTTAGATATCGAAATTAATGCTTGTTTAGCAGCAAGAGTTCCATAAGTCATTATTCCCATTACATTATAATTACCATATCTTTCTTTGACATAATTCACTACTTCATTTCTTCTTGATGCATCAAAGTCAATATCAATATCTGGCAGTGTTATTCTTTCGGGGTTTAAAAATCTTTCAAATAAAAGCCCATATTCTAAAGGATCAACAGAAGTAATGCCTAAAGAATAGATTACTAATGATCCAACTGCTGAACCTCTTCCTGGTCCGACTAAAATATCATTTTTAACAGCATATTTAATATAATCATAGACGATTAAAAAATAATCGACATAGTTCATTTCTTTAATTATTTTAAGTTCATAAAGTAATCTTTTTTTATATTCATCAGGAATGTTACCAGCTAACCTTTTATTTAATCCTTTAATAGCTAAATCTTGTAAGTATTTATAACTATCTTTTATATTGTTATCATAATGTGGTATTAAATTTAATTGTTTTTCCATTTTGATATTTATTAATTTAGTAATACTTGTTAAATTAGCTTCTTCTATATAATACGAAGAATAATCTATTTTATTTATTTCTTCTAAAGTAACCCCTTCATTAATAGCATTTAAAGTATTTAGATAAACCGTATCTTTTTTATCTAAAGATAAAGCTATTTTAAAATAAATGATTTTATCAGTCATAATACTAGCATTTATTTTTTCTGCTTCATTTAAATAACCAATAAATAAATCATTAGTTATATCTTTTAGAATATGATAAATACCTTTCGAACTATAAGGAATTAAAATAATAAAATCTTTAATATATTTAGTAAGTTCTATGATGTTTAAAGAGTTATTTAATAAAAAGGTATTAAGTTTAAATAATGATTTTAAACCTTGATAATTTTTAGCAT
>JAQVZB010000075.1 GCA_029004695.1 Bacilli bacterium | reverse complement strand
AATAAAACTTATATTTTATAAAAATAAAAATGGAGGATCAAAAATGAGTAAAAGAGAGGAAAGACGGAAAGAAATAAGGGAAGAAATTAGATTAAGAATGCAAAAGGAAAAAGAAGATTTTATAAATGATATAAATATTTTGCATAATAATATTGATAGTATGATGCCGTCAATTGGAATAAAAAAAGAATATGAAAATAACTATACAAGTTACAATATAACAGAATATCCCAAATGTTTAACCTATGATATAACACTATATAAAAAAGTATATCCGTTCAATATTTACTATAGTAAACGATATTTTAAAAATGATATTCCTAAGAAACATAAAGAAGTATTTAAAGAACTTGAAAAATATTTTAATGAGTAAATAAAAATAATATGGAGGATCAAAAATGATAGAAAAAATTAATAATCTATTAAAGGAAATAAAAAGTAATTTTAGAACAGATGACGGAATTAATTTAGTATGGATAACTTGTAATGATATGGGAACATTTAGAGGATTGAAAAAATCCTTTAATAGTCAAAATGAATGTTATAATTATTTAATGAAATTGAAAAATAATTTATAATAAAAATAGCATAGTTTATGCTATGCTACAAGCATATAAAAATAATTTATGTGTTTGTAATTTAGCATTAAAATTAAAATAAAAATAAATGGAGGTTATACCATGTTTAAAGGTTACAGAACAGATGGAGGATATATAACAATAAAGGATCAACAAGAATATTTTAAGAAAATGAAAAAACAAAGAGAACTGGACAAAATAAAAAAAGAACAGGAACAAGAAAAAGAAATGGAATATATAACAAGTTTATACTATGCAGAAAAAAGAGAGCAAGAAAAAGCTGAACAACAAAGAGAAATATTTTTCGAACAATGTAAATATTTTATAAAGTATGCAAGCGAATTTTTTGCAGAATATAAAATATATTTAATTGCATGGGATATTGCAAATATCGATAGATACAGCATAGAATCCGACTTATATAAAAATAAAATAACAAAAGAAGATATAAAAATAGTTTATAATTTAGCTAAAAAATTTATTGACGATATAGACAAATATTTATATATTGCAGATTTAATTATATAAAAATATATTAAAAGGAAGTATCATAATGATAAAAAATAAATACAGATGGAACAAAAAAATATTTATAGAAAACATATTTATATTAATATCTTCAATAATTTTTATAAAATTATTTATTGAATATATAAAAATATTATTAACTAACATATAAAATTAAATTAAAAAGTTATTGACAAATATACAAATATGTGATAGTGTTATTATAATAAGAAATATAAAAATCCTATGGAGGTAATAAAAATGTTAAATAATTTATTAATTATTAATTTTGAGTATTACGACAAGGAAACAGGAACATACGAAAAAGATCAATTTGAATGTGTTAATTCATTTCAAGAATTCAGGGATTATTTACAAGATAATAACATTTTAAACTATGATGCAATAGATGTTTTTACAGAATGAAATCCTATGAAATAGTACAGTTTAAAGCTGTACTATAAGCAAATAAAAATAATTTATTGGTTTATAGTAAAGCTTTAAAAATAAAATAAAAAGGAAGTGAAAAAATGAAAGTAAAAATAATATGTAATAATTATATTTATGGTAAAATTAAAAATCAATTAAGATTTTACATACTAGAAGATAATAAAATTGACAGCAAACATCATGAAATAATATTTAATGTTAATAATCAAAGGGAAGTTGATTTAATCGAAAAAATAAGCACATATAAAAGTATAATAATATAAAAATAAAATGGAGGTTTTAAGATGAATGATATAAAAATAATTGCAAACATGATAAGAAATTTTACTGAAAATGATAGTTTAATAAAAATAGAAAATTTTAAAACAAAACAATATACATGTGGAATATATGCATATAAAACTGATAGAGGAGTGCATATTGAAACAACAGTATCAACAGGGACACCATATTTTGAGGATTTAGAAAATTTTACTGATATGTATACAAATCATACTTTGCATGAATATTTAAGTAAAAAAGTATATGATGATGAATGTATAACATTGGAAAAAAGAATTTCAGATTTATTAAATAAAACAATAAAACAATTTGAAATTTTAAGACCAATTCATATAGAAGATTTTAAAAAACATTTCAATGATAAAAATAATAATTATATAAGTATATTATAGTTTAGATAATAAAAGGTCAATTTTAAGATAGTAAAAAAAATAAAATAAAAATAAAAGGAGAGTAGAAATGAAAAAAGAAATTTTACAAGATAATTCAAGTATCTGTTCTGTATGTTATCAAGGTTTAGACGAAGGAGATATAATTTATATCGATGATGAAAATGATATTATTTGTATTGAGTGCATAAAAGAATATAGCTAATAAAAACTAAAATTTATCATAATAAAAATAAATGGAGGTATTTAATAATGACAAAATTTGAAAATGAAACTTTACAAAATTTATTAAAAATGAAAGCCGATGAAACAGCAGAAGGTTACAATGGAATATCGAAAAAATGCAAAGAATTAATATCGCATTTAATAACTTTGCAAGTTATCGAAGAAATGGATGCATAATAAAATAATGTTGTTTGATGGTATGCAACAATAAATAAATATCATCCCAAAAGGTAATAAAAATAAATAAAAAATAAAATTATATGGAGGTTATTATGGTAACAAGATCAGAAGTTTTTGAAGCAAATAAAACAGTGGTTATTTTAAACTGGGCAAAAAATTATTACTGGGAAGGTAAAGATATTAAGAAATCAATTGAAAATACTTTGAATCATGAATTAGACAACGTAAAAATGTATGGTATTACAGCAGATATTTCAATCGTTGAATATAAAAATAAATTATATAATTATATTCAAAAATGTATTAATGACATTGAATATCTAAAAAGCGAATTAAACAAAGAAAGAAAAACCTACATAATGCCAAAATGTAAAAATATAAAAGAGTTTTTTATAGAAAGCGAATTACCATTTAAAAATGTTTTTGAATATCAAGGATTTTTAAAAAAAGTAATAATTGAGTTTTAAATAAAAATTGATATTAAACCGATACAGTGATATCACATATCAACTCTAAGCCGTTTAAATGAGTTTTAAGCAATGAAAATATAATAATAATATAAAACTATGGAGGTTATAAAAATGTTAATTGAAAAGGATGGACAAATTATTAACAAAAATGTTGAAATTTTATTAATGAAAGATAACGGGACAATTATTGCATTAGATGAAAATCAATTTTTTCAATGGACGCCAACAGGAAAAAGAATTGAATTATGGGAAGGGAAAGAGGAATTTTTAAAATATAAAAATGGGGGAAAGGTTACAGATGCTGAAAATTTTAAAATAAGAAGGGTTTGTTATTGGAATCGAAATTCTGTTTGTAGTGTAAATATATTCAAATAAAATACAAATTTTAACACAAGATTATATTAAAAAATAGTTTGACAAATTAATAAAAATATGATACTATGGTAATAATAAAGGTAATAACTTGACTAAGTAAGTATAAAAAGGTGTTAAGCTTAG
>JAQVZB010000074.1 GCA_029004695.1 Bacilli bacterium | reverse complement strand
AAATCTCTATAATTTTGTAGTATAATGTTGTTCATGGAAGACCTCCTTAAATGTCTGTGTTCAACAACATTTTATCATAGGTCTTCCTTTTTAAGTTTCCTTTCCCCAAACCATTATACACAATCTACTCATTAACAAGTTTTATATATTGCTTTAAAGATGTGATATTATAATTATGTAGCTTTCTCTTTTTAAACTTGAATGGAAGCTCTCAATTGGGGAGTTATCTACAGGTGAGCTTTTTGGGCTCATGGAAATTTGTATTCCATTCGCTTCACAAATAGCTTTATATTCATAAGATGTATATTGGAACCATTGATCGGAATGTAATATTACTCCATTTAAATCTTTTTATTTTGCAATAGCATCATTTAAAGTATCTAGAACAATTTCTCTATCCATTTTATTGCTAATTTTATATGCAATTATATCTCTTGTATGTCGATCCATTATTGATGATAAATATTTGACTTAAGAATTTTATGATATCTCACCTTAAGATCATATTTTTTCATTATTCTTCGAATCTTTTTAAGATTTATTATCCACCTATTGTCTTCTTTAGTAGTTGTCCCTTTATCATTATATCTTTTAACCCAAGTTGTTGTACTATTTGGTACAAAGTATTCGCGTTCAAGATAAGAATATAATTTACCTTTCAATTTTTCGGAAACTATTTTTAAAATATAATCATCTTCATATTTTTTAAAATTCTGACCCTTTTTCGCCATAGAAAAAGCACCTCCTTATAATTGACTTTATTTTACCAAAGGTTATTTTTTTATATGTGCCAACTACTTGGGGTACTCCATCTAATAAACATCTTTTTTAATTATTTATTTAGATTTTAATGCAAATTTATTTATTTCTTTTAATTTGATTTTATAAAAAATTATTAAAAATATTATCGAAAATATAAATAGTAATCCGTCTAAGACATAATTTAAAATTCCTGTTTTATAAAAACAATCAAATATTGTTGATATAAAGGCAATAATTATTCCAATAATTGACACCACTACTATTTTATTAGCTTTTTTAAATAAAATTGTTTCTTTACTTTTCAAAAATTTTTCTTTTAAGTCTTTTTTATTTTCTTTTGATAATGTTTGATAATATAATTTCATTTTTTCTCCTTT
Source organism: Bacilli bacterium (assembly GCA_029004695.1). Taxonomy (GTDB): domain Bacteria; phylum Bacillota_I; class Bacilli_A; order RF39; family UBA660; genus DUUS01. Next base: position 2,446 of record JAQVZB010000074.1, on the reverse strand, counting down.
TTTATGGTTTTATTTATTAAATCTAAATCATATCCTTTTTGATATAATTTATCTTTTATATATAGATTTAATTTATTTTGATCATATTTATTTTTATACTTATTATAAATTTGTTGATATTCTACTTTTATATATTTATCATCATTAGTTTTTATTTTTTCTAAATAGTCTTGGAACATTTCCATAGGGTATCCTAAATTAATTAAATAATGAGATATATTAATTATTAAAGCTCTAGTACTTAATTTATTATTTATGTTAACTTTTTTATCAATAATTTTTCTTATTTTTAAATTAAAATCTTGATTGATTTTTATTTTCGATTCATTGATGCCTAATTTAATTAAATTGTATTTTATTTTATCGGGGCCATTATTAGTTAAATTATATTGATCACTTATATAACTATTAATATATTTATCATCATCAATATACCCTTGTTTTTTCAACATAGCAATTGTATTATCTATAATTATTTTATTATAATCTTTTTTAAGTAAATATTCTTTAACTTCGAATTCCGTTCTCATTTTTTTGTTTAAATAATTAATAGTTATATAATAAGCTTCTAATTTATTATTTTCTTTAATTATTAAATTTAATTCAGTCTGAGATATATTTTTATTTATTAATAAATTACGTTTTATAATTGTTTCTTCATATAAAATAATAGAAGTATTATTACTTAGTGTTAATTCATACTGATTATTTTTAGCTTTTTTATATTCGGTTATTATCACTAGAACACTTCTTTCTTTTTTTAATTATATCTTTTATTAATTTTATTATCAAGAAAAAACCAAGTAGATTATTTTTTACTTGATTTACTTTTTTTGAATTCTTCTTTTATTTTTATTTTATTAGTTTTTTTAAAATTAAAATATAATAAAGCGCTTATAATTATCGAAATAGCCAAAAGAATCGATACTATCGCTATAACAATTTTTGCTTTCTCAGTTTTAGAAATTAAATTAATATAATCATTGATATTAAATATTTGCAAAGTTTTTTCTTCATCATCATAACTATAATAATTAGTTTTTCCAGTAGCAATATTAGTAGCATAAACTAAAACTAAATCATTATGTTTATAAGCAACGATCTTTTCATCATTTAAAGTTATAGATGTTTTTTCAAAATATTTAGGTTTTTTTTCATCTTCTAGAAAAATAACACTTATTTTACCACTATTAAATTCTTTATATTTTATATATTCATTTCCTTTATAAATATACAATTCTATTTTGCCATTACTATCTTTTAGACCTACTAAAGTATATTTAGAAACTTCATTTATAAAAGCCGGTATATCTATATCATTTATTTTAATGGTTGTTTCATCAAACAAATCTGGTTTTACTAAATTTCTAGCTTCTTTAACAACCGTAAATTTTTCTTTACCTATAGTTACCACAATCGGATTTAAATCTTCAACTGTAACAGTGATTGTGTAAATATTACTAACTCCCGTTTCACTTGTTACAATAACTTCAAAAAAGTTTGCTCCTTCATGAACTTCTTTTTCCCCTGTTCCTTCTATACTCGCATAGCTATCTTCCTTAGCAGCATTAATTGTAATTTTTTCGGTTGTTGATGGGACTAAAAGTTGATATTCTTTAGTATTTATATTGAATACCGGTGTAATTTCAAAACCGGTTATTGATAAGCTTTTTAATTTATTGTTTGATGATTTTTGGCGAGGTTTTACAACCTTAACACTTTTACTTCCACTGATTTTAACATTTTCACCGTTAGCACTAGTAATATCACCACTTACATAAAAGTTTATTATTCCTGTTGATGTTGCTGTGCAAGTAACCGTAAAGGTTTTATTTACATTTTGAGCTGTTCCACTATCACCTACAAATTTTTCGGTACAGCCACTTGTTGCACCACTACTATGAATAGTAACATTCCATGCAGCGACACCTCTTAATGATAGAGTTGCTTTTACTCTACTTCCATTTTCAATTGTACTAGCATTCGTTGATAAACTTGCTGTTCCAGCTGCAAATACGATATTAGTTGAAATAACAAAAGCTAAAATTCCTAATATTAAATATTTTATTTTTTTCATTTTATCCCTACTGTTCTATATTTATAATTCCTAATAAATGTTGTCTTATTTTTAAAAGGTCGGCAGAATTAACTTCCGTTCCACTGGCAAGTAATGCACTTGTTAAATAAGGACCGGTTAATTTATTAATCCCTAATAAATGTTGTCTTATTCTTAAAAGGTCAGCTGAATTTATTTCTCCATCACCATTTAAATCTCCCCTTACTACATAAGTATATGTTGCTGATGTAGTTCCATTTGATATTATTATTTTATTTCCGGTTGCGATAAGTTCATTATTACTTTTTATATTATCCTGACTATTTTTAACAACAATTGTAGCAGCATTTCCGATTAAATTTTTAATAGCTTGAATATTAGTACCAAGTG
>JAQVZB010000073.1 GCA_029004695.1 Bacilli bacterium | reverse complement strand
TAGTGATCCATATATTGTGGCTTAACTATAGTAGCTAGAGTTATTTTATTGACATAGTTTAATCATTTTGTTACTATTAATTAGTAATGCGAAGATTATATCTTAAGTAATTATATATATCTTTAAAGAGAGTAATATTATAAGCTGAAAATATTTATAAAGTAATATATATAACGAATTTCAATATATGAGCATTAAACGAAATTCCGCGTTAAGGAAATAAAGAGCATGTAAATCATGAATTAAGGTGGTACCGCGAATAAGTTCGTCCTTAAAGGCATGATTTTTTTATTGGAGGAATAAAAACATGAAAGAACAATTAAACGATTTAGTAAAAAGAGCTTCTGAAGAAGCTAAAACAATAACTAATGAAAGTGAATATTTAAATATTAAATCTAAATATTTAGGTAAAAAAAGCAAGTTAAATACTTATATGGCAAATATTAAAAATATGAATGTTAAAGATAAAAAAATATATGGGCCATTATTTAATAAACTTAAAATTGAATTTGATAATCTTTTTACTAAATATTATGAGGAATCATTAAATAAAAGTGAAATAATAACCTTTGATCCAACACTACCAGTTAAAGAAGTAAATGGATCTCTTCATCCGGTTACAATTGTAGCAAGAGATGTAACCACTATTTTAAAAAAGATGGGTTTTATGGTTCTTGATGGACCAGAAATGGAATCAGAATATTTTAATTTTGAAGCTTTGAATGTGGCAGCTAATCATCCCGCTCGAGATATGCAAGATACTTACTGGCTTGATAATGAACTTTTATTAAGAACCCATACAAGTCCAGTTCAAGCAAGAGCAATGCAAAAATATGGAGCTCCAATTAAAATGTGTGTTCCTGGTAGATGCTTTAGAAATGAAGATTTAGACGCTTCTCATGAAAATACCTTTTTTCAATTGGAAGGTATGGTGATTGATAAAAATATTTCGATAAGTAATATTCTTTATGTTATGAAAGGAATGTTAAGAGAGGTATTTAAACAAGATGTTGAAGTTAGACTTCGCCCTGGATTCTTCCCATTTGTTGAACCAGGGTTTGAGCTTGATTGTACATGCATGATATGTGAAGGCAAAGGATGCTCAACTTGTAAAAACACAGGCTGGATTGAATTATGTCCTTGTGGAATGATTCATCCTAATGTTCTTGAAGAAAGTGGGATTGATTCTAAAATATATAGTGGGTTTGCTTTTGGTTTAGGATTAACTAGATTAGCCATGATGAAATATAAAATAAATGATATAAGATATTTAAATTCAGGTGATTTAAGACATCTTAATCAGTTTAATATAAGGTAGGTGAAGTATTATGAAAATTTCATGTAATATTGTAAAAAAACATATTAAAAATAGTGAAAAAATTGATTTTTATTCAATATGGGATACCTTTACCATTAGAACTGCCGAAGTAGAAGGTATCGAAATTAAAGGTAAAAACTTTGATGGTGTTGTAAGTGCTAAAATTATCGAATGTAATCCTCATCCTAAATCGAAAAAATTATCAATTTTAAAAGTAGATAATGGCAAAGAAAAACTTCAAATAGTATGTGGTGCTCCTAATGTTAAAGTAGGTTTAATTGGTGCATTAATTCAAGTTGGCGGTTATATTGATGATATTGAAATTAGTGCTCGACCACTATTAGGTGTTGATTCATTTGGTATGATGTGTAGTGGAAAAGAATTAGGGATAAGTGATAATCACTCAGGTATTTTAGAGTTACCTGAAGATACTAAATTAGGAGTTAATATCAAAGAAATATTCCCTATTGAAGATATTATTGTTGAAATAGATAATAAATCTTTAACTAATCGCCCTGATTTATGGGGACATTATGGGATAGCTAGAGAAATAGCAGCTATTACAGGTAATAGCTTATTACCTTTAGAACTTGATGATACTAAAGTAAATAAAAAAGATTTAAAAATTAAAATTAATAATCCCGAATTATGTTATCGTTATATCGGAACTAAATTAGATAAAATAGAAAATCAAATTACTCCAATGTGGATGCAAATATTTTTATATTATGCTGGCATGAGAAGTATAAATTTAATTGTTGATTTAACTAACTATGTAATGCTTGAATTAGGTCAACCGATGCATGCTTTTGATGCCAATATTGTCGATGAAATCGAAATTGGTTTAGCTAAAAATGGTGATAAATTTACAACCTTAGATGGTAATGAAAGATTATTAACTAATAAAGACTTAATGATCAAAAATGGTGGTAAGTATTTTGCCGTAGCTGGAGTAATGGGTGGATTAGATAGTGAAATAACTGATGATACTAAGTCAATTGTTCTTGAAAGCGCCTCTTTTGAAGCATCAACAATTAGAAAAACTGCCATTTCATTAGGTCTTCGTACTGAAGCATCTAGTCGCTATGAAAAAAGTTTAGATCCTAATTTAGCAATGGATGGAACCAAAAGATTTATTAAATTATTAAATGATGAAAATCCTAATTTAGAATTCGCATCTAATATTACTGATGTTTATCCGGAAGTATTTAAAGAAAAGGAAATCATTTTAGAAAAAAAATCACTTTATAAATATATGAACTTTGAAATCGAAGATTCTGTTGTAGAAAACATATTAAATTTATTATCATTTAAAGTTAGAGTATTAAAAGATAGCTTTAAAGTTATTGTTCCTACTTTTAGAGCAACTAAAGATGTTACTATTGCGGCGGATTTAATTGAAGAAATTGCTAGATTATATGGATATGAAAATTTTAAAGAACTTCCTCTTAATATGGATTTAACCTTTGGCAATAATGAAACAACTTATGAACAAGAGTATGAAATAAAAGAATATTTGGTTAATAAATATAATTTTAATGAAATTCATACCTATTTATGGAATCAGACTGCTTTTTTAAAAAATATTGATGTTCAAATAGATAATGTAAAATTAATTGGTAAAAATGAAGATAATATTTTAAGAACTGATTTATCGTTAAGTATGTTAGAAACAGCTTCTCATAATACTAAAAGACATGAACAGATTAAAATATTTGAAATAGGCACCATAATTGAAAAGGGTGAAAATAAAAGGTCTTTAAGTATTTTATTATCAGATGATCTAGATAATCTAAAAAAAGTTTATAATGAAGCTAAAAGTATTACTTATAATTTAATTAAGGCACTTAAAAATATTAAACCAATTTTTGAGTTATCAGAAAGTAAAGATTATTATCATAAGGACTTAACTCAAAATATTATTGTTAATAATAATGTCATAGGTCAAATTAAAGTATTTAACCGTAATGTGAGTAACAAAATTAATAAAAAGAAATGTTTTGTTGTAATTGATATAAACTTTGATTATTATTCTCAAATTAAAAAAGAAAATATTATCTATGATGAGGTAAGTAAATACCCAATTACAAACTTAGATTATACTATTATATCTAAAAGAGGAGAGTATTATAAAGAGTTTGAAAAGATAATAGATAAATTTATAAGTCCAATTATAATGAAAAGAGAACTCGTCGATATTTATATTGAAAATGATATTAAAAAAATAACAATTAGATATACAGTTGGTTCAAAAGATAAAACTCTAACAA
>JAQVZB010000072.1 GCA_029004695.1 Bacilli bacterium | reverse complement strand
TTGTTATAATCTAAAAGACACATAAGTGCACCTCCAATGTTTTCTATTTCAATTAACATTGTATCATGGTACACATTATGTGTCTTTTTTTTGTCCTTTTCGGACACTTACTTTTTCAATTTATATAAAAATAAAAATTTTATACATATTTTTTTAAATATGTGCTATAATTAGTTGTACGTTTCAGACAGTTGTCATACATTATTTGAAATGTGATAGAAATTTAGGAGGATATTATGAACCAAGGAACAGTTAAATGGTTTAAAAGTGATAAAGGCTTTGGCTTTATTACAAACGATGAATCTAAAGAAGACATTTTTGTACACTTTTCAGGTATAGTAGGCGATGGTTACAAAGTTCTTGAAGAAGGACAAAAAGTAACATTTGATATTGAAAAAGATCCAAAAGATAGTTCTAAAAATAAAGCAGTTAATGTAACTAAAATATAATTAATTGTTTAAAAACTTCATTATGAAGTTTTTTTTGTTTTATTTTTTATTATCAATAATATATTTTATTAAAGAGATGATATATAATAATTACAAATAATCTAGAAAAAGATAGTTATTTAATAGCTAAATATTATGCTAAAGGTATGAATAACATTAATTATTTAAATGCTATAAATAAAGAAATAACCCTATTACCTAAAACAAATAAGAAGTATCAAAATATTAAATATAATTTTGAGAAGATTTTAAATTTTAAAGATTATGAAAAAATGATCAAAAGATTAAATTTATCTAAATATATAAAAGTTTTTATTATTGGCAAGAGTATCGACCAAAGAAATATTTATTCATTAGAAATTGGAATTGGTCAAAAAATTATTTTGTTTGATGCAGGTATTCATGCTCGAGAAGTAGCAAATCCATTATTTATATTAAAATATACAATTGATTTAATTAATAAGTTAGAAAAAAAACAAAAAGAATTAAATAATATTAAAATAATAATTGTTCCTTTAGTTAATCCTGATGGATATGAGGCGGTTTTATTTGGTTTTAAAAATATTAAAAATAAAAACCTTTACATTTATAAAAAAAGAAATTTAATTAATTTTAATAATTATAAAGCTAATAGTAATGGTGTTGATATAAATCGGAATTTTCCTTCGCAACATGCTGGACTTCATTACTATGATTATTTATCCTCAAATGTAGCATTTAAACCTAGTTTAGGTGTGGATGATTTTTATTGTGGTTACCAATTAGGAAGTGAAGAAGAAACCATAGCATTAATATACTTATTTAATAAATATATTAATAATATTAAAGCTTATATAACCCTTCATTCTGCAGGTCGATTAATATATTCAGGAAAACCTAACTTAAGTAGTAAATTTAATTTAAATAGTCTAAAATTAGCTCAAATTATAAATAAAATAAATAAATATTTAGTATACGATAAAGATGAAGAAGAAGTCGGAAATGGGACTGATGGTACTAGTACTGATTATTTATCTGAGCTGGCTTCGGGTTTTAAATTTAACCCTATAACCGGAAGATTAAGTGCTGATAGTTATCAAAAACCACACATAAAAAATACTAATAATATTAGTATTGTTACATTAGAAACCTTAGAAGATATTACTTTTAACATAAAAAAAATAAAAGCCGAATATTATAATAAAAAATTAGCAAATGTATTTGACAAAATAATTATGTTTTATATTATATAAAGTAATATGCATAGAAAATGAAGTAAGCTTCCAGTATTAACTGAAATATGGAATATGCCATGAAAATATTTTTTTCTTTTACCTATTCCATATAAAATTGCTCCAATCGTATAAGCGATCCCGCCAGCTAATAATAAAATTACGGCTGGAACTCCAAGAATTGAAACTATATCTTTAGCAGTAATTACTATACACCAACCCATAGCTAGATAACATATCATTGAAAATGTCTTATATCTTTTTAAATCTATTGAATTAAAGATAATTCCTAAAATTGCAACACCCCATAATATTCCAAATAAACTCCAAGCTAAAGCCGGAGAATATATTCTTATATTAGTTAATAATATAGGCGTATACGTACCAGCTATTAAGATAAAAATTGTACAGTGATCAAGTATTTGAAAGACTTTTTTAGCAGTACTTTTTTTAGGGCTTAACCCATGATATATACTAGAAGTTGTATAAAGAAGGATCATTGATACTCCAAATACTATTGATCCAGCTAAAGCATAGCCATCTTGATGAATACAAGAAAATATAATACATAAAACTAAGGCTACAACTCCAATAACACCCCCAATTATATGAGTTACCATATTCATTAATTCTTCACCTTTGGTATAAGTAGGTAGGATTCGATCTTTTATTTTTGTTCTTTTCATTATGCATCTCCTTATGATTCAAATATATTATATGAATATAAATTTAAAATATTTAAATAAAACTTTATTTTTTTATGTCTTAATTAATATAACAAAAAAAGTATTGAGTAGTCAATTTTTTTATTATTTGATACAATTTATATGAGGAAAATGTGCATTAAACAGAAATATTAAGTTTATAAAAATAATTGAGGTTATATATTATGAAAAACAAAAAAATTGAATTAATAAAAAACATTTTAATTAATGATAATATTGTCGATTCAATAAATGATAATATTAATGTTTTAATTGAGTATATTCCGGAAATTAAATTTATGGTAAGATTTGATCATAAAAATCCTCATCATCACTTAGATGTTTGGGATCATACACTTTATGCTTTAAGTTTATCTGAATGTGATTTTGATGTTAGATTAGCTTTACTTTTACATGATATTGGGAAACCTTTTTCCTATCAAGAAGGTGAAATAAGACACTTCCATGAGCACCCAAAAATTTCTTCATATATATTAGAAACGATCTTAAATAGACTCGGGTTTGAAAAAAATTATATAAATAAAATCTGTTATTTGATAGAAAATCATGATATTATTATTACTAATGAGGATATTATTGATAATTATGATTTACAATTAAAAAGATTTAAAGTTCAAAGATGTGATGCTTTAGCTCATCATCCAGATAAATTAGAAAAAAGAAAAGATAATATAAATAAAAGCAAAATATTATTTAATAAAGGATTTGATTAAAATGATAGCAAAAGATAAAAAAATAAGTAATAATAAAGAAGAAAAAATTGTTCAAACTACAAATATTAATTGGTATCCAGGTCATATGGAAAAAACCAAAAGGGAAATAACTAAATTATTACCAATTATAGATATAGTTTATGAATTAATAGATGCTAGAATACCTTTTGCTTCTAAAATAGTTGATATTGATAAATTAATTAAAAATAAAGTAAGAATATTAATTATGACTAAAAAAGATTTATGTGATCTTAAAGTTACTGATCAATGGATCAAATATTATGAAAATAAAGGATATAAAGTATTATTATTAAATTTAAATAATAATAATGATTATAAAAAAGTTATTGATTTAACTAATGAAGTAGTTAAAGATATTAATTATAAAAGATCTTTAAAAGGATTAAAACCTAAAGAAATAAAGTCTTTAGTTATTGGAATACCTAATGTAGGTAAAAGTACTCTAATTAATAAAATGGCTGGTAAAAAGGTAGCAAGTGTTGG
>JAQVZB010000071.1 GCA_029004695.1 Bacilli bacterium | reverse complement strand
ATTATAAATCAAGTAAATAATACTAACTAAAACTGCAAGTACTAAAAAAGTAATCTTAATTGATTTAATTATTATATTATCTTTACTTGTCTTTTCTTTATGTTTTTGAAGTTGTTTAATCATTTCTTTTTTTTGTTTTTCTTTCATCTTACCACCATCTTAATTATATCTTATTTAACCCAAAAAGTGAACTGTTAGTATTTGGTTAATGTAAAGGAAGAATAAAAATCTAAATAATATTATTATTATAAAAAAAGATTAAAAAGGTGGTATAATGGTATCAATTAATCTTAATAAATATATTAAAAAAGGAGTTTATATGAAAGAATTATTTATAAAATATAAAGAAGCTATTCTATATTTAGTGTTCGGTGTTTTAACGACTCTTATAAACATTATTGTTTATGCTTTAAGTACGAGACTATTAGAAATAGATGTCTATACCTCTAATGTTATAGCTTGGGTATTATCAGTCTTATTTGCCTATATAACAAATCGTAAATATGTATTCAATAGTAAAGCAACTGAATTAAATAAGAAAATTAAAGAATTATTATCTTTTTATAGTTGCAGGTTACTTACTTTTGGTATCGACATGTTATTAATGTTTATCTTAATTGACTTAATAAGTATTAATGATATGATTTCTAAAATAATCGTTAATATAATCATTATTATTTTAAATTATATTTTAAGTAAGTTCTTAGTATTTAAAAATAATAATTGATACTATGCATTTCTTTTTTAATAATTATTTTTAGTACAATAATATTGATACATTTAGAGTAACGTGAATATACTAAAGAATAAAGTTAATCAAAAATATATATAGTAGAAATAAACAAATGACTGAATCTTTTATAATAAATAATATTTAAATATAATTTTGATTGATTATTTTCAGTAGATTTGGAGTAGAGTATGAAAAGAAAAAGTATTTTAATATTCTCTTTGTTTATTCCTATTGCAATATTATTAATTACATCTATTTTTCTAAAGATGTATCCTTTTGGAAATAATTCATATATTGTTAGCGATATGTCTAATCAATATATGGATTTTATTAGATATTTGAAGTATATATATATGGGTGAAAATAACTTTTTCTATAGTTTTAATAGCTATATGGGTGCTAACTTTATTGGATTGGCTGCCTATTATATTTTAAGCCCATTAAATTTACTTACTTTATTTGTATCTAATAATTTTTTACCGGTTATGATTATGATCATTATATTTATAAAAATAGGATTATGTGGTCTTACATGTAACTATTATTTAAGTAAGCAAAATGAAAAACACAATATTACTTCCTTATTATTTTCAACTTCTTTTGCTTTAATGGCTTATAATGTTGCTTATTGTTACCATGTTATGTGGATTGATGTAGTTATATTAACACCACTAGTTTTACTAGGAATAGATATGATTGTTGATAATAAAAAACCTGTATTATATATTATTACCTTAGGTTTATCACTTATTTTTAATTATTATATTGGTTATATGCTATGTCTTTTTTCAGTTATTTATTTTATATATATATATTTACTTAAATGTAATAGTATTAAAGATTTAAAGATTATTATAAATTTTATTATAGCTTCAATTATTGCAGTTTCTTTAAGCGCAGTAGTATTAATACCTACTTTTATGTCGTTACAGGGTGGTAAGGCAGTTTTTTCTCTTGATACAATACTTAACTTCGGTATTGAACTAAATCCAATGAATATTGCTTTAAAAGCTTATACTGGGGCTTATAATTGGAATGATGCTATTAATGGATATCCAAATATATTTTGTGGTATATTTATTGTCTTTTTAGTAGGACTATATTTTTTTAATAAAAATATTAAATTAAAAGAAAGAATTCTATCGGGGAGTTTAATAATTATTTTAATATTAATTTTTATAATTAATAGTTTTAATTTGATATTTCATGGTTTTAATTATCCTAATTGTTTTTTGTATAGAGAATCATTTATTATGTCATTAATATTTATTATGCTTGCTTATAAATGCTTTAATAATATAAAATCAATTAATAAAATTGGTATTATTTTAATTCCTTTATTATTTATAATATATTCAACTAGACTCATCATAAATAAACCAATATTTTATAGTAATAATTATATGTATATACTATATTTTGATTTATTTATTATTATTGTTTATTTTTTAATTTGTTTATTGAACTTACGTTTTGACTTGAAAAAGTTTAGTATAGCCAGTGTAATTATATTATTTACATTACATTTTTCAGATTTAGGATTAAATGCATACAAATATCTAAAAGAAACAGTTGATCAAGTCGGTAGCAAATATAGTTCAATTATTGGTTCTTTTAGTGATAATGAATATATAGTTAACAAATTAAAAGAAGAGGATAATACCTTTTATCGAATGGAAAACATTAATAGAAGAACCTTTAATGATTCTTATTTTTATAATTATAATGGTATTACTGGATTTTCTTCAACCATAAATATTAATACTAGAGATTTTTTAGAAGACTTGGGGTTCAAAGTAAATCAAGCTAACGTTTTCTATGGAAATGGTTCAACAAAGTTGATTGATAGTTTATTAGGAATCAAATACATAATAAACTATGGTAATAATTTTAGAGGTTATGGTTTATTTTATGAAGATTATTTAAATGTATTAAAAAATCCTTATGCATTAAATATTGGGTATAAAGTTAATAGTAAAATATTAAATTATTCTATTGATCCAAGTAATCATAATACTTTTGATATTCAAAATAACATGATTAAAAACATGACTAATATAGATAAAGACCTTTTTCACCCATCAAATAATTATAAAATTAAAACCTATAATTTAGAAGAGTTTAGTGGTGAATATGGAATAAACTATAAAAAAATCAAATTGGATGATGTAGGCTATTTAGAATATTCCATCAGTGTTGATAGAACCGATGATTTATACTTGGAGTTAGCCGTTAATCAGATGCCATATGTTTTAACTCCCGGTTGTAATATATATGTAAATAATGAATTAGTTGGTGAATATTTTAACAATTATTATTGGGGACCAATTAGTTTAGGAAAACATAATATTGGTGAAAAAATTATAATTAGATTTGAAACTAAAGAATCAGAAGAAAAAATTGTATTTGATAGTACACGTTTGTATTATGAAGATGAAAAAATATTTAATCAAATATATGCAATCTTAAATAAAGAACAAGTAAGTATTGCTAAAATATCAAGTTCACATTTAATTGGAACAGCTGATATAAAGGAAAATGGTTACTTAATGTTTACCATTCCTTATGATACAGGATGGATTATTAATGTAGATGATAAAAAAATTGAACCGATTAAAATAATGAATAATTTAATTGGTATTAAAATTGATCGTGGTGAACATCTAATTGAATTAAAATATATACCTAAAGGATTTAAATTAGGATTAGCTATTACTTTAAGTTCAATAGTTTTACTATTAATGTATTATATTAAAAAATAATAATTGACACTTATAATATTTATGATATTATATAATTATTGAAGAATAGGATGTGTATTATGAAAAAAGAAAAAATATCAGCGGTTGTACCATGCTACAATGAAGAAGAATCATTACCATTATTTTATGAAGAAATAGTTAAAGT
>JAQVZB010000070.1 GCA_029004695.1 Bacilli bacterium | reverse complement strand
AACAATTATCCTAGAAAAATATTAAAATGGAACACTCCAAGTGAAATGTTCCATCAAGAATTATTACTAATTTAATTATATTTTATATTTCTTAATTGTTGCACTTGACTTTTTAATTATTAATATTTATCTATTATATCTAGTCTTTTATTAAACATTAAAAATTCTTAAAAAAGAAGCAATATTTATAATTGCTTCTCAAGTATTACTTCACAATATCCCTTAATTATTTCTAAATAAGGTCAACATCGTAAAAATAATATGCATTAAGTAATACCTTTATGCACATTATTATGATGACCTATTTTTTATTTAATATAGAACCTGTTATTTCCAATTCTTCAAGTTCAACCTTCGAATTTAAACTAATCCCGATAACAAAGATATAACTTAGTAAATAAATCCATAACATTAAAACGGCGATATTAGATAATCCTGCATAAAAGATATCATAATGAGCAAAGTTATTAACATAATAACTATATAATTCCGTACTAATTACCCAACCTACTGTTGTAAAAGCCGTTCCAATATTTAATCTTGATGATGGTAATGCTTTATTTGGTGATATTGTATAGATTACTTTAATAAAGATAAATATTATAACCCAAGATATCGGTCCTTGCATGATTTCAAGGATACTTACTAATGTTGATTTAATATTAAAGTAATCAACGGCATCAATTATTTTAGTTCCAAATGCTGGTACTAATAATAGGAATAATATTAAGATTACAATCGCAATCGTTAAAAAAATAGCTTTTAGTCGTCTTTTTATCCAAGAAGATTGTTTAACATTATATATTTCATTGCTAATTATAATTATGGAATTAGCTCCATTAGATGCTATATAGAACATTAAAATAAACATTATAACTAATTTTAAATCAATAACTTCCCCACTAATTATTGGAATCATCATTTCAGCAACCCCAGAACTGAAATTTGCTTTTAAAGTATTTATAATTGTATCAATCGATACCCCAAAAAATGATGCTCCATACCCAATTAAAGTTATAATTGGAACTAAAGATAACATAACAAAGAAAGCTAATTGCCCTGGTAATATAGCTATTTCTGGTTGATTTAACACTTCCCAAACTCTTTTAAAAAATTTTTTTACATATTTTATTCTTTCTTGATATGATTTATTAAATTTCTTTCTCATTTTGGGCCTCGATATTTTCTTTATTTTCACGCATTTGAATAGTAGCTTCATTTATTGCATCATCAATTAATTTTAAATCATCAACTATCATACTAAAACCAATCGCAGCCCCATACTCATAGGGTAATTCTTTAAATTCTTTTACTAATTTTTTAACATAATTTAAAACTTGTTTTTCACTGTATCCAACCAAATATACCATAAATTCATTCCCATCAGTCCGAATCACTTCAGTATTATCAAGTTGGGTTTTAATTAATATATTAGCCGCTGCTTTAATTTGTTTATCACCTTCAAGATGCCCAAATGTATCATTTAAATATTTAACATTATTTAAATCCATAATTATTACGCCTTGAGGATACATCGTATTATTATTCCAAACATCTTTCTTTTCATTTAAATAATTGCGATTTTTTAAAGATGTTAATAAATCAATAAACTTTAATTTCTCATCTTTTCTTATTTTAGTATCTAATTTTAATCTGCTTTTAGAAAAATACATTATTAATCCCATTATAATAACTCCAGTAATAAATATTAAGGTATATTGAGCTATTATTGTTATTATATTGCCACTTTTAGCAGCTATTTTGTAATTAGCTAAGCCTTCATTTATAATATTTTTATTATCGATAATATTGACATAAGAATTAAATAACTTATAAAAAGCATCATTATTATTTACATATTGAAAATTAAAATTTTCAGTAGTAAAACCCGTAAAGATTATTTTATAATCATTAATTTCTCGATTAACATAATAATCATAAGTATTAGCATCTATTGCCACAATACTATCTTTTCTAGTTTCTTTTAATAATTTTTTTTCATTAGATACGGTTTCTAAAGTAATCTCAGGAACAGTATTTAAAAAACTATATAATTTACTATTTTCTAATACCATAACTTTATCATTTGTTAAATCGTTGATATTTGAAATATTAAGATCTTTTTCAAGAGGAGCAATTATATTATATTTAATATTTAGATTAGTAAAAATTTTATTATGACTAGCATTAATATTAGTATCTGCAAATATTAAATCGATTTTTTTATTATTAAAATCCTTAATTAATTTTTCACTATTTTTATACTTGGTAAGCGTAAATTCAACATCACTTAATTTACTAAAATAATCTAAATAATTTACTGCTATTCCACCATAATTTGAACTTGCTAAAGTTTGATATGGCGTGCTAGATACAAAACCATAAATATAATTCTTATTAGTTAAAGTATCAGTTTCGGCTTGAGTTAAATTTAATTTATCAACAAACAAGTTATAAGCATAATCATAATAAATGCTTTCATATTCATTTTCTATCCAATAATGATAATATTTTAAAATAATCGAATTTAAAGTTTCTTCATCACCTAAACGAAGAAAATAATTAATAGGTAAATCACTTAAGTGATAAACTATTTTATAATTTTTTTCAATTATCAGATCCAAATATTCATTTTTAGGTACAATTAAATAATTAACCTTATCTGTATCAAGGGCATCTAATAAAGCCTCCCTAGTATCTAAGGTAGTATAAGTTATAACATTTTTATAAGAATTAGTTACTCTTGTTAAAGTATCAGCAGTAATACCTATAATGCTTCCAGTTAAATCATTAAATGAAGTTATAACATCAGAATTTTTTCCAATTACAACATAATAATCTTTATAAATTGGTAAATCTCTTGAAGTAATATTTTTAGCTATATAAAAACCTAAATCATTTCCTAAAGTATTATTATCTTGAGCAGTTTTATTAAACTTAATTAAATATTCTTTTTCTAAAGCATCTAAAAAGTCAAAAAATACTCCAGCTCCATTATAACCAAAGATATTTAATTTATTAGAAATATTAATATCTATTAAATTATTTTTATTATCCGCTATCCATTGTTTTTCTTTAATACTTAATTTATTTTCATCATAAAAATAATTATAAAAAATGAATAATCCAAGTGAAACTATAATTATAATACTTAATATGGTAATAAATATTCTTTTAAACTTTTTCATCTTCTAACCTACTCACCATATTTAGTCCATGAAATAATCGTATTATCACTTTTTTTAGAACCCATTATTGGATAAAAACTATTTTCAGCTTTTCCAATTAATTCAATCGTAAATATTACATCATAAACGGAACTTTGTTCTTTTTCAAATAATTCTAAGCTTTTAATTGCAACATTTTTAGCATCATCTACTTTATCTTCTTTAATATAAATATTCATATAAACTATTTTACCTTTTGTTTTTAATGAAGCATGATCAACAACTTCATTTTCTTCAATTGCTTTTTTAATCCCTTCAAGTTTATCATCGGTAATTTTTACATTTTCTATTCCATTAAGTCTGTTTCCATAAGTACCAGTATTATTTTGTGATAAAAAATAATACACAAAAACTACTAATATTAATGCTAAGCATACAAGAGAGACTCCCATTAATATTACATATATTCTATTATTATGATAAAACCCCTTTAATTTGCTCATATAATCCACCTCTTAAGTAATTTTATTATACTATAGTCTCTTTTATAATTCAATTTACTTTT
>JAQVZB010000069.1 GCA_029004695.1 Bacilli bacterium | reverse complement strand
TTTTTTATTTTTTGTTGCACTTCAAATTTAAATTAACATAATAGATAAATATTGCAAAAAACATTTTAATGTATTATATTAGTACTGAATTTAATAGATTAATAAAGGAGATAATATAAATGAAAAAAGATATTTTTATAGGAGGAGCATGGCCATATGCAAACTATTATTTACATGTTGGTCATTTAGCAGCTTTATTACCTGGTGATGTTTTAGCTAAATATTATCGCCAAAATGGTGATAATGTAATTTATGTATCAGGTTCTGATTGTCATGGAACCCCAATTACCGAAAGAGCTAAAAAAGAAAATATATCTCCAGAACAAATAGCAAGTCATTATCATGAAGAATTTGTTAAAACATTTAATAAGATTGGTTTTGAATATGATAAATATAGCTTGACAAGCTCATCTGAGCATAAAAAAATGGTTCAAGAATATTTTTTAAAATTAATTAAAAACGGTTATATATATGAAAAAGAAGAATTACATGATTATTGTGAAACTTGTCATACTTTTTTATCTGATCGTGAGATTATTGGGAAATGTCCAATTTGTGGAGGAAAAAGTACTGGTGATCAATGCGATGTATGTTTAGCTTATCTTGATAGTAATGAGGTATTAGACAAAAACTGTAAAACTTGTAGTACATCAACTACTAGGAAAACTAATAAACATTTATATTTTAAATTAACCGCATTTGAAAAAGTTTTACAAGAGCTGATTTATTTAAATAAAGATAAATGGCGTCGTAATGCTACCGGAGAAGCGCAAAAATATATTGATATGGGTTTAGTAGATCGTGCAGCTACCAGACAAATTGATTGGGGTGTTGAAGTACCAGTTGCTGATTATGAAGATAAAAGAATTTATGTTTGGATTGAAGCCGTTTTAGGATATTTAACTGCTGGCAGAGAAGCAGCTTTGGAAAAAGGTATAAACTTTGATGAGTTTATGAATGAAAATAATGCTAATTTAAGAACTTATTATACTCATGGTAAAGATAATATTCCTTTTCATACCACTATATTTCCAGCCTTATTAAAAGGCTTAAATCTTAGCTATCGTTTACCTGATTATATAATTTCAAGTGCTTATGTTAATTTAAATGATGAAAAAATGAGTAAAAGTACGGGTAATTTAATTACTGTTAATGAATTATTAGAAAAATTTGTTTCTGATACCATAAGATTCTATTTTGTTTTTAATGGGCCAGAATTAAAAGATACAACTTGTTCGATCGATGATATGATTCAAGTTCATAATAAATTCTTAGTAGGAGTTTTAGGTAATTTCGTTAATCGTAATTTATCATTTATTGCTAAAAAATTTGATGGTAAAATTACTGAAGGATTAATTGATCCTAAAATTAAAGAATTAACGGAAAAAGAATTTCAAATAGTGGGAGATTTAATTGAAACCGGCGAATTTAAAACGGCTTTAAATAATATTCTTGAATATATTAGTGTGGGAAATAAATATTATGATGAAAAACAACCTTGGTTACAAGTAAAAGATGATTTAAAAGCTTTTAATGATACAACATGTACATGTATTTATATGATTGTAAATATAGCTAATTTAATTGCCCCGATCTTACCAGATACAGCTAATAAAATTAAAGCTATGTTAAATTTACCAAATTACGTTTGGAAAGAAACTACTTTTACTGGTGATATTATATTAAATGAAGTATCATTATTATTTGAAAAAATAGATGATAAAAATCTAGATAATTCTAAAATTGAAGAATTAATATAAAAAGAAAAAAATTATTCGAGCATAATGAATAATTTTTTTTCATATGTTATAATATTTTGTAGGTGATATAATGCAATATTATGAATTTTTAGCTATATTTTTAGCGCCAATAGTGGGTTTAATTATTTTAAATATAAAATATGATTATATAATAAAAAATTTAATATTAAACTATTTTAATTTAACGATAATTACTAATTTATTAACCTGTATAATTTTATATATATTAAAAGAATATGAATATTTAAGCTTTACTCCGTCTTTTTTTGTAAAATATAGTTTAACTATTATGGTTTTATCAATATTAATAGCACTTTTCCAGATTATACTAAAAAATAATGTAAAGGTAAAATTAATTTTAAAAAATGAAAAAAAATAAATTAATCTTTTTAGATATAATATTATTTTTAATATTATTATTTGTGTTAATTGCACTTTTTGTTCAAGATTATTTTGGTGCCGTAACAATTGAACAATTATTATTTCACAGAAATATTCCTTTAAATGAACCAATAGGTAATTTTATTAATATTGGTTTTTCCTATGTGTTTCCTAAATTATTATTGATAATTTTATTATATATTTTTGTTAGATATATATTTTATAAAATAAATATTACTTTTGATATACATTTTTGGGGTAAAAATATAAAAATACCATTAAATAAAATTATATACAAACTAAGATGGATAATTGTTATTATATTAATATTATTTTGTTCATATAAGTTAAATACCAGTTTTTCTATTATGAGATCATTACAATATAACAATAATACATCTGATATTTATGAGAAATATTATGTAAATCCTAAAAAAGCTCAAATGAATTTTCCTTCTCATAAAAGAAATTTAATATATATTATGGTTGAATCTTTAGAAGCTACTGATTTTAGCTATAACCAAGGTGGGTTTAAATATAAATCTATTATTCCTGAATTAGAAGAAATTGCTAATCAAAATATAAATTTTTCGCATGGTTATAAACTAGGCGGTTTTTATGATGTATTAGGTACAGGTTTTACTGCTGGAGCTATTGTCGGTCATACGGCGGGAATTCCTTTAATTGGCGGAATAGGAAACAATAATTACAATAAGTATGAATCAATTTTAAAAAATGCTTATTCAATTGGAGAAATACTAAAAGATGCTGGTTATAAAAATTATTTTATGATGGGATCAGATAAAAATTTTGGCGGTCGAGGAAATTATTTAAGCTTACATGGTAATTATGAAATATTTGATTTTAATACTGCAAAAGATTTAAATTATATTCCTAAAGATTATGATATAAAATGGTGGGGATTTGAAGACAAAAAATTATATCAATTTACGAAAGAAAAATTAGTTAATATATCTAAAAATGATGAACCATTTAATTTTACGATGCTGACTGTTGATACTCACCCGATTGATGGTTATTTAGATGAAACATGTATGATTAATAATTCATTAACTCAATATGAAAATGTATTTGCTTGCGGAAGTAAAATGTTAAATGAATTTGTTACTTGGATTGAAAAACAAAAATTTTATGATAATACGACTATAGTTATTGTCGGAGATCATTTAAATATGATCAAAAAAGGCATTTATGAAGATATGCCTCAAAATTATAATCGCAAAATTTATAATGCTTTTATTAATTCAAGTGTTAAGACTAAATGCCGAAAAAATAGAGAATTTAATACTTTTGATATTTATCCCACAACTCTTGCTGCATTAGGAGTAAAAATTAAGGGAGAACGCTTAGCTTTAGGAACTAATTTGTTTTCATGTCAAGAAACCTTAACTGAAGAATTAGGATTAGCATATTTGAATACTGAACTAATGAAGAAGTCAAATTATTATAATAATTGTTTGTTTTTTGGAAAATGCTAATTAGATAGTGTCAAGAATTTGTAGGTTGAATATTAAAAAAGTTGTAAAAAAAGTAAAAAAAACAGATTAAGCGAAAGTGAAATTTGTTTTTTTAATACATTAATTAAAATATATATCATGAAAAAAACTATTCAACATTATTGAATATAAAATGAAAATAAATGTAAAATGTTTTTAGGTAATGTAGTTAAGAGAAGCATATAAT
>JAQVZB010000068.1 GCA_029004695.1 Bacilli bacterium | reverse complement strand
ATAAGTCTTCAAATAATGCTTATCACAAGATTAGATCTCAATGAACATTGGGGTTGGAACGTATGCCATTACGATCTTCCCAATATTCTACCTTTCAGCACCCACCCCAAACTGGGCGTAAGAAGCAGGCACCAAAAGTTTCGCAATGTGCTCAACAACGGTTTTTTAATCCCGTCCTCATAATAAAATTACTGACTAGAATAATGTGCCATTCATATGTATAAATTATAACATATTTATTTTTTTTGTCAAATTCGTGTAAAGATACTAAAATATTATATGTTAGCAATATTTTAAAATTACTAACTATTGTTTATTTCGAAATTTTTAACAATCATTATCATTGATATTACTAAATATAATGATACTGAGGGTGCCCCTAAAACGTGCCCAGCCATATATGCAATCATAATTGCTATTCCGACCGCATATCCATAAATTAATTGATCAATTTCTAATTTGCTTTTATGATTAAAATAATTAATAACTATAATAAAAGTATATATAAATGGTGCTAATAATAACATTGCTCCTAATATGCCAAATCTGAATATAATGTCATATATATCCATTTCAATAACTTTTGTAACTTTTTCATTATTGATATCTAATCTATTAGTAATACCTAATCCAAATAATTGTTCATCTAAACTAGCTTTTTCATATATTTTAACAGTATCTAGTAAAAAGGTGTCACGACTACTTAAAATCAATGACGTAGTATTGTTATGTTTTGTAATATTCTCTTTTACATTATTAATTGCTGGTAGATATACAATCGAAAAGGTAACTAGGAATAGTAATGTTATAGATATTATCAAAGGTGTACGATATTTTTCTTTTCCATTATATGAAAAATAAATAATAAATAATATTAAAGGAATTATCATTCCTAATAATGAAGTTTTAGTACCTATAAATATCATTACAATTGTAGTTGGCAACAAAATTAACCCGGATTTGTAAGTATTCTTTTTTATAATATAAAAAAACAAATAAGGGTATAGAATTGTTAATATTGAACCTATTTCATTTGCAGAATAAAACCATCCAATATATCCGTTGCCATTGCCGTTTTGATATGAAGAAAAAGTGGTAAGTGTAATAATCGGGATTATGATTAAAAAAGAATATATCATTTCAGTTTTAATAAATAATTTGTTCATTTTTGTATAATTAAGCTTATTTAATTCAAATAGATTTAATAAACCAATAAAAAGGATTGGTGTGTAAATATGTTTAAAAACATATTTTATTTCAAGAAAAAGATATTCTGAATTGAATATTCCTTTTTTTGTAACAAAGTAACCAATAATATACATGGCAATCAGTAATAAATATATAACATTAAATTTACGATACTTTGATTTGTTATAAAATAAAAGATATATTGTTACAATAAGAATAAATATTCCTCTTACTATAATACCTATAGTAAGAGATGATTCAGTAAATCTTGTAATTAAGGATGTTATTAAGTCAATAAAGGGTTGTATTAATATATATATATATAATAGACTTAATAATTTTTGTTTTTTCATTTTCCACCTCGATTATTAATTTATTAGTTTTTTAAATTCATTAAGAGTTAAATATGACATCACAGTAAAACGTGGCACTTTAAATTTGTCAACACCAACTGTTGCTTTAATATATCCACCTCTGAAAGCAATTGTAAAGCCTGCTTCTTTTAATACTGAAATTGAATATTCATTAAAATCATAGAACGGATAACAAAATGCTGTTGTGTTATTTAATAATTCACGACTTTTTTTAAGATCTGTTAAAAGATAATCTCTATCCTTGCACATTATTGCTCCCCCTTGTTCACCATATCCTGGGCATTCATACTGATTATGTAAATTGTGCCCATGTGAATGGAGTTCTAGATTATTTGATTTAAATATTTTAGGATCAAACCAAGAAGAAATTAAAAATAGTGTTGCCATTTGATTATACTTTTCTAATAATGGTATGGCTCTAGTTGTAACACCAGGACCGCCGTCATCAATTGTTAATAAGACACTCTTAACGGGCAATTTTAGATTACCTTCAATATATCTTTCAAATTCCCACATAGTGACTGTTAGAAAATCATTATCAGTAATATATTTAAGTTGTTGTTCAAATTTTTCAGTTGTTAAACATATGACAGAATCACATTTTTCCCCTAAATTAGGATTATAAAATCCATGATAATTAAAAACAGATATATTAGTTGATGCTACTGTAGTTGTATTATTATAGTTAATTAATTCATTCACATCATCTTTTATTATATATAATAATTGATTTAAATATTCAACATAATATTTATCTTTTTCCTTAACTAAAATAGGTAAATTGAAAGATTTATTTATTGTATATACCAATCCATCATTATTATAAAAATTAGTTGTATCTTTAGTAATAATATTTTGATTAAATGATATATATTTTTTATATCTTGTATTTGATTTTGAAATTGATTCGATTTTATCTACATCCATATAATTAATATAGTAATTTAAATTGCTGATTTTAAAATACTTAGTATTAATAGTGATATTTTCTTTTTCTAGTAATAATTCAACATCCTTATTAATTTTGCCAATTTCATTATAATTATTATTAGTTAATTCATATATAGTAGCTTCTTTGTTAGTTTTAACTGAATCATTATAATGGCTTTTAATATTTTTTAATAATTCTTTTTCTTTTTGTTCTTGTTCAAGAATTGCTTGTTCTTTAAGATATTCTTGATGTTCTAAATATAAGTAAACTCCAACAATACTTAAAAGAAAAATAATAACAATAAATATAATTAATATTATTTTTTTCTTTTTCATATTTCCTCCCACTATATATATTATTCTATAATATTATTTCTTATCTTTTTCTGTTTCTTTAACAATGTATATTGGTCTATTTTTTGTCTCTAAATATGTTTTTGATAAGTATTGACCAATAATACCAGTACAAAATAATTGAATACCACTAACAAAGAAAATAATACATACTAGTGATGGCCAACCTGATGTTGGGTCACCATAAGCTAATGTTTTTACAACAATAAAGATAATTAAGATAAAAGCAATAATCAAGAATAACATTCCCATGATTGATGCGATTACTAATGGTGCGGTTGAGAATGCGACTATTCCTTCAAGTGAATAAATAAATAGTTTCCAAAAAGACCATTTAGTAACTCCGGCTACTCTCTCAACATTTTTGAATTCTAACCATTTAGTATTGAATCCAACCCAACCGAATATTCCTTTTGAAAAGCGATTATATTCTTTCATTTCAATAATAGAATCAACCATTTGACGAGTCATTAATCTAAAATCTCTAGCCCCATCAACAATATCAGCTTTAGAAATCTTATTGATTAATTTATAAAACATTCTAGCAAAGAAACTTCTTATTTTAGGTTCCCCTTCTCTTGTTACTCTACGAGTAGCAACAGAATCATAACCTTCTTCAGTAATAGCTTGATACATCTCAGGTAATAATGCTGGTGGATCTTGTAAGTCAGCATCCATAATAGCTACATAGTCTCCTGTAGCATTTTCTAACCCTGCATACATCCCTGCTTCTTTACCAAAATTTCTAGAAAATGAAATATATCTAACACGTTTATCCTTTTTAGCTAAGTCTCTCATTATTGATAATGTTTTATCTTTTGAACCATCATTAATAAATAAAAATTCAAATTCAACCTCTTTCATTTTATCAGCTACTTTAACTATTTCTTCATAAAATAATGGTAATGATTCTTCTTCATTGTAGCATGGTACAACCGCTGATATTTTTTCTTTTTTCATAATACACATCCTATTCTTCAATAATTATATAATATCATAAA
>JAQVZB010000067.1 GCA_029004695.1 Bacilli bacterium | reverse complement strand
TTTTGTTTTCAATAAATTGGTTAACCATTCAATATTCTTTTTATTCCCTTTAGATTTTAAATATTTTTGAAATGCTGGTATATCATTTACATTCCATTTATCTTTTATTATTTCCATAAAATTATCCTTCTTTCATATTGCATTTATATATTAATAAAATTATATCATAAATGTATTATTATTTTTAATTTTCTGAAGGGATTTTTAGTAAAAAGATTTTAAAAATATTATCAATATGATATAATAAGTAATTGAAGGGAGTTTTGAAATTGGAAGCCGTTATTAAAGATTTAGAATTTTTACAAGAAAATTTAAAAAAACAAAAGAATAAAAGTAAAGAGTTAAAGGAAAGTGAAACTGAAGAAATTAATTTAGCCACAAGTATGATTAAAATGAAGTATGCTAAACAAAAAAAAACAATCAACGAAGGGATTTTGGAAACTATAAATGATATTGAGAGTTACTGTAATAAAATTCAATTATACTCGACCTTTAATACCAATATAATGGTAATATTAGAAAATTTAATAACAATCTTTGAAGGAGAAGAGTACTGTTATCAAGAAGCCGATTATCATACGACAAGAACAGAACATTGTGTATTTGATAGAGTTGAAATTGATGTTGACGAAAAAATTAGAATAATAATTAATGGTAATTATCAAGATCCTGACTGTATTTATGATTATAGATTTAATAATATCACCAAATTAGTCGAGAATAAAAAAGCAATTCTTTTTGAAAAAACTGATTATAAATTAGATCCTAATATAAAGTTTTATAGAGTAAATGGAACTAAGAATGGAATTGAAAGCAATGTTTTATATGGAAAATTCGATTATGTAAAAAAATTTATTGATAGTGTAATAACTTATAGAATAGATAATAATATTAATAATAATAAAAATCGTCATTATTTATATGAATTACTTAGTGAATTTATAAATGATAATATAAATTTTATTGAAGCAAATCAACAACAGCGATTACAAGAAAAAGAAGAAAAATTAAAGCAAGAAGTAGAAAACAATAAAAATCGATACTCTAATCAGCTAAAAAAATACTTAAATCGTGATTAAAATATTAATACACTCGGTAATGAAAATCTCGCGGTTTAAAAAAAGTTAGATTATTAGCATATAAAAGAATTAATTTCATTTTATAATTTTTTGTATACTTTAAAAAATGTTAAATTTTTTTAAAACTGTGTTATAATAAATTTCAAATTCAGGAGGGAATTTATGAATAAAGAGATTTACAAGATTGACATGACTCTAGTTGTGTCTGAATTATTAAGAAGAAAAACGGAAAATGGTCTTGATCCTTTTGTTTCTCGTAAGAACTGTCAAACATAATACCGGAGATGTTTAAAAAAGCATATGTTTGGTCAACTTCTTTTGTTCCAGATGAAGAAGATTTTGATGAAATATGCAAAAGAATTATTGAAAGTCAAAAATTAAATCTTTGGGGCCGAGAAGTAAAATTTGAAAACGGTATATTGTATGCAACTTACGGATTACAAGGGAAACGCATTATGGAATGGAATACATTTGGCGATATAAAAATATTTATAAATTCATATGTAAGTAAGCAAGTTGAAGGAATAACACTTGATACTGATAATTTCGATTTATCTTCGATTACTAAAGAACAATTAAGAAAATCAAAACAAATTGCCGCATATATTGTTAATGATTTAATGGAAAGATATTTAGAAGCTCAAGTCGAATCAAAACGTTGGCCTAAACAATGTCGTGACGTTGCTGAATTTATATTTGATAAAGATTTAGGAAGTATCATAAATGTTGAAGGAACTAAAAGTAACTTTTTAGATTTATATAAGAATGCAGTATGTATTATTGCAAATTTATACAAGACCCATGATACTTTCGAAATTTCAAATAATGAATACAATTGTTTAGCTTATAATAATTTTTTACGAATCGTAAGACCCTTTCCATTTATAAGAAATGAAAAATACTGTTCTGATAAACTTGGAAATAAAGAAATTATAATAAAAGTTCAAGGCGATGATATAAATTTACGAGAAACACAGTGTATTTTCTCCGATCCATATGGAGATTGGTCCGATGAATTTAAAACTGAAAACAAAAAATTAGGCAATGAAGATAACTTTGAATTGATCTTAAAGAAAAGGGTCTGATAATAATTCAAAATAATGGACTTTGAAAATAAAAATCGAAGTCCTTTTACAACTGGATTTTATATAGAAATATTTTTGAATTAGTTTTTACTATATTTTTATACAAGTATATTTTAAAGGAATCGCAGAAGCTCTAAATATTTATAATATCATTAGCTAGTATATAAATTAAATTTTTTTATATAATACTAAATATAAAATTTATTAAATCTTTAATTAAATATTGTTGAAATATAATTAAAGTAATGTTATATTAATACATAGGAATTATTAATATAATTTAATATATTCTTACTTAATGCCCGATTAGCTCAGCCGGTAGAGCGCACGGCTGTTAACCGTTAGGTCGTAGGTTCGAGTCCTACATCGGGCGCCATTTAAAAGTTACTCACTTAGTGAGTTTTTTATTTCAATAAAAAAATAAATTACCATTTATTTAAGACATGATTTTTTAATTCTTTTTTTAATACTTTAGGATTTGCTAATTCCTTTTGATTTAAACCACAAATATTTAACATTTCTTTGTTACTTATTTTGCCTATTTTAGAGATAAAATTAATAAAATTTATTCTGGTTTCTTGCGAGTCATTTTTATATTGATCAGCAAAATAGAGCGCTATTAAAGATCCATAAGCATAATTAAGATTGTCATTTTTATCTAGAGTTATATTATTTGATTTTGTTTGTAAAAGTGCTATATCAATATCTTTGGGTAATAATTTAAGGTCTACAATTGTTTTTGGTAATTTATGGTCAGTGTAATATCTAACACCTATAAATCGATTTAATAAAGCTCGATAAAATAAATTATAAGCGATTATCGTGTCGCTATTGCTAAGGTTATTTTCAAAAGAATAATTTAAAAACAATTTCATGAAATACATTGAAGATACTTCATGAAAATGATTTATTGATTTTTGTTGAGGCACATTATCAACTTCATTAGAATAAATAGCATGGCCAAATTCGTGAATTAAAGATGATAAATCATATATATTAATATTTTTTATATTACATATAATATATGATTTTTTTAAAACAGAAATATTATAACATATTCCTTTGAAATTATCATAAATGGGTTTAGTGGCAACCTGGTTATGATATATCATATCTTTAATTAATTTATAATATTTATGATTATATTTGTTGAAAAAATCATATATAATATCTAATCCATCGGACATTTTAAAAATTTTCCTATCTTCATAATGAAAAGTTTTAAAATTTGTATCTCGATAAATTGTTAATATATTTTTCGAAGCATCAAGATAATACGAATCTTTTATATTATCAAAAATTATATTGTTAGAACCAATTTTTTTAACTTTTCTTAATGGCCTATCTGACGCTATTTTGAAATAATTGGCATCATAATCATAACCAGTTAACAAATAATAAACTTCACTTAAATTTATTAAACTATCATAAATTTTAGATTGTTCCGATTCCGTTTTAGCAATTCTTAACTTAGTTATCATTTGATTTATTTCATCACTTAAATTATTAATATCTATAAACATAAAACCCTCTAGATATATATAATATATTTTAATTTAAATTAAGTCAAATAATTTACGAATATTTAAAATTGGAACTTATTATAATATTAAAAGTTGAATCTCAAAGTAAATGCAATATTAGATGAATCATAGGTTGTATCTAACTAATTGCAAAATTTTTTTAGTAAAATAAAAGAAAAAATGGTATTATATATGCGAATACCATGTTTTTTTA
>JAQVZB010000066.1 GCA_029004695.1 Bacilli bacterium | reverse complement strand
TCCTCAAATGTCTCTTCTAATATATTCTCTGTTTGAAACATCCCTTTAGGAAACTCTACTAAAATAGTCATATATTCATGACTATCAAGTGTCCCGTCACTGTTCATTTCAATTATTCCATCATAAACATAGGCAGTACCGCCATAATTACCATAACCCCACACTGGAATGCTATCATCAAAAGAATTATCGCTTCTAATAACAATATTTACTTCTTTAGGTTTTAAAGAAAGTTCATAAGGAATCAGTGTCCAATAAATCATTTGCGTGTCAGCCGTTTCCGCAACAAATCCTTCAATATTATATTTTAAAGTATAAATATTTTTTCCATACTTAGATATTCCCCAACATAATTCTAATCCATTGTAAAGATAATTTATTCCGTTTTTATAGGCTTTTTCTTCAAAACTTTTATTTGTATTCCAAGATGAGTTTAAAATAAACACTTTATCATTAAAACTTACTTCAAAATTAGTAAATTTTGCATTACCGATATTATAATATGGTTTATATCCTTCAGTTCCAGAATTTATATTAACATCCCATTTTTCAGTAATATGTGCTGTTCCATAGCTATCTAAATAAATATCCATCGATATTTTATTAATAGAGTCAGCTTTAACATTTAATGTTAAACAAAAACACAGTAAAATTAGTAAAATCATTTTTTTCATAATATCCATTCCCTTACTTTAATTTTAGCACATATCGAAAAAAAAAGAATCAAAAGATTCTTAAAATTTAACTTTTACATTTGCTTTTTCTTCTGCTACTGCTTCAAAAAAGACTTCAGCTTTAAAATTAAACATTCCTGCAACTATATTACTAGGTACAGACTCTATTTTAGTATTATATTTCATAACTATATCATTATAAAATTGTCTAGCATAAGAAATCTTATCTTCAGTATCTTTTAAAGAATTTTGCATATCCATAAAATTAGTATTAGCTTTTAAATCAGGGTATGACTCAGACAACGCAAAAAGTTTACTCATAACTTTTGATAGTTCTCCACTAGCCTCCATTTGAGCCTCTGGCGTTTCTGCTGATAAATAAGTGTTTCTTGCCTGAATAACCTTCTCTAAAGTTTCACTTTCATGTTTGGTATAACCTTTAACAGTTTCTACTAAATTAGGAATTAAATCAAATCTTCTTTTTAATTGAACATCTATTTGTGACCACTGATTTTTAACTTTATTTCTTAAGCTTATTAAAGTGTTATAAGTAGATATAATCCAAAATACTAATATAACAATTATAATTAGTAAAATATGCCACCATTCCATATAATTCACATTCCTTTCTTATATAAGTATATTAACATACATATTTATCTAAAACAATATTTATTTTTTTCCTAAACAAAAATAAAATTAATAATATCTTCATTCTTAAAACTTAATTTTAATGAGTATAAACCTTTACCTACACCTTTAAAAGATACTGTATTATTTGTACTAGTATATGTTAGTTCTGTCCTAATATCTTCATCAATATTTTCTACACTAACAACATTAAAATCTTCAAGTAAATAAAGCGTTGCTGTATCATTTTCTGAAATAGGTACAAAGTTTATATTAATATTGTAAAAATGCTTTTGAAAATACTCTTTTTCACTAAGTAAATTAAATTCCTGACCTTTTAACTTAGTAGGCATCGCAATTAATGGATTTATTGTTGCACTGCCGGTTTTACCACTAATTTTATTAAGATATTTTTGGATAGTTGGATCGCTGCTGATTCTAGATGTAATATAAGTTTTAGTACTCTCATTTTCATAAGCTAAATTAACTTTATTTACAATATGTTTACTGCCTTTTTTATAATAATGAATATTTACCTCATCACCTATCACAAATATATTTGAATAAACTATTAGTTCGTTTTTTATATCATCACTTTCTTCATTTAATTCTACAACAACTTCAGTGGCAGATCTTCTTTCAATCACAGTTGCAAGTCCGGTTAATTCTTCATAAGTAATCCCACTTAAAATATAGCCGATGACAACCCCAATTCCCACTAATATAAGAAGAACAATCGAAATAAAAACCTTTGTTTTCATAAAGCCTCCTAATAACTTATCTTTCTTTATTTAAGAATACATTATTAATTAATTGTTGTCAAAAAAATATTATTTGTTTTTATACGTGCTATAATAAAATATAGGATGTGATCAAAATGGCTAAAAAAATGAAATTAAAAAAACAAGCAAAAATAGGAATTTTTATAATTATAATTTTAATTATAGGATGTATATTTGGAGTTAAATTATATAAAGAATATTTATATAAACAAACATATGAATATAAACTCCTAGAAATTAGTTATTCTTTAGAAGAATCTAATATTTTAATTGATAATTTAAATGATAAGGAACTAAATAAAATTTTAGAGCTTGAATATAACAATAATATATTTAAATTAGTTACAGAAAAGTATTTTATATTTAATAATTTAGAAAAATATCTTGATTATATTAGTAAAGCTGATACTAAAAATTTAACTAATATAGTTGCGATGGTTAATGTGAATCGTGATCGTGATTATTATGAAGAACCAGAGAAAGCAAGTATTGATAATCATGAACTAATGCTTGTTAATAAATATTATTACTTAGGAGAAGATTATGAGCCTGAGGATATTACTGCAATTAGTCCTACTTATGCATACGAAGGAAATAAGATTAATGAAGAAGTACTTGCGGCTTTTAAAAACTTAGCAGAAGAAGCTAAAATATCTGGATATACTATTTTAATTAATTCATCATATCGAGATTATAATTCTCAAAAAGAAGTCTGGGAATCAAGAAAAGCTTTATATGGAACAAGACAAGCTGATGCATTCGCTGCAAGAGCTGGATTTTCTGAACATCAAACAGGATACGCTATTGATGTAGCTGACTTTTATGATATTAATGATAAATTTGGCGAAACTGAAAGCTTTTTATGGATGAAGAATAATTGTTATAATTATGGATTTATTTTAAGATATCCTGAAGATAAAGAAGAAATAACTGGTTATTCTTATGAGCCGTGGCATTATAGATATGTTGGTATCGAAGTTGCTAAAGAAATAAAAAATTTAAATATTACTTTTGATGAATATTATGCTTATTATATAGATAAATAGTTAGGCGGAAACAATTGGTGATTTAAAAGCAAAAAATTTAATAATTGATTTTAAAAATGCAACCCCGCTTTTTGAATTAGAGCAAACCACTTCTTTAGAAATGAATTATGAAGATATGATGAAATTAAAAGATAATGCCCTTAGATTAGTCGGTTCTATAGATAAAACTTTAAATAAATTACATCCAGATTTAAAAGAAAAATTAGAAAATAATAAAAGTTTGTAAAATCATATTATTTACAATAAAAGGAGACTTATAAATGGGATTAAAAGAGTTATTTGAAGATGTAAATGAATTTATGGAATACGAAATGATAAATGACGAAGAAGCAAATGATAATGAAGATTTTTACTTTGATGAAGATAATGATGATGCAGATGTTTATTAAAGAAATGAGTTTAAATAAACTTGTTTTTTTATGGTAAAAATAGTGTATAATATAATTATGTGGGTATTAATATAATTTGTATTAGATTAAAGATAAAATATTTGAAAATAAACAAATAATAAGGCTTTTAAAAGTCCGAATTTATAACCTTTGAAATTTCGCAGGGAAAAACAATTTTTCTAATATGGAAATTTCAAGCGCTATATGCAAACATAGACTTTGTATCTTTCTTAATTGAAAAGAAAATAGCATATGTTAAAAAATAGTATGAAAAACTAGGTTTTAAATTTTAGTTTAAAAACTGTTTTAAACAATCTTAGAAAGGAGAACAGTAATGGATGAAAATAAATTACAAGTAATAAATAAAATTTTTAATAATGACAATATTAGAACTGTCTGGAGTTCAGAAGAAGAAAAGTATTATATAAGTATTGTTGAT
>JAQVZB010000065.1 GCA_029004695.1 Bacilli bacterium | reverse complement strand
GATCTATATATAGATTTGTAAATTTATTTGTCCTGATGGGGATGGATATAAAAAATGTTATCCATTAAGCAACTTTGTTTTACTTCAAACCTAATTTTATATGTATATATTCTTCTCTCAGTATATTGCTTTTTGCCCCGTTTATATAGGACTAAATCTAAAATTATTATAAAAATATTAATTATAAACATAGGACATTTATATTTTTATCTTTAACTTCTTTCTTTAGTAAACGTGTTATATGTACATAAACCACAAAAACCCATGTTCTCTCGGAGAATAATTTAAATACTTATTAAAGTATTTATTGACTTACTTTATTATGTACTTATAATAATATATTAAGCTTACGTTTAAAATTAAAACTGTCCAGTATCTAATACTATGAAGTAAAATTTGAAATATTAGGGTTTCATTCAGAGCTCTGAAATTTAATTATTTATGTGATTAGGGAGTATTGGTCTATCGCAAAACCCCTGTGTAAAACTACATTATTCAGATTTTTTTCACCCTACGTTTTCCAGACGATCGTTATTTTAAACATTGTTTTTATATCCTTTTCTTCATTAAGCTTGAGGTATATTTTCGTACATTTTGAAATTTCAAAATAAGATCTGAGTCTTAGGGGAAAGTTGAAAATTCAATCAGGGTTTTAAAGAAAATGAGAATATAAGATATGAGAGCTAGGTGTTCAAGAAACTAAGAGAGTTCTACAAAAGGGATTATATTAATATGTTTATATCCTTTATAATGAAAAAAGTGAAAAACAAGAAGAAATTCTGAAGTTCAATAGCATTAAGATCAATAGTATTTACTTTCTCAGCCTCATCCAGGAGAATATAAAATGAAATATAGTTATGACCTTAAGAGAAATGATTTATATATTGGAGAAAATCGGATACCCGCTTATAGCCTGGAAGAAAATGAGATTGGTAATTGCACTAGCTGCGATTCCACACTTGTGAGCCTCAGCTATCATGCGGCTGAAAAATGTACTGTAGTAATAACAAAATGCATTAGCTGCGGGACTTTCTATGCAAATGTCTATGATTCCAAATGGAATTGGGTAGATGAGGTACAAATCTCGCTGCTCCCATTTCCCATTCATATAAGCAGCCAGATTATTGATGACTGGAGTGGACTTGAATCAATTCCTATGAAAAAGCTAGAGGCTGTATTTTCCAGAGGAGAAATCGAAGCCCTTTTTGCTAGAGCAAAAAATGAAACTCCTACTCGTCAGTACCTTTATCGGGCTCGGAAAAAATATAAACTCTTTGAAGAGATATTTGACCTCGAGCTAGCATTATAATATAGTTACAATTTACCTATTTTCTGTTACTAGGTCGGACAATCAAATGTCTTAATTAAGCATTTATTTATTAGTAATATTATATTATTACTCATTAAAGTATTTATAAATTATTTGTTGCAGTTATTCTTCAAAATTTATTAATTAAGTATTATATTTCACCTTATAAATTATTAGCTTAGCTGAGATAATTTGCATATAACCGTCTTTGTGGCTATTAATAATATAGATTGACTTTTAAAAACCATGCTAGATAATATATATTTCGATTTTTAGTTATGTGTTCCCTCTATCTTTCAATCCAGTTTGCCTACACTATTCAGACTAAATATTATTATATAAATATACTCTAATAATTATAAGGAAATTCATATATATCTCTAATATTTTATAATATTTAGGACATATTTAGGATAATGAAGTATGAAAAGTTTACTAATAAATTCATAGATTTACTCTCCTACGCAAATCCTATTATTCTACTACTTTACTATGGAAATTTTTATTTTGAGATTATTAGCTAAGTAAACAAACACTCAATTTTGTAATAATTGATGCATTGTTTTATTAATCGAGAGCATTTACTTACAATGCTGCAAATATTACTTTGAAATATTTATTTTTCAAATCGTTTTCACAGCTCGAAACTTTTGAGATATACTTCATTCCTATATACTATAAGTCTAAGTTTTCTTATTTTACAAATTGGCAATTATACTCTAGTTTTGTAAAGTCGGTCATTCCAGAATATATAGGAATAGGCCAGTTTTGGCCGAAATAACTATGCGGAAATACAAAAAACAGTAATAGAAAAATAGTCAAGGAAAAAACACAACGATACATATAAGCTATATGAATAGATATATTTACTTATTTCGAAATATGAAAAACAAGTATTTGGATATTAATTTATCTATGTTTATTAATAGAAATTAATGCAATAAATAAGTATAGTTTGTCCAATATTTACCTATGTGAGTTTGTTATGTTTGAGCATTCATAGTATACCCTATTAAATTAATTAATGATAATATAAACATAGACTAATATTAAGCAACTATATAAAAATAAGAGATTTGTTTTAAAAATAATAGACATAGCTCGAATAATTTTGCCTGAAACAGTCAATCTATATCATATATTAATTTTAAGCACGCCTAAATAATTGATTGAGTGTCAAGTTGTATATTATATAAAATAGAGATTAATAAGGCATAATATATGTAATGGTAAAATATAGTATTGATATTATATAGCAAATATCATGTGCATATTTAACGGAAATAATTATTTGTCACTATATTGATATATATGTATATTTTACATATGAAATATAATCATTATAGATTATTGCTCTATTTATCAACATGTATTTTAATATATATTTTAAAATATATATGCATATTTAAGAATACTTCAATGTAATAATTATATTATAATATATCTGTAAAAATAAGTATAGTTATAAATATATACATTCTATAAAATACATCGATAGATATTACTATTTACAATACCTGTCAATATGAACTAATATAAGAATGTGTATTTTAATGTGTAGTAACATAAGGGATTCATATTCTAAGTAATTATTATATATATTGTTATACACAATTCTATAAATAATATCAAATAATACATCAAACACGTTATTATATATCGAATCATATATAAAAATATAGACATTTAATAAAAACCAACACATCTTCGCAAAACATGACTAGAATTATTTAAGTATATTTATAAAATAATTCACAGTCCAGTTTGTATAGACTCTATAGAATAAACCTCATGCAAAACGAATACCACATCTTAAAAATCGACAATCATAAAATTTATTAATTTATGCCAATAAATAATCATAACTTGTTAAAAAATAGAACATAACAATTAAATATTGCCAAATAAATAATTATTTTTAAATAATATCTATCGATTGAACGTTTCTAACTCTATACTACATTCTTACGGGCAGCTGTTAAGACTAACCTAAGCAAAGAATAAAATAATTAATCAAACGCATATACAGTGTAATTATTTTTTCCTAAAGACACAAAACCTTATACCTTCAAATAAACTACGAACATCGAAATAACCATCGGTTTCAAAAATAAACCTAGGGTTTCATCATGCTTGAAAAATTTGATCTCTCAAAGACAATAACAGATGCTGAGTATAAGAAGAGTGAGAAAAAACTTAAAGCCAGACTAGGAGAATTACAGAGAAAAGCCTGGGACTTAAAAATTCCAGTAATTCTTGTTTTCGAAGGCTGGCACATATCCGGGATGGCAGAGGAAATCAACCGATTCATTCTTTCTCTTGATCCCAGAGGATACAGTTTCCATGCTATGATGACCAGGCCCTGCTATGAAGAATTGCTCAAGCCTTTCATAGTACGTTTTTGGTCCAGAATTCCTGTAAGGGGAAAAATTGCAATCTTTGACCGAAGCTGGTATAGCAGGGCAGTAATAGAGTGCCTAGAAAAGGAAAGCTCGGAAAACCATGAAGAAGAAATGGGAAAACGTCTGGAAGAAATAAACTGCTTTGAGCGACAGCTTGGCGATGATGGATATCTTATTATGAAATTTTTTCTTCACATAAATGAAAAAAAGCATAAAGAACGCTTTGAGAATTTTAAAAAAGATAATATCCCGCTTATATTTGATGACTATGAAAAGGGATCAGGAAAGGATCTTGA
>JAQVZB010000064.1 GCA_029004695.1 Bacilli bacterium | reverse complement strand
CTACTTTCTTTTTTTCTGTTAATTGAGTATAATTTTTCATAGAGCTCCTCCTTGCTGGGTGTGGGCTCTTTTATTGTATCAAAAAATCCCAACCGCTGGTGCGGTTGAGATTTCAATTTAGGAAAAGTAAGTTATACTTACTTTTTTTATCTATATAATTTATGAAAATAATGTTATAATTTATATATAATAAGGAGGGGCTATGAATAATTACAAAAAATATATTTTAACATTATTGATATTTTTTATTGTACCTTTAATAATAAATAGTCTTTTACCTTCTATAGGTTCTAATAATATTATCGATTTAATATTAAGATTAGCTATTACTTCTTTAATCCTATTAACATTTATTTATTTATTTTATTTTGAAATAGTAAATGATTTAAAATATATAAAAAATAATAAAAAGAAGGTCATAATAAATATAATTTTATATCTATTTATATTAATTATTGTTTTTATGATAACTAAAATAGTAATGTTTTTAATTAACCATAATAGTGGTAATACGATATTAAAGATAGATTTTTTATATAAAAAAATTCCCGTTTATTTATTTATTAATAATATTATATTAATGCCATTAATTGAAACGATAGTATTCAGGCATACTTTTTATAAATTTTTTAAAAATAATTTATTATTTTTAATAACAAGTTTAGTTTTACTTGCCATTTATTATATCTATATTTTGAATATACCTGATATATATTTAATTGTAACTGGTTTTATTCTTAGTTTAGCATATCTTAAAAATAAAAATATCTTAACTATAATGATTATTAATATGATCTTTAATTTATTGGTATTTTTACTTAATTTTTTATAAAGAAGAAATAGTGATTTCTTCTTTTTTTATAAATTCTATGATATACTTTAAAGTGGTGATAAACAGTGAAAGATGTACTAAAAAAAATTCACGATTATAGCTTAGAAGAGATAATGGGCGAAAGATTTGCGCGTTATTCTAAATATATTATTCAAGATCGAGCCATTCCTGATGTCAGAGATGGTCTTAAACCAGTTCAAAGAAGAATTATATATGCTATGTATAGAGATAAGAATACTTATGATAAACAATTTAAAAAATGTGCTAATGCCGTAGGTAATGTACTAGGAAAATATCATCCTCATGGTGATACCTCAGTATATGATGCTTTAATAAGAATGAGCCAAAATTGGAAACAAAATCATATTTTAATTGAAGTTGATGGAAATAATGGTTCAATCGATGGTGATAGTGCAGCAGCATATCGTTATACAGAAACAAGACTTGCGAAAATAAGTGAAGAATTATTAAAAGATATTGATAAAGATACCGTCATAATGGCACCTAATTATTCAGATACCTTATTTGAACCTACCGTTTTACCAGCGAAATTTCCTAATTTATTAGTAAATGGTGCCAGTGGAATTAGTGCTGGTTATGCGACTAATATCCCCCCTCATAATTTAAATGAAGTAATTGATGCCGTAATAAAAAGAATTGATAGTCCGAATTGTTATTTAGATACTATTTTAGACATTATAAAAGGACCGGATTTTCCTACGGGAGGAATAATTCAAGGCGTTGATGGGATTAAATCAGCATTTGCTAAAGGCCGCGGCAAAGTAGTTATTAGATCACGATATGAATTTATTAAAAATAAAGGTAAAAACCAAATTATTATTACGGAAATACCTTTTGAAGTTAATAAAGCTTTATTAGTCAAAAAAATTGATGATATAAGACTTGATAAAAAATTAGACGGTATAGCTGAAGTAAGAGATGAATCTGATAAAGATTCAAGTATCAGAATTGCGATTGATTTAAAAGTAGGTGCTGATCAAGATTTAATTATTAATTATTTATTAAAAAATACTGAATTGCAAACTAACTATAATTATAATATGGTTACGATAGTAAATAGAAGACCTAAATTATTAGGGATTTTACCTATATTAGATGCTTATATCGAGCATCAAAAAGAAATAATTTATAAAAGAAGTGAATTTGATTTAGCATTTGCTAAAAAAGAATTACATATTACGGAAGGGTTAGTAAAAGCAATTAGTATTTTAGATGAAGTAATTGCTATTATTAGAGGCAGTAAAAATAAAGCTGATGCAGTTTTGAATTTAGTTAAAGAATTTAATTTTACGGAAGAACAAGCTACCGCAATCGTGATGCTACAATTATATCGTTTAACTAATACCGATATAACTGTGCTGGAAGAAAAATTAACCAATTTAAGAAAAATCATTACTCATTTAGAATCTATTTTATCTTCAAGTGAAAAGTTAAATTTAGTTATCAAAGAAGAACTACGTAAAATAAAAAAAGAATATGGAGTTCCTAGAAAAACCGAAATTAGTTTAGATACTCATGAAATAGTAATTGATGAAAAAGATTTAATAACTAAAGAAGATGTTATTATAATATTAACTAATGATGGTTATTTAAAAAGAGTAAGTAAAAAATCTTATCAGGCTAATGATGAAGAAACTGCTTTAAAACCTGGAGATTATGTAATTAGTTATCTACAAACTAATACTTTAAACAAACTAATTATATTTACTAGTTTAGGTAATTACATCTATCTTCCTATTCATGAAATACCAATATGTAAATGGAAAGAAATAGGAGTCCATTTAAGTAATTTGGTCCTATTAAATCCAGATGATGGCATAGTTAATGCTTATGTTATTAATGAATTAATTGATAATCCTATTGTTGAATTAATTACTAAAAATGGAATGGTAAAAAGGACTAATTTAAATGATTTTATTGTTAGTAGATATTCTAAAACCTATACAGCAATTAAATTAAAGCTTGACGATCTTTTAATTAATGTTTTGATTTCTAAAGAAAAGACCTTATTAATAACTAAAACAGGATATTATTTAAATTATCATACTGAAGAGATTCCGATAAGTGGTCCTAAAGCAGCTGGTGTTAAAGGAATTAATTTAAAAGATGATCAAGTTGTGGCTGGATTAAATTATAATAATCTAGATGAATATGTTAATATATTTACTAATAAATTAACTGGTAAAAGAACTAAACTTAATGATTTAAAATTATTAACTAGGGCCAAAAGAGGAAATACTATTATCAAAAAAATTAAATCTACTAATTATGAAATTATAAATTCATTTATTACAAATTCAAAAGATATAATTGGACTTAAATTTGATGAAGATATTAAATATATCAAAAATAGTGAAATTTCAATTATGGATTTAATTAGTACTGGTTCGACAATAAGTAAAAAAAAGATCGATAAATATTTTATTAAAAAAGATTTATATATATTAAAAGAAGAAATTAATAATGAAAAAGAATCCTTTATTGAAGAAGAAATCAAAGAATTTACTTTAGAAGATTTTATTGAAGATTTTAAACTTTAACATAAAAAATACTTATAAGAATAAAGTATTATAGGTGATTTTTTATGTCTAAAAAAGAAGAATTTAAAATATTTATTTCTAAACATCCTGAATTAGTATCTTATATTAAAAGTAAAGAATATACATGGCAAGATTTTTATGAAATATTTGATATTTATGGGGATAATAAAGAAGTATGGGATAAATATAAAAATAAAAATGATTATGAAGATCGACAAGTTCCTTTAAATGAATTAACAAATATTGTTAAAAACATAAATATGGATAATGTGCAAAAATATATTAATAATGCCCAAAAAGCTATTAGTGTAATTCAAGAATTAACTTCTAAAAATCCGGTTAAAACTTCTCCAGTACCAAAAACTCCAAGACCGATTACTAAGTTTTTTGGAGATTAATATGGAACAAGATTTACAATTTAAAATTTATCGAGATAAAAAGTTAGCTAATTATTTAAAAGAATATTCTCAGTGGTATAAATATTTAAACCGAAGTACAGATAATTTTAAGTTATTTTTAAATGATTATAAAAAATATAGTCGTAATCAAAATGTTGGTAAATTTAATAATGCTATTGATACCCTTGATACCGTAAACTCAATCTTTAAAATAATAAATTAATGATTTGAATATTTGTAAATGATGTGAAACAATAAAGATAAAGAAATAATTCGATTTTATATTGAGTTATTTTTTTAATTACTATATTTTAATTCT
>JAQVZB010000063.1 GCA_029004695.1 Bacilli bacterium | reverse complement strand
TTTCTTCGGCAGGATGAATTGTAATTTTAATCTTTTTACCATATACTAAAGATAATTCATTATAATAAGATAAAAACTTTTTTATTGTGTCTTCATTTAAATTACTCAAATCCACAGAATGGATTTGTACTATCCAGTTCATATCTTTCATATATCTAACTAATTCAAGAGAATATTTTCTCTCAACATCATTTATTAAATTGATATATATTTCAGCACCTGCAATACAATTATTTTTATCTAAACTTATAAATGTTTCTACTAACTCTCGTGGTGAATATTCTTCAAATATTTTATTATTTATACTAATTAAAAATTTCATTTCTTCTCCTTATTTAAATATTAATCAAATATTTATCTTACTACCTCAGTTATATATGATATTTTATTTAATTCGGCAATAAAAGTATTTAGTTCATGTTTATCTTTTACTTTTATTTGTAATTCATAATCAATTAAATAATTATTTTCATATTCTTTAATACCATTTATCGATACATTTTTTAAACTAGCTTTTGTCAGGATTTCTAAGATATTATTTTTATTAGAATTAGTTTTTATTAATAATTTAGTATTAAATTTTTTATTATCAGTTAGTTCGGTATTCCACATTACATCAATTAATCTTGAACAAATATTTTTGATATTTGAGCAGTCTTTTTGATGAACTGAAACTCCTTGACCTTTTGTTACATAACCAATTATTTCATCACCAGGTACCGGATTACAGCATCCGGCAATTGATACTAAAATATTATCCATTCCTGAAACAATAATATTATTTTTATAATTGTTTTTATTATTATCGGCAGATTTATATAAACGATTTAATAAAATATCTCCGACCGTTTTTTTATCTTCATGCATTAAATTTAAAATATAAGTAGCTGTATATCTTAAAGAACCAATACTTAATAGTAAGTCATCATAAGTACATAGTTTTAAATCTTTAAGAACTTTATTAATATTTTCTTCTTTTAAGACTTCATTAATACTTAGTCTTTGTTTTCTAATTTCTTTTTCAAGTAATTCTTTACCGCGTGCGATATAATTTTCGCGATCTTTTTTACTAAAATATGATTTGATTTTATTTTTAGCTTGAGTAGTCTTAATAAAACCCAACCAATCTTTATTTGGTTTAGATCCTTCTTTAGTATTAATTTTTATTATATCGCCATCATTAAGTTCATAATTAAGTGGAACAATCGCATTATTTACAATAGCCCCAACGGTTTTATCACCAATATTAGAATGAATTCGATAGGCAAAATCAATTGGGGTACTTCCAACTGGTAATTCCATAACATCGCCTTTAGGAGTAAAAACATAGATTTGTTTACTTAAAAATTCTTCTTCAATATTTTTAGCAAATATTTCATCACTTTTTTCCTCAATATTATTTTCAATAATCGTTCTAAATAATTCTAACTTTTGTTCCATAATATTTTGAGCATTTTTACCCTGTTCTTTATAAGACCAATGAGATGCTACCCCATTTTCAGCGATTAAATCCATTTCTGGTGTTCTTAATTGAATTTCAAATATATTTCCATCACTACCAAATACCGATGTATGAAGAGATTGATACATATTAGCTTTTGGCATGGCAATAAAATCTTTAAATCTTTTAGGAATAGGTCGATATTTAGCATGAATTAAACCGGCAGCTAAATAACAATCACTTTCCGTAGGAACAATTAATCTCATGGCTAATATATCATATAAATCAGACCACTTACGGCCAGTAGTTAATTTAGCATAAATACTAAAAACACTTTTAACCCGAGCTTTTATTTCAAATTTAATATTATGATCAATTAAAATATCACAAATATTTTTTTTCATATCTTCTAAACTAGAAGCCAGTTCTTCTCTGGTTCCATCTAATTTATCTAGTATTTCTTGATAAATATCGGGTTTTAAATATTTTAAACATAAGTCTTCTAGCTCACTTTTAATATTATTAATTCCTAAACGATGAGCAATGGGAATTAAAACATCCATTGTTTCTTTAGCTTTTTGTTTTCTTTGAGCCTCAGGTAAAGCATAAGCTGTTCTCATATTATCTAAACGGTCAGATAATTTAATTAATAAGACACGAAAATCTTCACTTAATCCGACTAATATTTTTCTTAAATAAATACTCGATGAATCATTATTATCATTTAAATTAACTTTTGATAATTTATATAAATTATCAACGATAACTTTGACTTCATGGCCAAATTTCTTTTCAAGTATTTCATTTGATACATCACATAATTCAATTGTTTCATGCAAAAGAGAAGATGCTAAAGTTATGGCATCTACATTTAAATCACAAACAATATCAGTTACTTGTAAAACATGCTCTATTACATCATCACCATTTGGTCTTTTCTGTCCATCATGAGCTGTTAAAGCAAATTTATAGGCTTCATTTATAAAATCTTTTTCTTCATTAGTAAAATTTAATTTATTAATTTTTACTAAAATTTTATCATATGTAGTCATTATTTACTCCCCTACAATATTTCATCTTTTTCAATTTTTTTATCATTTTTTTGCGTTTTTTTAGAAACATATTCTTCAAGAACATAATTAGGAGTTGATAAGATATCATTAACTAAATCAAATAAAGTAATTTTAGTACTTTTATTCCAATAATTACGTCTTAAATAATTCCATATATCTTCTTCTATAATATAACTAATTCCATTTCTTTTTAAATCGTTTTTTTTCGTTACTAAAGCCGGATATAATTTCTTATATAGTTCATCTAATGTATTAAATTTAAAATCCTCCATCTTATTTCTCCCTTAAATAATTATATACTTCGTTTCATATATTTATTATATAACATTTTTTTGACTTTTTAAAGGGAGAGATAATGAAAAACAAGTTTATTAAAAGTACTTTAATATTAATTATCGGTGGTATTTTAACTAAATTATTTAGTTTTATTATTAAAATATATTTTACCAGAGTAATTGGAACCGATGGAATTAATATTTATTCAATTATCATGCCAACATATAGTTTACTTATCACGATAACTCAATTAGGGTTTCCAATAGCAATATCTAATATAATTGCTAAAGGTGAAAAATCTGGTAAAACTGTGATATTTTCTATTATCCCAGTTTCTTTATTATTAAATTTATTTTTAATTTTAATTGTTGTTTTTTCGGCTCAATACTTAACAATGAATTTATTACATGAACCTAGAGCATTCTTACCTTTAATATGTCTTTCTTTTGTTTTACCCTTCATATCAATAGCAAGTATTATTAGAGGTTATTTTTTTGGTAAACAACAAATGGTGCCTCATACGATGTCTAATATCTTAGAACAATTTTTCAAATTCTTTATTGTTATTTTAGTTTTACCTCATTTATTAAAATATGGCATTATCTTTGCAGTTAGCGGCTATGTTTTAATTAGTATAATTTCGGAAACAATATCAATAATTATTTTTTTATTATATTTACCCAAAAATTTCACCATTAAAAAGGAAGATATTAAACCTGATACAGGTACGATAAAAGAAGTTTTAAGTATTGGTTTACCTAGTGTTGGAGGAAGAATAATTGGCAATATTGGTTTTTTCTTAGAACCAATTATTCTTTCCTTTGTAATGATTAGTGTCGGTTATTCTTCTTCTTTTGTCGTATCACAGTATGCCATATACAATACCTTTGTTATTGGAGTATTAATTGTTCCAACCTTTTTTATTACCGCTTTAGGAACCGCTTTAATACCTGAAATTTCTAAAACTAGTTATGATAAAAAAAGAACAAAAAGAATCTATTATAAATCCCTTTCTTTAGCTTTGGTTTTTGGAATTCTTGCTAATGCTTTTATTTTCGTATTTGCTGAAGAAATCCTCCAAATAGTCTTTCATACTACAGCTGGAATTAATTATATTAAAGTATTATCCTTTTTCTTTATCTTTTATTATTTAGAAGCTCCAATGGCTAGCACCCTTCAATCTTTAGGATATGCTAAATATTCCATGACCACAACAACAGTAGGCATTATCTTTAA
Organism: Bacilli bacterium; assembly: GCA_029004695.1. Classification (GTDB taxonomy): domain Bacteria; phylum Bacillota_I; class Bacilli_A; order RF39; family UBA660; genus DUUS01. The sequence continues at coordinate 161 of JAQVZB010000063.1, read as the reverse complement.
ACTTATCTTCATTATTATCTTATCATTATTTAAAATAGGCATATACTCTTTAATCTTTGCTGAAGTTATCTTTATCTTTATTGTTGTCGTTTTAAATTATTTTAAAATTAAAAAGATCTTATATTAAAAAAATAAGCCTATTTTAAGCTTATTTTTTTAAT
>JAQVZB010000062.1 GCA_029004695.1 Bacilli bacterium | reverse complement strand
AATTTTGGCAAATAAAGTATGATCTTTTCCTAATCCAACATTTTCTCCCGGATAAATCTTTGTTCCTCTTTGACGATAAATAATAGCTCCCGATGTTGCTAATTGTCCATCGGATAATTTAGCACCTGATCTACGTCCTATAGAGTCTCGATTATTTTTAGTCGATGATTGACCTTTCTTTTGAGCAAAACGTTGAATATTTAATTTTAAAAATAACATTAATTATTCCTCACTCTCAATTTTAATATTTTTAGGATAATCTTTTTCTAAATTATTAAGTAATTCAATTAAATTATTAAATAACTTTAATATTAATGAATCTTCCTTAATTATTTTGATTATCAATTCATTACCATCATCAGTATATATAAATGAATCTTTATTGACAACATACATATCATTTATACTAGTTGTTACGATAGCTGAAACACTAGCGCACACTATATCTTTACCATAATTTGCAAAATTAGCATGTCCACTTATTATAATGGTATTTTGTATTACTTTAATTTTTATCATTATTTAACCAACAATCTGTTTAACAATTAATTTTGTATAAGGTTGTCTGTGGCCTTGGGTACGGCGATATTTCTTTTTGGCTTTATATTTAAAAATAGTTATTTTTTTAGCCTTTCCTGATTTTACAACTTCACATGTTACTTTAGCCCCTTTTACAAATGGCATACCAGTTTTATCTCCTACTAATAATACTTCCGTAAAATCAACTATTTTACCATCTTCTAAGTCTAATTTCTCAACATAAAGTTCATCACCAACAGCAACATAATATTGTTTCCCACCTGTAATAAACACTGCTTTCATTAATTCAATTTCCTCCTTTTCTTTTGAAGACACGCCTTTAAGGTGAGATTAATCTACTTTTACCTTTTTAGTGCGGTTTATAAATTAATTACAAACATATTGATGATACCAAACAATTTTATTAAAGTCAATATTTAAGGCATAAAAAGGGATTTTAATACTTTATCTTCACCTTTATTATTGATAAAATTATATTTATTTTTAAATAAATTTTTAATATGTTTAATATATTTTATCCCTTTATTATTATTTTTAATTAATAATCTTTCAAGTAAAAATTTATTAAAGATATATTTATGATTAATAATCTCTTCAATTGTTTTATAGAGTAAAAAAGCAATAATAATAATTGAATTAATTCCATAATATGTTATATATATAACTAATATTACAATTAAAATAATGCTAATAATATTAATCATTTTTAAGGCTTTTTTATAACTTATGATATTTTCTAAAAAACATAACATAATTTTTGATCCATCTAAAGGAATTATTGGTAATAAATTAAATAACATAATAATTTTATTATATTTTAAAAAAATATTATAGCTAATATCATTAACAAATATATTATTTAATATAAACATAATGGGATATAATAATATTTGAAATAATATTCCCGCTACACTTATTAAAAATATTTGGGTAGTTTTATTAGATAAATTAATATTACTTTTTATAATTGATCCAAATGGTAAAATAATTATTTCTTTAATTTTATAATTTAATATTTTAAACATTATAATATGACCTAAATCATGAGTAATTAATATAATACTAATAATTAAAAAATAATTAAAATACCCGGTTAATAAAACACTTAATAAGATTATATAAGTAATAGGATGAATTTTAAATAAATTCTTCAAAATTTAGTACTTCGCCATTTTTTATAAAGACAACATATAAATTACCCTCTTTAGCATTTGCTATTATTGTATCTGATTCAATATAATCATATAATTTAACATTAACATCAGTTATATTACCATACCAATAATCAATTCCATCCATTCCTTGAACTATAATGGTATTTCCATAATGTTCTTTTTCCCCAATAAAAACAACAATACCGCTTTTAAATAAAGTTATATTATTAACTCCAGTTAATAATACCCCATCATGATAAGCTTGAGCTTCTTTATAAACTAGACTATCTTTAGAAACCATACTTAAATCCGCATCTGGTAATACATCACCAAAATATTTATTATAAGCCTTATTTATTTTATTAAAATTAAAAGATTTATCATAGATATTTTTTTTAAAAAACAATAAATTTTCATCACTATAATTAATATATATTGAAATAGATAAAAATAATAAAATTGATATTAATATTCTTAAAAATAATGATTTAATATATTTGTTATGTTTCATAATTTCTCCTATATTAATTATATTTATTTGTTAAGTATTTAATTCCTGTATAGTAGATGATTAAATTAATTACTAAATATTTTAATAAATAGTTAATTATAAAAAGATTAAATTCATTATGAATACTATAAATTAAAATTCCAAAAATAAAATAATAACCGGTTAATAACAACATTAAAGTGAATGTATTTTGATTAATAATTTTAAAAATATTCATTTTAAATTTAAATAAAATGATAAGAATAATCGTAATAAGGGGGATACCATTTAATAAAACATCAATGACTAAAATTAAATATAAAAATTTATTATTCAAATATAAAACACTTAATAAGAAAGAAGCAATATAAATATTAGTAAAATTAAGAACTAAAAAATCTATTATCATCTATTACCTACTTATTACCGCAACATACTTAATATTATCTAAATCAATCGTTTTAACTGTCAAATAATTATCTAAAACATCATATTTTATTTTGATTATTTTACCAATATAGGTATTATTAATACTATAAACTACATCATTTAAACTTATATCATTATAATTAGATATTTCTTTTACTATTAAGTTGTTATCTTTATCTTTGGTTATGATTTTACCAGTTTCATTATTAATCTTAACTATTAAATTGGTATTATATATTTTTTTAACTTCTGAAGTTTTATTATTAATTTTAGAAATGATACCGATTAAACCTTTTTCATTTATAACTTCATCTCCAATAGAGTAATTATCGCCATTTATAATATAATTACCAAAACCATAATTATTTTTCATTACATTACATATTGTATAATTATACTCAAATTTTATATTATTTTTAAAATCTAATAAATTTTGGTATTCCTCTATTAATATTTTATTTTTTTCTTCTAATACTTTTATTTCGATATTATTATTCTTTAAAAAAAAGTTATTTGTAAAATTATTTATTAAATTAATAATTGGATTTCTAAATAAAATACTTATTATTACTATTAAATAGATTAAGTAATTATATTTCATTTTACCATCTCATTAAAAAAACTATAATATTCACGACCATTAGTAATTAAATGATCAAGAAGTGGTATTCCAATTATTTTTCCGGTTTCAATTAAAGTATTAGTTAATTTTATATCTTCTACTGAGGGATTAATATGCCCTGAAGGATGGTTATGCATAATTATCATCGCATCAGCATTTTCTTTAATGGCATAATTAAACATTTCTTTGGCTGAAGCTAAAGAGGCAGAATTAGTACCTTTATACATCAGTTTATAAGATAAAAGTCTTTTTTTATTGTCAAGTAATATAACTAATATTTCTTCTTGTTTTTTATTGCCTATAAGATGAGAAAAATATTTATGAACTAGATCAGTATTATTAATTAAAATGCCTTGATTAATATCTTTATTATTTACTCTATTACCTAATTCAATAGCAGCAAGTAATGTTATAGCTTTGATTTTACCGATTCCTTTTATCTGACATAATTCATTAATTGATAAATCTGATAATTTATCAATTGATTTTATTTTTGATAGGATTTGGTTACTTAAAATTTTAACATTTTGATTTTTAATACCATTTCTTATTATTATTGATATTAAATCTTCATTACTTAAATTAGAAGCACCATATTTAATTAATCTCTCTCTTGGTTTTTCACTATTAGGCAAGTCAGATATTTTCATGTCGAATCTCCTTTATAACTAGACATAATAAGACCATTAATACTAACTAATACATTATCTGATCCTTCAATCATAGCTTTTTCATACTCTTTTATAGCCGTAATTAGTTTTTGATCAGTAATAGTTATATTTTTCAAATAATAATTAATTTTTTGATTTATTAAATATTTTTCCATTTTATTTATTACGATTCCATTTGATAAAATACTAAAATATACTCGATAGACATCATCATCTTTAATTATGACCGAATCTTGATAATTATTTTTCATTAGTAAAGCGCTTTCTTCATTATTAAAAACCCCTAACTGAAAAGCCGTAGCTTCTAATGTGCCTGCAAATACTTCTTTTATATCAAAATCATTATTTTTAAATAACATAAATCCAAAAATAGTGCCTAAAAATAAAGATAATAAATAAGGTAAAATTTTTTTCATTATATCACCATATTTATTGTACTATTTCTTTTATATAAAATATGTCAAATTATGTATCTAT
>JAQVZB010000061.1 GCA_029004695.1 Bacilli bacterium | reverse complement strand
AGGAGCTATTGTAAAATATGAGTATAAACAAGGTAAAGGAAATGTTATTAGAAGTATGTTCCGTCAAATAGATGCTGATTGCTATTTAATGATTGACGGTGATGATACTTATCCAGCTGAAAATGCAAATGAAATGTGTAACCTTATTTTAGAAGGAAAAGCTGATATGGTTATTGGGGACCGTTTGTCTTCAACTTATTTTACTGAAAATAAAAGACCATTTCATAACTTTGGTAATAAGATTGTAAGATTTTTAATCAATAAATTATTTAATAACAATGTCCGTGACATCATGACAGGATACCGTGCCTTTAGTTATGAATTTGTTAAATCATTCCCAGTATTATCTAAAGGGTTTGAAATAGAAACAGAAATGACTATTCATGCTGTAGATAAAAACTTTAGATTAGTAGAAGTACCAGTTACTTACCGTGATCGTCCAGAAGGTAGTGTTTCTAAATTAAATACTTATAAAGACGGTTTTAAAGTATTAAAGACAATTGCAACTTTATTTAAAGAATATAAACCAGCTATGTTCTTCAGTATTGTAGCGCTAATTCTTGCTTTAATATCAATTGCCTTTGGGACACCTGTATTTATTGAATACTTTAAAACAGGTTTAGTACCTAGATATCCAACATTAATCTTTTCAGGATTTTTAATGATGCTAGCAGCTCTTTTATGGGTATGTGGAATTATCTTACAAGTAATAGTTAAAAAGCATAAACAATTATTTGAATTATTCTTAAATAACTTGAGGAAACATGAATAAATTAACTAAACAAATATTTAAATTCTTAATCGTAGGTGGAATTGCCTTTCTAATTGATTATGCATTACTATATATATTAACTGAATATTGCAACATATATTATTTAGTTTCTTCAGTTATATCCTTTACTATTTCATTAATATTTAACTATATTGCAAGTATTAAATTTGTTTTTGAAACAGATAAAAAAGATAGCCAAAAACATTTTATTATCTTTATAATTGGTAGTATTATTGGTTTAGGTATTAATCAATTAGTTATGTATGTAATGGTTGAATTAATGAATGTATACTATATGCTTGTTAAGATAGTAGCAACAGGAATTGTTATGGTATGGAATTTTATTACCAGAAAAATATTTATTGAAAAAAAGAATGATTAATCAAGGAGATTATATGAAGTCAGATGTAAAAAGAAATTATTATTTAGATAACATCAGAGGTATTGCCGCTATTGTTATCATATTAATTCATACCTCTTGGCATAGTGGATATCAATATGTTCCAGAATTAATTAGAAATTTAACACTTTTATTTGAAGTGCCAATGTTTTTCTTTTTAGCAGGTTGGACTTTAAAATATTCTAAAAGTACAACAAAATATATAATAAAGATACTGACAATACAGTTACAATACATGTTTTATATTACTTTAATATTTGTATTAATCTTTATTTGGAGTATATTTAGAGGTGTTTCTTTTGATTTAAGTGGAGTAGATTTAATAAAGTGGTTCTTCCATAACTATACATCGATGTATCCATTTATTTCAGTAGAAGCTTCATTATGGTTTTTTCCTGTATATTTTATTGTAACAATCACAATGGTAACATTCTTAACTCTCAATAATAAAAAATATTTAAAATTATTTGTTTCACTTTTAATTATTGCTTTAGCATTAATATCATTTAAGTTTAATCAAATAGGTGATATCAATATATTTATATCATTAAATTTTTTAATATTTTATTCTATATTTTATTTACTAGGCTATTTATTAAGTTCAATAAAACTTAATTTAAGGCAATTGATATATGGATTATCTATTGTCTTCGCAGTGTTACTTACAATAAGTACTACTACTGATTTAAATATTTTTAATCTCCAATTGTTTAAATTTCCTCCACACTTTATTTACCTGTTGTGGTCATTAATTGGTGTATTAATAGTATTATATTTTAAAAATTATGACTATTGTTTTAAAAAAAATATTCTTTCATTCTTTGGGCAAAACGCAATATATTCTTTTTTCGCTCAAGGAATAAGTTCTTCTATCTTATATAAAATAGTACCTTACATTAATCTAGATTGGTACTTTAAATTACCAATATGTTTTATAATTAATTTTATTATGGCATTTATTTTAATATTTGTAATAAAGTATTCATACAATACATTTATAAAATTAATTACTATTTTTAATAATAGAGTAGACGTTATTTATAAAAAATTATGTCATTATAAGACAGAAAAAACTGAGGATCAATTATAGGTTCTCTTTTTTATGACTTATAATTATAAAAATACGGAAGGAAGTTGTTATGGATTTTAATAAGATAATTAATGATTATGAAAATAATATTAAAGTGCTTTCATATATTATAAAAGAAGGCAAAGTGCCAGTCGTTTTAACTGCGGTACATACAGTTCCCCAACAAAAGGAAGATAAAATCAAATATAATGAACCTTATACCGCAGCCATTTGTCAGTATGTAGGAAATACGATTAATAGTTACTATATGATTAAGGCAATTGATAATGGAATTGATTCTAATTCTACTACTATTGATGACTTTAAAGAACTATTAAATCATAAAATTCAAAAAAATAATATTAAATTATTAATTGATATTCATGGTGCGGCCTTGGAAAGAGATTTTGATGTCGAGTTTGGTACTTTAAAAAATATGACTATTGATATCAATACACAAAACACTTTAAGAGATTGTTTTAATAATAATGGTATTTCTAATATCAAATATAATGAACCTTTTTGTGGTGGTGGTATTACAAAACACATTTATGAAAATAATGATATCGATATTATTCAAATAGAAATAAATAAAAGATTTAGAGATTGCAACGATTTAGATAAATGTAAAAGTATATGTGATTCTTTAATAGATTTTATTAAAATTTATTCAAATTATAATTAAATTAATATTAAACTAGATTTTAGATTATCATATTTATATTTTGTGATATAATAAAATTGTAGGTGTTGTATATGAAAGAAAATTATCAACTATTATTGGACAAAACAATAGAGGAAATTAAGAAATCAGATTATAAACCAAAACTTTTATTACATGTTTGTTGTGCACCATGTAGTAGCTATGTATTGGATTATCTCTCTAGTTATTTTAATATTAGTTTATTGTTTTATAATCCTAACATTGCACCTTTTGAAGAATATAATAAAAGAATTGTTGAACTTAATAGATTCGTAAAAGAATTTAATCACGATATAAAAATAATTGAAGGAAGTTATGATAATAACCTATATGAAGAAATGATTAAAGGTTTAGAAAACGAAAAAGAAGGTGGTAAGCGCTGCCTTAAGTGTTTTAACTTACGACTAGAAGAAACTGCTAAACAAGCTTTTAAATTAAACTATGACTACTTTACAACTACCTTATCAATTAGTCCATATAAGAATGCAACTACTTTAAATAACATTGGAAAAAGTTTAGAAAATAAATATAAGATCAAATATTTATATAGTGATTTCAAAAAAAACGATGGATATAAAAAATCGATAGAACTATCTAAAAAATATCAACTATATCGCCAAGATTATTGCGGATGTATCTATTCAATGAATGAGGAGTATATCAAATGATAAAAAGAATTATAATTATAGTTATATTAATAATAGGTAGTTTTTATGCTGAAGTAGTTAATAAAAATGAAGATGATTTATTATCTTTTTCAAATGAAGACGATAATAATAAGATTAGTATCGAAAAAGAAGTAGTAAATATAAATGATATATATATTTATGGCAATCATTTAAATATGTCAGGGACTATTTCTTTAACCGATAGCATTAATGAACATAGTGAAAAATTCGCAGGAATTGAAATACTATATCCAACCTTAGAAGTCACAGACGCTAAATTAGTTTTATATAATGATGAAGATAATTATTATGAATTAAAAACTAATATTGAAGGAAATAATATCAATTTTGTAATAGGGGATAAACTCAATAATGGACTTAATTTAGATAACTTGGATATTGAAAATTATTATGTTCTTTTAAAAGTTTTTTACAAATATGATGAAAGTAAATATTATCAATTAAATAATACTACTACATATAAAGTAACTGAATATTATCCGATTGGAAATAAGTATAAGATCAATGTTAACTCGAATAATGATTTAAATACTATTGGTTTTAATATAACAAAATCTAATAATGAAAGTGTCTATGATATTATTATTGATCCAGGTCATGGAGGATTAGATGTTGGAGCTTGTTACCGATATACAGATCCTTGTGAGACAGATTATACTATAAAATATAGTAAGGCTTTAAAAGAAAAATTAGAAAGTTATGGATTAAAGGTTGCTCTTAGTTGGACAGATGTTAAAAGTAGTGAAAAAGTCGTAGAATATGGTCCTAATGGTCGCGCTACTAAAGGGTATAGTTTAAATGCTAAATTTGTTTTTTCAATTCATTTGAATAGTGCTTATGATTATAATCTCAGTGGTCTAGAAATATATACACCTTATAATATAGATTATACTTTGGCAAAACAATTAGCAAATAACATTAAAAACGGAGCAGGAACTAATTATTCATCTAATAAACATAATCAAATAATTGATGGTGTTTATACTAGAACATTTACTAATGCTGAAATAAATGATTATAATA
>JAQVZB010000060.1 GCA_029004695.1 Bacilli bacterium | reverse complement strand
CTACTCTTTGTCTCATACCTCCTGATAAATTATTAGGGTAGGCTTTAAGAAAAGATGATAAACCAAAATTAGATAAAAGTTTTTCGACATAAACAATATTATCTGGGGTTTTATTATGCTTAATATCTAAACCTAAGCAGGCATTATCAATAATATTAAGCCACGGCATTAAAGCATCGCTTTGAAGCATATAACTAAAGTTATTATTATCCGATATTATTTCTCCTGAACTTTGTTTTTCAATACCGGCTAAGATACTTAATAAGGTACTTTTTCCGCAACCAGATGATCCGACGATTCCTATTATTTCATTTTTATAAATGTCTAAAGAAATATCTTCAATTGCAGATATTTCTCCGTTTATTGTATGATAGTCTTTTGCAAGATTTTTGATTTCTAATACCTTATTCATTAATAATTAAATCTTCAAATGGAACATATGATTTTATGAATCCACTATCAATCATCATATTTTCTAAATTTTCAAACATTTTTTTACTTATAGTAGTATTACTTAACCATGAATCTGCTTTTTTATAACGATCGATAATCTTGATAAGTTCATTTAAAGAAGCATCTGGAAATTGTTTGATTATAATTTTAGCAATTGTTTCACTATTATTATTTTTTGTAAATTTTAATCCTTCATTTAAAGCTGTTTTAAAATTACTAATATCACTAGCATTATTTTTTATAAAACTTTTTTTAGCATTAAAGGCAGTGTAGGGAACTTCTCCTGAGTGCTTTCCAATGCTGGCAACAACATATCCATAACCCATATTTTCTATTTTAGTTGCATTAGGTTCAAAAAGATTTACAAAGTCGCCTTCACCACTTATAAATGCACTAGTTAAGTTTGCAAAGTCTACACTGTCATTAATATTTACATTTTCAATTTTAGCATTTTTAACAGCATTCATAAAATTAATAATTGGCATTCCACCAGCTCTTCCTGCTATTACTTCTTTACCAGCTAAATCTGCCATCGTAAATTTTTCAAGTTTTTGTCTTGATACAATAAATTGACCATCTCTTTTGGTTAAGCCAGCAAAAGTTGCGACATAATCTTTTTTGCCCTCATTATAAACATATATAGTTGCTTCTGGTCCACAAAAACCAATTTCTACATCTCCTGATAAGACGGCTGCAACGACATTATTAGCTCCACTTGTTAAAATTAAATCAATATTCAAGCCAACTTCTTCAAAATAACCTTTTTCTATTGCAATATAAAGTGGGGTATAAAATGGACTATGAGTTACTTCGGCTACTTTTAAGGTTTTTAATTTATTTTCTTCATTATTATTATTTAAAAATATTATTATTAATGTCGCAATGAGTGCTATTAAAACAATCCCTCCATAAATAAATATTCTTTTCATTAAATTCCTCCTTAATTCATTTTTAGTATATGTATCATGCTTTTTCTTTGTGAATTAGTGTTGATAAATTTAAGTTTATTTGTTATAATTCTAATAAGAATAAGGAGGGCTATAACATGAGTACTTTAGTTGAAGAATTTAATAAAAGCCTACAAAAATTATTAGATGATATTTTAAATAAAAAAAATGAAATTGAAGAATTTTTAAATAAAATTAATGAAAAAATAACTGAAAAAGTTGATGAAGCTAAGCAGTATAAATTAGAAGTTGACAATGTTAAGTTACAAATAAAATTATTAGAAGATGAAATAAAATCTTTAGAAACAGATTTATTTGATTTGAATGAAAAATTTGGTAAAAAGAATCATACGGCAATTATTGAAGCTGGCAATATTGAAATTAATGCTAAAATCGTTGAGAAACAAAAAATAATAACAAAACATCGTCAAAAAATATCTGAATTGACTGAAAAAGCCCGCAGCATAAAAGATTTATTAATAAATCTTAAGAAAGATAAAGTTTTAAAAGAAGAAAAACTAGATAATTACATAAAAGTTTATAATTATTATAATGAATCCTTAACAAAAATAATTGAACATGCAAAAAATAACCAAAATAATTTAACTATTAGAGAAAATAATTATAATTATTTAAAAAATAATTTCAATCGAGAAGAATCAACAACAGAAGTTTTTGAAGAAATTGAGTCAATAGACCATGATCTTAATAAGAAAAAAGAAATAGTCAAAGAAAAAGATGAGGATAAAGATGAATTTTTAGAAAGATTAAAAAAAGCATCTTTTGAACTTGAAGAATTAGAAAAAACCATTGATTTAAATTATAATGATGTTTTTGAAAAAGATAAAAATGCTGATGATAGTTTAGATGATAAAATAGAAGCTGAGCCAATTGAAGAATCAATTGAATTAACACCAATTGATATACCAGTTGAAGAAATAAAAACAGAAATTAATGAGCCAAATATTACAGAAGTAGATAAAGATGAAATTAAAGAAATACCAGATATATTTGGAAATAATACAATTTCAGAAGAAAAAATAAATGAAGGTGCATTAAATATTATTGATTTCTTTGAAAAATATGGCTTGGATTTTAATAGATTCGATAATAAAAAGCAAGAAGTACTTAAAAATGCCTTTTCTCCTAAAATGTTTGAAGAAATAATAAAAGTACTTGTTAATAATAATATTGATTTAAGTAATATTTATCATGCTAGTAATATTTTAATAGATATATCCCCAATTGAACTTGATAAAATTATTAGTAATCTTTTACTTGCCGGTCAGTCTACTACTAATATTGGTTTTGTTCTTAATTCATTATCTTTAATAAAAAGCGCCGATTTAAATGATGTAATATCAGCTTATGAACTTGATTTAAAAAATGCTAATATTACCGATTTAATTAGTAAAGCAAGAAAGGATAAATAACATGGACTATTTGTTAGATTTAGGTTTTAATAATGATGAAATCGAAAAAATTAAAAATAGTTTAGAATCTAAAGTTATAAATATGTTTTTATTATTTCCTAAAATAGTAGCTGTTAATTATCAAATTTTAAATGAATTAGGAATAAAAAATATTAAGGAAGTATTTAGCAAGCATCCTAAAATGTTTTTAATGAATCCTGACCGTTTTAAAGCCATATTTATAAAATATGATCAAGCCGATTTAATAAGATGTATTGAAAAAAATGCTGATATTATTGAAAAATTATAAGATTTTAAAAAACTCTTATTTTTTTTGTTAAATAAATGTATATAGTTTACGCCTTTTACTCATAATGTTTACTAATTATGCTATACTATATAATATACAGTAGGTGGTAATTAATGAACAAGTGTATAATATTAACTATATTGTTTTTGTCATTTTTTATTGCTATTAATGTCAATGCTGAAGACGGTAAAGTACATACTTCAGATGGTAGTGGTATTAATATTAGAGAGTCTGCAACTACTGATTCTAAGGTAATAAAAGCAATTCCAGATGGTACAACATTTTACATATCTAATAAAAATGCTGGATCAGATAATGGATGCTCTGATAATTGGTACTATATTTATTATCAAAATGTTTCTGGATATGTATGTTCTACTTATGTAACTTTAGTTCCAAGTACGGTAACATCGACATCTTATGGAAGACCTTGGACATCTCCGAAAAAAGCAATTATGGGAGGAGCTGAATTTATTGGTAGTGCTTATATATCTAAGGGTCAATTTACTTCTTATTTAAAAAAGTTTAATGTTAATCCGGCTGCTTATTATCCAGTACACAATCATCAATATATGGCAAATTTAAGAGCACCTACACCAGAAGCCAAAAGAAATTATGACTCTTTAGCTAGTTCCGGATTATTAAATCGAGTATATAATTTTGTTATTCCGGAATTTATAAATATGCCAGCATCAACATATAATTCTAGTATGTGGAATATCGAAAGACAAACTGCTGATACCCAAGACGAAACTTTTGAAAGTTCCATTGCTACTTTTAGTGAAGACTATAAACCATATTTAAGATATTTACATACTAAGTATCCATTATGGACGTTTACTTCTTTAAAAACCAATCTTGACTTTACCGAAAGTGTTACAAGGCAAAAATCTATTTGTAGTATTGAAATAAAGTCGGGATTTTGTGAAGCTAATCCTTATTATCAAACAGAAGATGGTTGGTGTATAGCAACTGATGATGCGGTTAAGTTTTTTCTTGATCCAAGGAATTTCTTAAGTGAAAAATATATCTTTATGTTTGAAAATTTATCTTATTCAGAAGTATATACGGAAAATGTTGTTCAAAATGTTATAAATGGAACCTTTATGGAAGATCTTTCTTTACTAGATAATCAAAAATATGCTAGTATTTTCATAGAAGCTGGGCGCACTGCTAATGTTTCACCACTTTATTTGGCTTCACTTTCAATTCAAGAAGTTGGATTTTCTAGTACTCCTACTTTTACAACTAGTGGGGGACAATTTGAGTATGAAGGATATACTTATTCTGGATTATATAATTTCTTTAATATTGGGGCTTATAGTAGTGAATCTAACCCGGCAAAAGCAGGTTTAGTATTTGCAAATGGTGGAGCAGGCTATAATAATGGTTATAATCCTGATCCAAGTAGCGCGAGCTTTTTGGAAATATTAAAAGTAAATAGAATTAATGATTACATAAAAGGATATACACTTGGTACTAATATTCAAGCTATTAAAAATTTAATCGGAAATGCTGCTACAATTGTTGTTAAAAATAGTCAGGATAATATAAAAAGTAATAATGAACTTATCGCAACCGGAAATAAAATAATAAT
>JAQVZB010000059.1 GCA_029004695.1 Bacilli bacterium | reverse complement strand
ATGAACAATTATCCTAGAAAAATATTAAAATGGAACACTCCAAGTGAAATGTTCCATCAAGAATTATTACTAATTTAATTATATTTTATATTTCTTAATTGTTGCACTTGACTTTTTAATTATTAACTAAGTTAATTTTCTTCTGCCTTCATCTTTAACTAGTTCTAAATGTCTTTTTTCGCTAGAATTCTTTTTTGCAAATAGATTAGTATATTTATTTATAACTGTTGCTTCATTTTTTTCAATTAATAAAGCATCAATAGTTTCTAAATTATCGTATAAATTATTTATAAATTCCTCATTTACTTCAACAAAATTATCTTCAATCATACAATATTCAATAAAATCATAGGTTTTTTTAAAATTTTGAAATTTATCAAAACTAAAATTAGGTATTTCAGTTATTTTTTCAAATAAGTCTGCTACTGTTATTAAAATTTGTTTAACTGGTAAAAAATTAATTACATTTATATTCAATTTAATTACTTCAGGATTTTCATTTTTAAAAATAACTTTACCAGCATTATTAATATAGTATGACTCATCACTAAAAACATCTTTATATAAAGTATATGGACTTGATGACACTGAACCAATCAATTTATTCTTTTTTTCAAGGATAATAAAATGATTCATCGTATAATTTGTTCCATCTTTATATAGACGATTATCAACTAATCTTCCCGCATACAAATCTTTTAAAAAAATTATATCTTCTTTTGTATCTATCATATTTCTTCCTCTTTTACTATCAATTATTTTCATTTAAATATTCTTTTAAAGTAATTACAATTTTTGCTGGTAAATATTTCTCTAATGCTTTATTATCTGCTTCTTTAATATTTTCAACACTACCAAATGCTTTAATTAATTCGGCTTTTCTTTTTGCTCCTATACCAGATATATTATCTAAGATACTGGTAATAGAACCTTTACTTCGTAAGCTTTTATGATAATTAATTGTATAGCGATGAACTTCATCTTGAATTCTTGTTAAATAATGAAATAAATTACTTGTTTTATCGATCTTATAGATTTCTAAATTATCACCATCAATTAATTCATTTGTTTTATGATCTTTATTTTTAACTAGACCACATATTCTAATATTTAGATTTAAATCTTTAATCACTTCTTTAGCTGCTCTTATTTGATTTATTCCTCCATCAACAATAATTAAATCTGGTAAGATAGTTTTTTCGATTAATGCTCTTTGATACCTTCGATAAATGATTTCTTTCATTGTATTATAATCATCATTTTTATCAACTGTTACTTTATATTTTCGATATTCTTTTGGCATTGGCATTCCATCAATAAATACAACCATTCCCGAAACGGCAAAAGAACCAAAAAGATTGGAATTATCAAAAGCATCTATTCTGATGATATTAATCCCTAATAAATCAGATAACTCTTGATTAGCTCCCTTACTTCGATATAATAAATTTTTCTTTTTTTGATAATTATTTATAACATTTATTTTCGCATTTTCTGAAGCCATATTAAGGATTTTTTTCTTATTACCTTTTAAAGAAGTTATGATATTGGTTTGTAATACTTCTTTTAATAATTTAGTGTTTAATTCTTGAGGAACTAAAATTTGTTTTGGGATTTCTTTCTTATGATAAAATAAAGCAATATATAATTCTAAGTCTTCTAAATAATTACTTTGGGCATTAAATATATCATTAAAAGAACCAATTAATTTACCACTTCTAATAAATAATATTTCTATTCCTAAAAAATCTTTATAATAGTAATAATTAATGACGTCTAAATTTTCTTTATTGTATAACTCTACTCTTTGTTTTTCTAATATTATTTTTATATAGTTCAGTTCATTTTTTAATTCATTAGCCAGCTCATAATTCATTTCTTCAGCATAATAATTTAATTGTTTTAATAATCTATCTTTAATAATTGCATCATTACCTTTTAAAAATGAGGTTATTTCTTCAATCATCTTATTTATTTGCTCTTCATTAATATCATAATTACAATATCCTAAACATTGATTAATATGATAATAAAGACATATTTCATTAGGTAATCCTTGACATTTTTTTAAAGGATATAGTCGATTGATTAAATTAACCATTCTTCGAGCTGCATAAGCATTAACATAAGGACCAAATAATAAGCGATCTTTA
Source organism: Bacilli bacterium (assembly GCA_029004695.1). GTDB lineage: Bacteria > Bacillota_I > Bacilli_A > RF39 > UBA660 > DUUS01. The sequence goes on along the minus strand of JAQVZB010000059.1, from coordinate 2,885 downwards.
GCTTTTTTTATCTTTAAATATCTTGCAATTCTTAATTTAGGATAAGGTTTTTTGATTAGTTCAATATAAGGATAACTTTTATCATCTTTTAATAAAATATTATATTTAGGGTTATATTCTTTAATTAAATTAAGTTCGAGAAGAAATGATTCTAATTCAGTTTCGGTAACTAAATATTTAAAATATGCTATTTCACTAACCATTTTCGCGGTTTTTCCAGTGGTTTGACCGCGAAAATAAGAACTTAAGCGTTTTTTTAAGTCTTTAGCTTTACCAACATATATAATAACATTATTTTTATTATACATTTGGTATGAACCTGGTTTATTAGGAACTAATTTTAATTCATCATTAAACATAATAATCACTAATTATATTATACAGCATATTTTAAATAATTATAGTATAATTAATAAAGGTGATTAGCTTGAAATTAATAAACACTTCTTATGTAGAAGAAAAAAAAAGTAAGTTTTATGGTTATTTATATGAAATAGATAATTTAGATGAAATAAAAGTTATTTTAAATGATTTAAAAAAAGATCATAAAAAATTAAGACATGCTCCTTATGCTTATAAATTTAATCATACAGCAGGTAAAACTGATGATAAAGAACCTAATAATACGGCGGGGATTCAAATCTTAAATGTTTTAGAAAGAAATAATCTAAATAATCATTTGATCGTTATAATTAGATATTATGGAGGAATTAAATTAGGAGCTCCTCTTTTACTTCGTAGTTATAGTAAAACAGCAAATTTATGTATAAAATAATCTTTATTGAATAATCTTTATTAGGTGGTTTTATGAATCAAATAATAAAATATTTAAAAGTTATGGTCATCCCAGTATCTTTTATTTTTATTTTTCCTTTAATACTTGGAATTCTAAACTTATTAAAAATTCAAACCTATGATGTTGTGATTCTAATCTTTATGGTAATAATATCTTTAATAAGTGGTTTTCTTATCGGTAAAAAAAGTGAAAAAAAAGGTTATTTAAATGGTCTTATATTAGGAATATTATTTTGTTTATTCTTATTTATCTTTAGTTTATTATATAAAAATAGTTATAATATTAATACAATTATTTATTATTTAATCATTATTGTAAGTTCTAGTATTGGATCAATGTTTGGAATCCAAAAAAAAGCAAACGATTAATGATGTACTTTCTTCGAAAATTATAACCAATTTCGTTATTTCTTCAATGAACTATTAATTAAGACTATATGAAAAATATGCTTGATCATAGTTATATAGCCAAATATCATAAGTACTGTAAGCTCTTCTTTTATTATCATATATAATTATACTATAATCTTTTTCAGCTTCAGGTTCATTTTAACACTGAGAAGTACAAATTTGCCAAGTGAGACATTGATTTGAACATTTTATTTCTTCAGCTCTATTAAATATTTCTTTTATAGTTTTTTAATGTAGCATCATCACTAAAGTTGTATTCCCTTTATAACATTGGCCCAAAAGCAACTTTAGGTTTATCTTTATCAAAAAGTGGTCTACTTGGCTGACATTTATATCTAGATGTAATTTATCAGTTCAAGGTAAATATCACGTTCAATGCGATTGGGCAAATCAAAGTAGTGGCTTACGTAGAGGGACTATAATATTAGACTCAAAAGGTTCAGGCTTTAGCTCGTTTGATGGATATGGTCAATTTGGTAATGCTCCGTGGTAATTAATAAGAATAAATTAATAAAATATTTAAATTTTAGGAAAAAGTAAAATACAAAAAGTAACATTACGAAAGAAAAAATGCTTATTGATTTAACTGATTCAAGTTAATATTATGATCAAGTAGTTTTTTTTATTTATTTTTAGAATCGATAATTATCGTTACTGGTCCATCATTTTGAATATCTAAAAGCATATCACCACCAAATACTCCAGGATAGGTTTTAATATATTGATTTAATTTGATGTTAAATAATTCATATAATTTTAAAGCTTCATCTCCACTCATAGCATTAATATAACTAGGACGGTTACCATCTTTAGTAATAGCTTGAAGTGTAAATTGACTTATTGATAAAATCTCACCTTTAATATCCATAATACTTTTATTCATAATCCTATTTTCATCATCAAATACTCTTAATTTAAGAATTTTATTAACTAAATAATTGATATCTTTTTCAGTATCATCTTTAGCTATTCCTACTAAGATAACAAAACCTTTTTTTATTTGATTAACTTTTTTATTATTTACTGAAACTTTTCCTTCTTTACATCTTTGAATAACAACTTTCATCTTCTACCTTCTTTAATCTATTTTTAATATATTCAATTTGATTAATATATTCTTTTATTTTATCTTCTAATGTTTCACCTTTTAAATATTCTAAAGCACATTCTAATACAATATTTTGATGATATTTTATTTTTTCTAAATATTCAAATATTTTATCTAATTCTACATTATGATAATAAAAGGGATAATGATCAATATGATTATTATTTATATCATGAATATGGATATTTTTTATCTTATTGATATTTAATATTTTAGAAAATCTATTTAAATTATCGCTAACATAATGGCCAAAATCTAATGTTATACCATCAATATTGGTTTTTTTATATATGTAAAATACATTATGAATACTACAACTAATACGATATTTTAATTTATTTAAATTTTCTAGCAGTATTTCAAAATTATAATTATTTTCTTTTATTATTTCGGTAATATAATTTAATATTTTAATACTTTTATTAATAATTTCAATGCTATTTATTTCTTCGGCAGGATGAATTGTAATTTTAATCTTTTTACCATATACTAAAGATAATTCATTATAATAAGATAAAAACTTTTTTATTGTGTCTTCATTTAAATTACTCAAATCCACAGAATGGATTTG
>JAQVZB010000058.1 GCA_029004695.1 Bacilli bacterium | reverse complement strand
GTGACATCATAACAATTACTTGTGAAAATGATATCGTTATTAAAGCTAAACATCTTATTATGGCTACACAGTATCCTATTTATGATGGATTTAATCTTTTCTATGCTAGACTCTATGCTAAAAGAGCATATGGTGTCGCCGTTGAAGCTAGACGAGAGTGGCCTGATGGAAGCTATATTAATGTCGGTAATCCTACTCGATCAATTAGAACACACGTCGAAGATGGGAAAAAAATATTGATTGTCGTTGGTGAATCACATGCTACTGGTCGTGAAGAAGATAAAAAAGATGAACACTTTGATAATCTTATAAAGTTTGCTGATGATATAGCTGGTATTGAAAATGTATTAGCTACATGGTCAGCTCAAGACTATGATACACCTGACCAAATTCCTTATATTGGAAGATTATCAAAAAATTCAAATATTTTTGTGGTCTCAGGTTATAAAAAATGGGGATTAACAACAGGAACATTAGCTGGTAATATCATAACTGATTTAATAGTTAATGATGATAGCCCTTATGAAAAACTATATTCCACCTCTAGAGCCGACTTCTTAACTTCAATGGGAAAAGTTATGACTGAAGTCTTTAGCTTCGTTGGTGAACTGATTAAATCGAAATTTGAAGGTAATGAAGACCTAATTGATCTTAAACAAGGAGAAGGAAGAGTTATTAAATACGATGGTCAAAAAGCAGGTATTTACCGAGACTATGACGATAATATAACTATTCTCGATATTACTTGTACTCATATGTTATCTGAATTACATTTCAACCCCTTAGAAAAAACATGGGATTGTCCTACTCACGGTGGTCGATATGCGGTAGATGGTAAATTACTAGAAGGTCCACCTAAAAATCCTCTTAAAGTATTATATACTGGGACATTTGAAGAATTAAAAAAAGATTACGACATGTAATCTTTTTAGTTTAATTATTAGAAAAACCAAATACCTCTTCCATATTATTAATATCAAAATCATCAGGAAGCACATCTATTTCATCAAGAGTATGATAATTTGAAAAATATCCAAGAATACTAAATATTTTATCTTTGTCTTCATCATTTAAAGTAGGATTCTTTACTATCTTATTATCCACTAACATATTATTAGTTTCTAAGATACTTTCTAGTTTATGTTCCTGACTTATTTTAGAAATATTAGTTGCAGATAATGGTCCAAATATTGAGATAAATAATAGAATTGATAAAGTTACTGGAATATATTTAACTTTGTCTTTAACCTTAATCATAAAAATTGATATCATAGCAAAGATAAAGATAAGTAAAGCATAATACCTAGCTATCGTAAACCCATATTCATTAATTCTAATTATAAAAGATATAAACATCATAATCAAAGGAATAATTAAAGTATATGGATATACTTTTATAAAATAATTGCTCCATTTATTATCTTTCATCTTACTAGTAAAATATAACACCACGACTGAAACGATCGAATAATATATAACTAAATTTCCTAACATATTAGAAGGTATTTCAAACATAAATAATATCTTAATAAAATAAGCATATAAAACAATCGTATAAATACTTAAAATAGGAAATACTATATACATTAAAACTTTCTTAATAAAATTAGGATATTCTTTTCTTTTTTCATCTGTTTTAGGTATACCAGATAAAAACAAAGTTGGCATTAAAAAACCTAAAACAAAAATAGCAATTTCTGCGAATATATATGATTTTACCTTTATTTCAAATAACATAGATATGCTCTCAATTATTAAAAATATTCCAAGAATCATTAATAAATAACAAACACCAGTTATAACTAAACTAAGAATTACCTTATAACTATAGTAATCACTATCCTCATTTTTACCTAAAAAAGGGATAACTATAAATAAAATAGCCGTTAGAAAATTAAAAATTATATATTTAACTCCTTGAAATGATCCATTTAAATCATGCAATATTCCAAAATAAACAAAAGACATTAAGATAGGAACTAATAAGTATAACCAGTTAGGTTGTTTTATTTTATTCTCTACCCTACTTATTAAACTCCTAATAACAAGAGATACAACTGCACCATATATTAATGTCATAATCAGTCTTGCATTACTTTCATCAACATAAGTGCCATAATAATCATTTTTAATAACAATCATTAATTCAATTGTCGCAAAAATAAATAATAATATTGATATATAATATTTTTTAAAAGTCATTAAGATATTTTTTTTAATATCCACCATATTCATCACCTACTAAAATTATATCATAAAATTGATAATTTATAACTTTATATAAAAAAGTCTATTTACGATAGACTTTTATCTTTTGTTCTTTTATATTATCTTTAATATAATTATATATTGGAAGTTCTTCCACTTCATAACTAAAAATAGTTTCCTCTTCATTTGATTCATTATAAGAATTAACTAATTCTTTAACACGTGTATATCTTTGTTCATCAAGTATCGATGCTACTTCCATTGTAAAATATAAACAACCAGATGCAAAACGATTATTTATTGGTCCAAAATTATTAGATTTTAAATTAACTAAATCATAATGATCTTTAATACCATCTAATACTTGATCATTATATTTAAAATTATAATTATTATCTAATACTATCTCATCTTTAACTAACTTATCATAAATTAAAAAGGTATCAAATCTATCTTTACAATAATACTTTAATAAATTAGCCACTAACAATCTATCTTGTTCATTTATAATTGGAAACTTTGGTCCACTCTTCTCATTAATAGGATAATTTTCAATAATATAATTAGCTACATCCATAGGATCATTTAAAGTTACATATTCATCATTTAACTCATTAGAAAATAAGATTCCTACTCCCCCATTTTCTTCCCATACTTTTATATTTAATAATCGGTCATCAATTAAAATACCACCATTAGGCTTAATAGCAAAAGCCTTATCTAAACTTCTTGGTACGATTATTATATCAATATCCCTTGTATTATTAATCCTAGCTATACTTTTAATAAATTTTATTTTAGCCTCAGCTTCAGCAAGTGAATTAACATGTGTTAAGAATGATTGCCTATACCCTTTTTTAGATAATAAATTAATAGCCTCAGGTGCATTTTTCATAAACCCTGCTTTAACTAGAAAACTTCCCCAATCTAACTCTCTAAAATATTTAGTTCGACCTTCTTCTGTACTAATTAAACCTAACTCAGTCATCTCTAAGGTAGCTGGAGTCATCGTATCTCCAAAGACCCCATCATAATCCCAATAAACATCCATATTATTCCCCCTAATAAGTTGTATTACAAACATTATATCATTATTTATACCAAATAAAAAGATTGCTTAATGCAATCTATTATCTAAATGGTGCCCCCTTGTGGGTTCGAACCTGTGACCCACTAATTAAGATTTGTGTGATATGTTTTTTACATCTTTTACCGATATTTTATTATTTTATATATTTTGATGTTTTAAAAGTATAATTTAATATTAACTTCATGGACTATTATATTATTTTAAAAAAATATAATACTTTTAATCTTTTTAACGGATTAACTAACTTTAATTTTAATTAAATGTATGTATAGTTGATTTTAATTAACTAAAATTTAGATGTTGATTAATCAACATCTAAATCTTTAAAAGGGTCATCAAGAATGTCACCATCTTCAAACTCAGTTTTGGTGTTTTCATTTAAGATTGATACTATATTTAAAATTGATATGACTGCATTTATTGTTAATGCTACTTGCTGTTTTGTTGCTGTTTTTTTATGAGTTAATTCATCGGCTAAATCAATCATACTTTTACAATGGCTTCTGAAATCCTTGTTAGTTTTACTATCAAGTTTAAATAGTACAAATTCTAATAACTTCTTTTTATATTGATTATCATTTGGAAATGGTATTGTTGTATCAGTATGATATTCATTTTTATAGACTACATCTGCAAGGCAATCATATACACTACGACACATAGCACCAATGGCATTAAATTGTGCGGGTGTTGTTGCTTCATTATATTGTTTTTTTATATCTGTAATAGTTCTATCAATAGTGTCCCAATTTGTATATTCTAATTGAAAATTAACCACATTATTAGAATTAGTTGTTTTGATTAATTTTAATGTTTCTTCATACAATTTTGAAAAATAAACTCTCCTTTTGGCATAGTTATCTAAATTGATAGACCAATAAGTATATGATTCCCATAGTGTTTTAAAAGGATTAGGATTATCTAAATCTAATTTATTGAATACATCATCTACTTTATTATACAAATCAATATAATCATTATTAATATTTTCAATTCTTTTTTCACCGGTTGAAGTCCCTATCAACATATTCCTTAAAATTTCAATATCCTTTATGAAATCATTTTTATCATTATATTCCGTAATTAAGTTCCAATTAAGATAATATTTTACTAAAGGTTTAATAATTACAATGCTGATATACTCATTTTCATACTGAAATATTATTTCTAATTCTTTTCTAATTATTTCTTTTATTTCATCTAAATCATATTTTGAAGTAATATCGGCATAATAATCCACATCTATACCTAAATGTAAACTAAAATAATCAATTTGATAATTCCCTCCAAATTCACTATTTAAATATTCAATACTAGGGCTAGAATTACATAATATATCAAAACAAGCATATTTCTTTTTACTATATAACATACTTTTTAATGTAGAAATTATTTTTCTGGTATCATCTTTAATGTTGATCATAGAACATCACTTTCCTTTACTATATTAATTATAACATTAAATATTTATAAACGACATATCTTCCATTATAAATTTATAATTTCAACTCTTGTGATTGTTCATTACTAAACTAACTTTTGTAATCCATATCCTTTTCACGATTTAATGCGTATTTCACTTGAAATGATATAATATTACTCATATATTCTCCTTTTGATTGAGCAAATATATATATTATTATCTAACATTGACAAAATATTGATTACAAAATAAAAAGATTGCATCTCTGCAATCTTCTATTATCTAAATGGTGTCCCCTTGCGGGCTTGAACCGCAGACCCACTGATTAAGAGTCAGTTGCTCTACCGACTGAGCTAAGGAGACAAATTTTAGGCACGAACAAATTATAACATAAAGTGCCTTTTTT
>JAQVZB010000057.1 GCA_029004695.1 Bacilli bacterium | reverse complement strand
ATACGATTTAGTTAATGAATGTCTTTATGTATCGAAGAAGATTTATATTATTTAACTAAGCAATATAAAGAAGAAGTAATGCCTTTGTTTTATGCTAAAATTAAAAAAAGAAATGTTGTAAACTATTAATTTTTTAAATGCTTAAACCTTTATATATAGGCTGTCTCATAAAACCTTTTTTGGTTTTTTCCATAAATAATATTGTACACTTTATATTAGGAATAAGATTAATATATCCTTCTTTAGTAAAAGAAGGATTTTTATTTTGGGGTATTTTTTTAATGAATAGAAATTCACTATTTTTTCTACCGATATTAACTGTTCCCGCGTATACTAAATTTTTTTTATCTATTTTACCTAATAATAAACTAGCCATAGCTTTATCATTTTCTTCTTTATAACCACAGATATAATAATCTTCATCTTTCAAGTTTTTAATTTTAATCCATTCTTTAGTTCTTTTATTAATATAATATTTACTATCCTTTTTCTTAGCAACGATTCCTTCTAAGTTTTCTTTAATAACTAATTTATATAAATCTTTGCCTTTTTCATCAAAGCATTCTGATTTAATAAAATTTTCCGTATTATGATATTTATTTAAGATTTTTTTACGCTTTATTAGTGATAAGTCAGTTAAATCTTGATCTTCATATAAAATATCATAAGCTATAAAAACAACTGGAAAATTTTTAGCAAAATATTTTATTTTTAATTTATTTTTTAATAAGACTCTTTCTTTTAATTTATCAAAGTTTGGTTTACCATTAATCATAATTACGATTTCACCATCAAAGATAACTTTATTGTTAACGTTTTTAGTAATATTTAATAATTCTGGATATCGATTATTAAGAATATCGCCTCTCTTATTTCTAATTGTAATTTTTTTCGGCTCTACAAATATTAAAGTTCTTATCCCATCAAATTTTAATTCGAAAATATAATCAGGATCATTAAAAGGTTTTTTAATTTCATCTAGTAACATCGGAACAAAATTTTGATTGGTAAATAAATTCATTTTTTAACCTCTTTTAAACTTTTCTTTAAGGCTTGCATTAAATCAGTAATATTTTCTTTCGGTTTTTCTTTAGTTTTAGTAATTGCTTTACCATTAATTTTTTGTTCGATGGCTTTTTTAATTTTATTTTGATATTCGTCTTTATATTTTTCTGGTTCAAATTTACCACTCATGGCTTGAATTAATTTAATTGCCATATCAATCTCTTCTTTTTTGAATTTAATATTGGTTTTATCTTCTTCTTCAATATTGATTTCTTCTTCAAAATATAGGGTATTTAAGATAAAATTATTATTTTCCAATCTTAATATGACATAATAAAATTTAGTACCGATTACTGTTTTAGCTAAGGCTACTTTGTTTTCTTTTTTTAAAGCTTCTTTAAATAATTCAAAGGCTTTATTAGTTTTAGTTGTTAAATAATAACTTTTTTCTAAAAAAATTGGATCTATATCATCTAGATTGATAAAAGATACTATTTCAATAGGTTCTTTATTTGATAATTTTAATTTATCAAAATCTTCATCACTAAAAGTAATATATTTATCGCTGGTATATTCATAAGCTTTAATTATATCTTGATTTTTAACTTCAATATTACAATCGGGACAAATTTTTTGATATTTTATTCTACTACCACATTTTTTATGTAACTGATTAAATGAGGTATCATTATTTACGATTACGCTATTTAATTCGACAGGAATATTTACTAATCCAAAACTAATTGCTTTTTTTATACTTGCCATATATCTTCACCAGTATTAGTATGCTCTTATATGATAAAATAATATCAGTAAATAATAAAAAGAATAATAGATTACAAATAAATAATTTAGTTTACAAAGTATATATATTTTTTTATACTAATTAAAGAAGACATCAATGAATTTTTATTTGTATATTTGAGGTAGTAAATGAAAAAAATAGATAATATAATATATGATAATTTAGATTATTTTAAAGCATACCTTATTAAGGGCATAGATGGGGATATTTTAATTGATACAGGATTTTCTTCTTCAAGAAATAAGTTAAAAAGATTATTAGATAAAAATAATGTTAAATTGATAATATTAACTCATGCTCATTTAGATCATATTTGGAATGCTAAATACTTTAAAGAAAGATATGGTTGTCAAGTAGCGATTTCAAAGGATGATTTAGAGAACTTAGATAATTCAATCATAAATTCTATTCCTGTTAATAGATATTATAATTTTAGTGCTGTATTTGCAAATTATTTTATGAAAAGATTGAAATGCGATGGTTTTATTCCTGATATTCTTTTAGAAGACAATGAAATATTAAATTTATATGGTTTAAATTTAAAAATAGTAAGTTTAAAAGGCCATACTAAAGGTTCAATAGGTATTTTGTATAAAGATTATATGTTTGTTGGGGATGCTTTAGTAAATCGAAAACTTTATGTTGAATTACCATATCAAATGCAGAATAAAGCTGATTCATTAGCGTCAGTTAAAAAAATAATAAAACTAAAACCGAAATTAATATTTATTGGTCATGAAAATCCTATTAAGTATGAAAAATTAATGGTTTCAATAATGAAAATTGAAAATCAATAATATATTATTGGTTTTTAATAAAAAAATCAATTCAGAAATGAATTGATATTTATTTTATGTTCGTATAATTCGAACTTTTTTTTTATTTGGAGCAAGTGACCAGAATCGAACTGGCATTATCTCGTTGGCAACGAGGAGTAATAACCATTATACTACACCTGCAACTAATAATATTCTATCAAATATATGTAATTTTAACAAGAAAAAAATGATTTTATTATTTATATATGTTACAATTATTTTAGAAAAAAGGGACAATAATGAAGAAGAAAATTACAAATATAAAAAAAAGAATAATAAATTTTTTCAAATATAATAAGCAATTTTGTTCTTATGTTATATTATCATTGTTAATATGTTCTTTAATGAAGTATTATACGATAGACCAAATTTTTGCATGGCAATCTTTCTTTTTGGATTTTGCTTTAATAATCGTATTAGGATCTTTTGGATTCTTTTATAAACCTCAAAAACAATTTACATATTATTTTATCTTAATGTTAATCTTTACTATTATTGGTATCATAAACACTATGTATTATTCTTTTTATAATTCTTTTGCTTCTTTTAGTTTATTAGCTACTTTAAAACAAGTAGGGGAAGTAGGAGATGCTGTATATGATAAGTTCGCTTTAATGCAGTTTATATATCTTATATTTCCAGCGCTTTTTATTATAATTCATAAGAATTTAGCCAGTAAAGATTATTTTAATTTTGTGGCTAAATTTGAAAAAGGTAAAAAAATATTCAGGTATTTAATTACAGCGGGATTAATATCAATGGTGATAATTGCTTATACAATGTCAGGGACTGCTTTTAGTCGTTTATCTAAACAATGGAATCGAGAATATATCGTTGATAAATTCGGAATTTTAACTTATCAATTAAATGATTTATTTAATACTTTAAAACCAACTATTGTATCGATGTTTGGATATGATGTTGCTTTAAAACAATTTAATGATTATATGGCTTTAAATCCAAATGTAAAAAGTGATAATAAATATACTGATATTTATAAAGATAAAAACATTGTCTTCATTCATATGGAAAGTATAAGTTCTTTCTTAGTAAATTTAAAAATTAATGATAATGAAATAACTCCTAATATAAATAAATTAACCCAGGAAGGAATGTTCTTCAGTAACTTTTATCCTCAATCAGGAGTTGGAACTAGTAGTGATACGGAATTTACTTTAAACACTTCTTTAATGCCAGCATTAAGCGGAATTGCTTTTGTTAATTATTTTAACAGGGAATATATTACGATTCCTAGTTTATTAAAAGAACAAGGTTATTATACTTTTAGTATGCATGCTAATAAAGCTACTATGTGGAATCGAGATAAGATGCATCCTAGTTTAGGTTATATAGACTTTTATTCGCAAACTTCTTTTGATATTGATGAAGTAATTGGGTTAGGTCTTTCTGATAAATCATTTTTTAGACAAGCTTTAACTATTGTAGAAGAAATTGAAACTAAAAATGAAAAATATATGGGTACTATTATTACTTTAAGTAATCATACTCCATTTACTAATAATGAATTATTTCCTCAAATTGATTTATCTTATCATAAAATTGAAGAAGAACTTGAAGAAGATACTTCAATTGAAACTAATTACTTAGAAGGAACCAAGCTAGGGGATTATTTCCGTAATAGTCATTATGCTGATGAAGCTTTAGGAGAGTTTATTAATTATATTAAAAATAGTCCTTATTTTAATGATACGGTTTTTGTTTTCTATGGTGATCATGATCCGAAATTTTCATTAAAAGAGTATAATAATTATTATAATTATAATCCTGAAACAGGAGAGCTTTATACATCTTTAGATGAAGAATATTATAATTATGATTATTATACTAATGAATTAAATCGAAAAACTCCTTTAGTAATATGGACTAAAAATAACCCGATTGTTAAACAAGTTGATTATTATATGGGAATTATCGATGTTTTACCGACCATAGGAAATATGTTAGGAATTTATAATAAGTATGCTATTGGTCATGATATATTTGAAATAAAAGATGATAATATAATAGCTTTTCCAAATGGGAATTTCTTAACTAATAAAGTTTATTATAATAATTCTAAATCAGAATATAAAGCAATAAGTCTAGATGAACCTTTAAGTGATGATTATATTAGTAAATGTAAAGAATATACTGATACGATTATTGAAGTATCAGATGGTATAATAGTTCATGATTTGTTAAATCCTAATAAAAAGGAGAATATAAAATGAAAAAGAAATTAATGATTGCTTTATTACTCTTAGTATTATTATATTCAGCTGGTGGAATTACTTATTTTTATCTTAATAAATCAAGTAAGCCTGTTATTAAAAATATTTCGGCTATTAAGAATTATCCTTATACCTTAAAATCCAATGCTACTCCGTTAATGAAGAATGAATTTAAAATATTAAAAGATAATTTAGAAAGTAATAATATCGATGAAGAGAGTTATGCTTCAAGTATTGCTAAATTATTTATAATTGATTTATATACAATTACTAATAAAATTAATAAATATGATATTGAAACTCAGTATATATATCCTGATGCGATAGATAATTATAAATTAAATGTTACTAATACTTTATATAAGTTTGTTGAAAGTAATGAAAAAGGAAATCGAACTCAAAAATTACCTGAAGTTTCTCAAGTAATAATTGAAAAACAAGAACCTATTGAATATGAAATAAACAATGAAAAATTTATTGGTTATAAAATTAATGTCTCGATAAATTATGTAGAAGCTTTAGACTATGATAGTACGAGTGAAATAACCGTAATTAAAAAAGACAACATCTATTATATTGCCGAAAAAAAATAAGAAGCAAGGTATGCTTCTTTTAATCTGCTCGGTCTAAATCCATTAATAATATTCCTATATTGACAAGACTTGTTAGTCCTACTAGAGAATATATAATTCTTGG
>JAQVZB010000056.1 GCA_029004695.1 Bacilli bacterium | reverse complement strand
TGTTCCCTACCTCATACTCTCTATTGATTGTGAAAATATTCCTTCATGTAAACTAGCAGAAAAATGCGTATTTAAACTTTTTGAGAAAAGAATGCCAATAGGTCATATTCAACCAAATATGGTAAGTGATAGTTATTTCTATTATCGCAGATATAGGAGTATATAAAACTAATGTAATTATTAGGATTGAAACTATATTTCTTAGCTGAATACTTATATTTAACACATTAATATGATTCATGTTAGACTAATGGCTTATTGCTATTAATCCCGATCTTTGATTATCAAAGGTTAGATAGATCATTGGGAAATAAACTATGAATAAAGGAGAATACTTTCAAACCAGTCTCTAATGTTATTTTATCTTAATTCGGTTCATCAATAACCTTTCCATCTTTTAAGAATATTATTCTATCCATATGATTAGCTAAATCTTTATCATGTGTTATTATAATTACTGTTTTACCTTTTTTGTTTATTCTCTTTAACATATCTATAATATGTTGACTGTTTTCACTATCTAGAGAACCTGTTGGTTCATCAGCCAGAATTATACTTGGACTAGTAATTAACGCTCTAGCAATTGCTACTCTTTGCTTTTCCCCTCCTGACATTAAATTCACAGGCTTTTTAATGTGATTTTCTAAACCAACGCCATATATTAATTCTGAAGCCGCTTCTAATCTTTTTTTATTTTTCATCTTTCGAAAATATAAAGGGAGTATAACATTTTCTAAAGTGGTGGCATATTCCATCAATTGAAAATCTTGCATAATAATACCAACTTGATTATTTCGAAATTCAGATAGTTGATTTTTTTTTAATGAACTAAGGTTAATATTGTCTATTATTACATCCCCTTCGGTCGCTCTATCTATTCCAGCTAGAATATGTAATAGAGTAGATTTGCCAGCTCCTGATTTTCCCATAATTGCAACCATTTCATTGTTATTAATTATTAAATTAATATCAGATAATGCTTGAAATTCATTTTCTTTATTAACATTATATATTTTGGTAAGATTTTTTATTTCTATCATTAATAATTCTCCTTAAATAGTTTAAATTAGATAAAATAATATATATGATGCTAATTAATAATTCCATTACCATGATAATTGTTAAACCTTTTATCATAAGTATAGAATGATTAAGTATTATACTGTAAATATTAGCCATTGTTAACAAAAGTAAATTTATAATAATAAGCTCATTTTTCTTAAGATCTTTACTTAATTTATTATTATATTTAATAATGATAAATAAGCCTAATGCAATATTAATAATTAATATACATAAATAAAAATAAATTTCATTGTTATTATCATATACAATATTATTATTTATGTAGCCTATATCTTTATATACCATACGCATTTCTTCACTATTAACATTATTATCAAAAAATAATATATATTTTTTCGTAACGCCTTTTTCAAGAGAATTGCTCAAACTAGGAATATCAGGAAAAACAAATTTATAAATTGATGTACTATAGGGTATATATATATGATTTATATACCCTACCACCCGTACTTTATATAGATATATTTTATCAACATCCCATATGGATTCATAAGTATATATGTTTAAAACCGTACCAATTGGGATACTTTTATCTGAAGTAAGAATTTCCAAATTATCATAATTCTCAGGATTATAATTAGTTATATTTTCCCCTTCTAAAATATCAATATCTAATATACTAGTAATATCCTGTGAAGCATATAAAACGTTATTAGTCATATAATCCTTAGAATCACTATCAAATTCTACGCTATCTGTTTGATAATGAAGAATTCTTGAAGGCTTTACTTCAACATTTTCTATAACATCTTCAATAGCTAGTCCATCATTGTATCTTGTTAAAAGCAAACTTGAATTAGGATATTCTTCTGTTTCTACATTCTTTATATTTAAGATTGCTATAGTTGTTAGACTAATAATTGTTATTAAACTAATAATGTTTATTATTACATATTTTATGACTTCTTTAGATCCTCTCATAACTTTTCTTCACCTCAATATATTGTTGTCTATTAACATTTCTTCTGTAAAAATAATAAATTACTGAACAAATAAAAACATTAATAGTAATAAAAATGAAAGTTGAAAGATTAAAAATAACTAAGATGGAATAATCACTGATTAAATACATTATCAGACTGGTTATTAATATTAACGAAATTATTATAATAAATGAATTTAAGATAGATTTATTACTATGACTAGAACTAATTAATTTATAATAAAGCACTACTAGAATATAATTGTAAATAAGGAAATTGATTAAGAATAAAGAAAGTAAATTGTCAATATCAAATTCTGGTAGGTATTCGTCATCAATTAATACAAAGACATTACTATCAATTGCTTTAGCCTTATCATAATCCAAGTTCAAAACATATTTATTGTCTTCAACAAATATTTCATCTCTAAAAATGTCTGGTATTACTATTAAATTCTTATGCACTTGATATCTATCTTTAATAGATAATGGGCTATGTTGTGGAATAGTTAATCCTTTGATTTTACCTATGACTTTGCATTTTTTGTTAATAATTTTATCATTATTTTTAGAATATAAAGATAAATCAAATTCTTTGCCTATCTTAATATTGCTTGTATTTGTTCCATATATATAAACTGGTAAAATGTCATAATCTATTAAAGAATAATCTATTAATTCACCTTCGAAAGAGGTAGAAATATCCATTATGTCAATGTTCTTGTTAAGATGAAGTATCTTATAATTTCTAGTGTTTATCTTTAAATTTGCCCTACCTTCAGATATATTATCATAATGATAATACCCCTTATAATCACCAAATGTATTATGTAGAAATTCATCTATTCCCTCAATGGAATTATCTTTAGCATATATTCTTGAATCTTCTATATCAATTTTATTATAGATTGCTAAATTAAAATATACAAAACTATATAAAATATTTGCTAGCAAAGTAAGAATAATTATACTTGATATTATAAATATTTTTTTCATTGATTTCTCCTAATTAAGATTTCTTTTAAGTTTTTTATTTTATAATTAAAGAATGTTAATAATAAAATAGAACAATTAAATATTATCAATATTATTATTGATGAAAACAAATTAAAAATATTATTAATAGTTTGTAGTTCTATATTAAAAGGATTTATATAGTAATTGCTTAATACTTGATTCAATATGAATATTAAAAGAGATATGATAACATTATAATATATTATTATTAAACTTATATCTTTATTTTTACATCCAACTAGATAGAATAGACTAAATTCATTTGAAGTTTTCTGTAAAATTAATAAAATAATTATTATAAAAGTTATTGCAGTTATAATTGTTCCTAATATAATTATAGGTAGAGCTACTAGAAGCCTTTCTTTTAACAGATTATAAGAAGCATTCATAATATAATCCATTGAATTGACACATATAGCTTGATTGTTTAATAATAGCAAATTTTCTTCTAAACTTTCTTCTGATATATCATCCTTAAATTTAATAAAACAATTGCGATTATTATTGATAATCTCTGTTCCTTCGAGATTTCTATTACTTATTATAATACTTCCATTATTTCCCGATGTTCTCCATTTAAAAATCATTTCCAGTTGAGGCGATGTGGATCCTCTTGACATATCAAAAAACAAAAATTCATTATCTAATATTCCAACTACTTGCGCTTGAACAATATGATCTTCATTTCTCAAGTTTACAATATCATTTATATTGTAATTTGTTTCTTTACTTACTACTATTTCTAATATTTCACTATTTTCTTTATACCATCTTCCCTTAGCAATCGGAATATCAAAATAACTATAAATTTCATTATCAATAATTAATAAATATGCATTAATGTTATTATTGATTACACAATAATCATCATGTAATTGATATATTTTATCAACATCCTTTAATGCTTCATACTCTGCACTAAAAATTCTATCAGCTGAAACAAAGTATAGATCTCTTGAATTCTTAGAAATATTATATTCGAAAGTTAAATTGTAAAGAAAAAGAATAAAGGAATTTAATATAAAAACAGTAGCCAACATTAAAATAATCAGAATAGCTGAGAAAAGCTTATTATTAATAATTAAATTTAAGGCTGTTTTTACTCTAAACATTTTCTCACCTTTCTCTATTATTTTTAAAAATTCTAATATTATTGCAATTTATTGCTATCAGAGAAAGAATTGTAACAATGCAAATTATTATTAAATAATCCTTTAATAACAATTCATAGCTTATATTAAAAGCATATAAATAGGTCTTTTCTAAAACAATAATTTGTATTATCTTATAAATAATTAAACCAATAATAAACTGAACAAGAGCAATAATAATTCTTTCTAAATTACTATAAAATAAAATTATTATGTTTGAAATACCTAATAAATGGAAAATTTTATAATTATCTTTTCTACTTGAGAATATATAGTAATTACCCAAAATAATAGAAATAAAAGAAAATAACAATATTATCATTATTGCTTTAAAATAATCTGAATAATTGTATATCTCTTTGAAAGTAATTTTACGGCTCTCAATTATTCTAGCATTGAAATTCTGCTTTAACAATTCCTTGTATTTAGCCTTTATCTTACTATTTGTAAAACTATTATCTATGAAAGTGATCTTAGAAATTCGGTCATTTTTATTTAAACTCTCTAATCTTAGTTCATAGATAGAATTGTTTGTAGTTCCAACAACTTTATATTCTTTGTCATTAATGGAGATATAATTCCCTAACTTATTGGCTTCCATTAATGGTACTAGAACTTCATTTTCAGAATTAATTATATCTCTTCCTTTTCTTATTCTATCGTCATATTTATATTTAGCAATATAATTTTCTGTATTAATCTCAATATTGTCATATTTAATATTTTTGAGGATATCGTCTATGTCTTTATAACAAGTATTATTATTAAATTCAATTGTAATTTCGTTTAAATTAAAAATTTCATAGAGCATAGACATCAAAGCGCCGACAGTAATAAAACACACAACAAAAAATAGTATCATATTGATTAAAATCAAATTATATAATATTCCATTTCTTTTATCTGATTTATAGTTGATTTTTAAGAAAAATATTAGATTCATCACAAAGCACTAATCAACAGAATATATCGTTCTGCCTTGTTAATCTACAACTTGTATCTACATCTCTAATTCTTGCGTCTTGTTCAAAATCTCGTTGATAGGAAATCATTATGTTCCCAACTATTGATTCATGGTCACTAGGAATATCTTCTGCCAAAGCTACAATTACTACCGAAAATGTTGAAATAATTGTACAAATTGCTAATAAAACTATATATTTTTTAATATAATTATTCATTATTACTCCCCTAAATGAATCAAATTTGAATTTATGAATCATTATTATTAATATATCATAATTTATTTTTTTGTCAATTAGTATTGTACAATTATAATAATATAAAGTAAATATAGCCATTTTCGGGCATAAAACAAAAACGCTAATATTGATATCCAATCTATCAAAATTAGCATTCTTATATGGTGGAGATGGGGGGATTTGAACCCCCGTCCGAAGAAGTGACAACAGTATTTTCTACATACTTAGCGGATGTTTTGTATCTCGGTCTTGCGCCGCCCGCCCGCAGGCTGTGTAAGACCCGAGCCTTCTTGTTCGATTGCAGCCCGAAGGCGTCTTCTACAATCGTCCCTCACACTTGATGATGCCGATTTACAGGCCAGTGAGCGCCCTGCTTCGACAGCAGCTA
>JAQVZB010000055.1 GCA_029004695.1 Bacilli bacterium | reverse complement strand
TGCGCTACTGCAAGTTTAGCTACTGGAACTCTATATGGCGAGCAAGATACATAATTCATGCCTATTTGATAACAAAATTCTATACTACTTGGCTCACCACCATGTTCACCACATATTCCGATTTCTAGATTGGGATTGGTTTTTCTTCCTTTAGTAGTGGCTATTTCAATTAATTTACCTACCCCATTTTGATCTAATCTTTGAAAAGGATCAAATTCAAATATTTGTTTTTTATAATAATCAGTTAAAAATTTTCCCGCATCATCTCTTGAAAAACCATAAGTCATTTGGGTTAAATCATTAGTTCCAAATGAGAAAAAATCAGTATATTCAGCTAATTCATCAGCTAATAAGGCTGCTCTTGGAATCTCAATCATTGTTCCAATTAAATATTTTAAATCACTATTTGCAGCTTTAATTAATTTATCAGCTTCGGTTTTTATAATATCTGTTAAATATATTAATTCATTTTTATCTCCAATTAAAGGTATCATTAATTCTGGATGAACTTCTTGACCTTCTTTAGCAATATTAAGAGCTGCTGTAATAATAGCTTTTGTTTGCATTATAGTTATTTCTGGATAAGTAATTGCTAATCTACAACCTCGATGTCCCATCATCGGATTTAATTCTGTTAATTCTGTAATTCTTACTTTTAAATCACTGGAATTTATTTTTAATTCTTTAGCTAATAAATTTATTTCCGTTTCATCTTTTGGTAAAAACTCATGTAAAGGTGGATCTAAATATCTAATAATTACCGGATAAGGGCTCATACTTCTAAATAATCCTTCAAAATCTTTTATTTGATAAGAAAGAATTTCTTTTAATGCTTTTTCCCTACCTTCGGTATTATTTGCAAGAATCATTTTCCGAAAGGAAAATATTCTTGTTTCTGCAAAAAACATATGTTCTGTTCGACATAAACCGATTCCTTCAGCACCAAATTCTTTAGCTACTTTAGCATCTTTTGGTAAATCAGCATTTACCCTTATTTCTAAATCTCTTATTTCATCTACCCATGACATAAAGATTTTAAAATCATCAGTTAATAAGGCTTTAGTAGTTTCTAATAAACCTAAATATACTTTTCCCGTACTACCATCTAAACTTAAATAATCTCCTTCTTTAATTAATTGATTATCTTTAGTAGTTATGGTTTTATTATTTTCATTTAAATTTAATTCTTCACATCCGCATATAGCACATTTTCCCATCCCTCTTGCTACAACAGCAGCATGAGATGTCATTCCCCCTCTAATTGTTATTATTCCACTTGCGATATTCATTCCTTCAATATCTTCAGGACTAGTTTCTAGTCTTGCTAAAATTAAATCTTTTTCGCCTTTTTGATAAGCTTTTAAAATATCTTCAGCCGTAAAATATACTTTTCCCGTAGCTGCTCCAGGTGATGCTGCAAGGCCAGTAGTAATTTCTTTATTGTTTTGTAAAGAATCATTACTAAAAGTCGGGTGTAAAAGAGTATTTAATTGATTAGGTTTGACTTGCATAATAGCTTCTTCTTTAGTTATTTTACCTTCATTAAATAAATCAACGGCAATTTTTATAGCAGCTCTTGCAGTTCTTTTACCATTCCTAGTTTGAAGCATATATAGTTTTCTATTTTCAATCGTAAATTCCATATCTTGCATATCATGATAATGATTTTCTAAAGTTTTAGCAATTTTTATAAATTCATCATACACTTCAGGCATTTGAGTTTTTAACTTACTTATTGGTTCAGGTGTTCTTATTCCGGCTACAACATCTTCACCTTGAGAGTTTAATATATACTCGCCGTATATTTCATTTTCTCCTGTCGAAGGATTTCTCGTAAAAGCTACTCCACTACAAGATTCTAGTCCCATATTACCATAAACCATTTCTTGGACATTTACAGCCGTGCCCCATGAATAAGGAATATTATTAATTCTGCGGTAAACATTTGCTCTTTCGTTATTCCAACTTTTAAAAACCGCTTTTATAGCCTCAATTAATTGTTCTTTAGGATCAAGGGGAAAACTTTTACCTGCTATTTTCAGATAATTTTCTTTAAATGCTTTTACCACATCTTTCATATCTTCAGCTGTTAATTCACTATCATCTTTGATATTTTTTTCTAATTTAAGTTGATCAAAAAATCTTTCAAAAGAAGCTTTAGGATAACTCATTACCACATCAGCAAACATTTGAATAAATCTTCGATATGTATCATAAGCAAATCTAGGGTTATTAGTTAATTTAGCTAATCCTTCACATACTTCATCATTAATTCCTAAATTTAAAACCGTATCCATCATACCTGGCATACTTGCTCTTGCTCCACTGCGTACTGATACTAATAGTGGCTTATTTGGATCACCAAATTTTTTATTAGTTATTTTTTCTAACTTTTCCATAGATTGAAAAATTTGATTTATAATATCATCACTAATTGATTCATTATTAGCATAATAATTAGTACAACCTTGCGTAGAAACAATAAATCCTTGTGGAACCGGAAGTCCTATTTTAGTCATTTCAGCTAAATTAGATCCTTTCCCTCCAAGTAAATTTTTCATTTCTTTATTTCCTTCATTAAACATATATACGTATTTAGTCATCTTATTTCCCTTTCTATTTAACTATCATAAATGATAAATATATCATCTCTTCATTCATTAATAAGTACTCTAATTTAATTTGATTAATTATTAAATTTTTATCATAATTAAGAACCTCATTAGAACAAATATCATTTTCTTTTTTTACCATATCGATAAAAAGAATATTATCTTTTTCTGAGTTAACTTTTAAACAATAATCTGGTTCCTCATTATTAAATTCATAATAATAAAATTCTTCTTGTAAATAATTAATTAAATTTTCTTGATATAAATCAGTTTTAAAAAACTTATTACTATATTCATTTATTTTCACAAAAGTAATGTTTTCTTCAGCATTATTAAGTTTAAGATATGTATAAATAAATTTAAACTTACTTATTTCGGTTTGGATTAAATTAATATTATAAACTTTATGATTTTTATTTATTGCATTATTAAAAGCTTTTAAAGTATTAATTTCATTTAAATAACGATTAAAAATTATTTTTTTATCATTGGTTAATTCGGTAAAATCATAATCTACTTTTTTAGTTGTTTTTATGGTTGTTGTTCTTTTAACTTCTTCATAAGTATTTAATTTTAAAAATTGGTTAAAAATATATAAAACCAATATTAATAATATTATTATAAATATAACACTTAATATAATTTTTAAACGTTTATTTAATTCTTCGTCCATTTTTATCATCCCTTATCCTATTTTAACATAAATATTATATTATAAATATTATTTTTTTGCTCGTGGATGAGCATTTAAATATGCTCTTCTTATCTCTTCATTAGTTAAGTGAGTATAAATACTAGTAGTATTTATACTAACATGTCCAAGTAGTTCTTGGACACTTTTAATATTACATCCTTCATTAAGCATAATGGTTGCAAAAGAATGTCTGAAAGTATGAGGGGTTATTTTGGTTTTTAAAACTGCTGATTTAATAATATTATCAATTATTAATCTAATTCCCCGATCAGTAAGATTACCTCCAAGATTATTAATAAATAAATAAGGGGATACTTTATCTTTTAATAAAATATCTCGGGAATTATTTAAATAATTTTTTAAAGCATCTTCACAATATGAACCAAAATAGACGATTCTTTCTTTATTACCTTTTCCACTTACTTTAATTTGTCTTAAATTTATATCAATATTATTTATTTTTATATTCACTAATTCACTTACTCTTATTCCAGTTGCAAATAATAATTCTAAAATAAGTCTGTTTCTGATATTTAACGGATTATCATCATGAAGGGTTTCAAACATGGTAATAAACTCACTATACTTAAAATAATTAGGTAATTTTTTTTCTTGCTTAATATTTTTTATATAATTAAAAGGATTATTATTTATTATTTCTTTTCGCTCTAAAAAATTATAAAAACTTCTTAAAGTACTCAAATTACGATTAACACTAGATGGTAAATAATTAGCTTTTCTTAAATACATAATATATTTACTTATATCTTGATAATTGATTGTTAAATAATTTTGCTTTGCTTTATTTAAATAATCTTCATACTTAAATAAATCAATTTCATAATTAATTTTCGTATTATCAGAATATTTACGTTCTAAAGAAATATAATTTAAAAATTCATATATTATATCTTTCATATTACCACTCTTATATTATACAATAAAAAAGCATTAAAATCATTAATGCTTTTATAAATCTAACACTTCAACTGAATCTTTAGGTTCTAGAGGTTTTGCTTGTGATGGTGGAGCCGGTTGAGGAGATACAGGTTTTGAAACCGGAATTGGTTTTACTACTGGAGTCTGAACAGCATTTATTTTAGTTGGTGCTTTCTTAGATGGAGCAATGGCAGCAATATTTTGTTTGGTATTTTTCTTTTTTTGATTTTTTGATTGATTAATAATAACCAAAGCAATAATACTAATTAACAATACACTGCCAATTATAATATATAATAAATAGTCTTTAATTCCTTTTACAACTTCTATTGTAATATCATATGAAGTTATTTCATCACCAATTTCTGGTTTAACTTTTATTGATATTATACTGCCATTATATATATCATCATTCCCAGTTATTTCATATTCAGCAAATTCATTATTTAATACTGCTTTAACATCTAAAGATTTTATTCCCGAAGGTACTTTTAAAGTATAATCAAATACATTAGATTTAAAATCCAAATCATATCCTTTGATAATAATATTTTTTAAAGTTGCATCAGGTGAAGGAATTCTTATTTTTTCTCCTTCTTTTAATCTTTTAACATTAATAATATAAGTTGTAGTATTTTGATTCTCATCAGACAATTTTATCGATATAATATTATCCCCTACTTGTAAAAGATAACTTTCTTGTAAATCTATAGTTACTCCTTCTTGAGCAGGAGTAGCTGATAAAACTAAATTTTCCACTTCATATAAAACAACTAAATCATAATCTTGCTTAAATTTACTAAACTCTAATTCTTGACCTTCAATAGATAAAGTTTGCAAATATAACATTTCACCAGGTTCTTCATTTCCTGTACTTGTCCAACAGGCATATAAAGTTACATCTCCAGAAGCTGTATAGGAACTCTTACTTCCTTCAGTACAGGTTGCAGCGTTTCCCCAACCATTAAAAGTAGAACCATCTTTAGTTGGAACTTCAATTTCTGATAAATTTATCTTACAATTAGACCCTGTTGTTGTACATTTGGTAATTTTATTATCATCATTATTATTAGGGTTTAGTGTTACCGTAAATGTCTTTTCATTAGCACTTTGAGTTGTGGTTTTTACTGTTGTTGAAGTAGTTTTACTAGTTGTCCTCATTATTTGGACTGTTTCAGATAAATTAGCTTGCGTTTTATTACCACTTGATGAAGTATATTCAATATTGGTAAATGATATTGTAAATGATGATTTTGTTGTATTAGGAACATTAATAGTTAAATAAGCTATCAAACCAAAATTATATGTAGTTGAATTAGCAGTTTGAAAATTTAAATTACGGCCATTACTATATTGCACAAAATTGGTTGAAGCAACAGAACCTTCATAAGTTACGGCTGAATCAACTACTAAAGTCGATTTAAAAGATGAAATTCTAACATCAGATTTAATATCACAAGAAATTCTTTGATTTATTCTAGCTGGTCCATCACAACTTACACTAATAGCAGCATGAACATTTATTGGTATTATCAAAATTAATGTAAAAATAAGATATTTTAAACATTTCATAACTATCTTCCTATTCTTTATAAATTTTATCATAAAAAGATCTAAAAAACAATTATAAAAAAGTATAAAATAAAAGCCGGAATATCATATTAAGACTTAAAGTTTGAACCGACTTTCATAGATTGAGTTTGTTTTTAATAATTATATTCTCTTTTATTAAATCTATATCTTTTTTATTATAATGTTTCCATCTTCTATTTCAATAAAATCGCCAG
>JAQVZB010000054.1 GCA_029004695.1 Bacilli bacterium | reverse complement strand
ATATATAATATAATTAAAATATTTTTGATTATATTTTAATTTAACAGTATTAGATTCACTTTCGTTATACATTAAAATACCATATTCACTACCTACAACAAAATCACTTGTTGTATGTCCTATATTTATAGTATCAAAAGAATCATATTTTGTATCAATAGGATTTAATGGAGCATATATACCACCGTCTTCATATAACAAAACATTTAAATCATTAAGTAATACTTTTGAATATTTCCACCTACCTAAGAAATCAAAATGTTCTACAAAGCAACTACCTTGTAAATCAACACTATCACATATAGCATTTGGATTTAATACTTGTTGAAAATCTTTATAATAAAATAATATTGCTGCTTTACCAGTCATATTTATTTCTTTTATAGGTTCTTTTACTATAACAATAATATCTTCTTCAACACAATTATTAGAACTATCACAAACTTTATACTTAACATAATAAGCATCTACTATATCTGTATTTAAATTAGTATATACTTGTATTTCACTTGTTAAATCTCCATCAACATTATCAGTTGCTGTTGGTATAGGTATTGTAAATGTATCACCTCGCCAAACATTATAAATACCGTCAATACCATCCATGTTAATTACTGGAGCAATTTTATCTTTAGTTGAATCTTCAAAATATAAATCTCCGTTTTCATAAAGTATTGACTTGACTTCGTTATCTTCTAAATAATATTTTAATACTCGTTCTCCATCTGGAATACCAATAAGCATATCATATGTTGAATATACAACCTTATTTACTTCAGATAAACGACTAGTTGTTATATAAAATAAATCAGAATATATATTACTTGTTACATTCTTAATTGTATTATTATTATCTAGAACATAAGTTGCATATTTACACTCTGTACTTGTAGCATAAGCACCATAGCCGCCATCAACAGAATAAAATATTGAACGTTGAATAACATTTTTTCTAAAATTACTACACGCATTATTTTTAAAATAAAACTTAGCTTTAAATGATTTTGATGTCAATGTTCCATTAGACCACGTTTGTGGATACGAAACAATATGAAAATCAGGATTAGCTATTTTAAAACTATCAAGACGTGAATTGTACCAATCAAGCATTATATTAAGTTCTGCATCACTTATATAAGTAAAATCACTTTCATAAACTGTTGTATATTCTAAAGCTAACACTGTTATTCTACCTTGAAAAAATAAAACATAAATAAAAGATAAAATTAAAAATAAAAATAATTTTAATACTTTAGGTAATTGTGCTATTTTTTTAATCATTTTTAAAACCTCCAAATATCCAATACAAAAACAAAAATAATAATAAAAAAATAAGTAATGGTAAAAAATTATTAATAGATTGTGGCATTTAAATCACTCCTATCTAAATCTTTTAAATAATCGACTAAAAACAACTAAAGGAATATAAAAACAAAACACACAAAAAACAGTTATTATAATTAAAATATCAGCTAAATCATTTCTATAATACCAATCATTTGTTAATTGTTCACCAGATAAACAATTGATTACAGTTGTTAAAGTTTCATTATTATCTCTGTATAAATAATGAGAATTGACAAAATAATCACGATAATTAATTTGAATACCCAAATTTTCATTAGGGTTAATTTCATATGATCGTATAGTTTGATTATCAAGAACCACATAACAAGCATTAGTAATATCTGGCACATAAATTTTCATATCCTCTCACCTACCTTTTTCCAAACAATAACGAACCTAAAAAATCAAAAAGAATATATATTCCTAAAACAATAGGTATATAATATACTAGTTGTATCATAAAATTACTCGCTATCTCTAGCATATAAATCACTCCTTTTTTAATAAAATAATTATTACCGCTTGTATCTAATATTTAATTTCTTAAATATAAAAAGTATCGCAAACTCCATTAATCACCTAGGCATTACTCCGCAGTAGTAATTGATAATCCCACCCTCCACCATTATAAAAAAATAAGAGTTGGGCTTAATAACCCAACCCTATATATTAGAATCTTACTTTACCTTTAGCAGCACCTTTAACAAGTTTTCTTAAGAAATACAAGCCAAGACTGATAGGTACTAATACAACAATAAACGGTACTAAATCACCAATTGTATCTAAAAATATAGCTGGTGTTAAAGCGGTTGTAAGAGCAGTTACGACAGCATCCATTTAATCATTCTCCTTTCTTTTTAATATATCTATTAAAAGAAAAGCCCTATTTTTCTAAAATAGCTTAAAACTTCTGATTAAAATAATCATAATACCTTTCATTATAAGGAAGATTATTAAAAATAAAGTTATTTTGCATTTAAAAAGCCCCCTTTCTTAAATGTTATATTATAAACTCTATTTTATATCAATAAATTTTAGCGGTTTATTTGTAGCAATAAATTCTTGAGAAATTATTGCGTCATAAGGTAATGTCTTATATGTCATTTCATTATAACGATTTATATCTTTTAAAAAACATGAATAATTATTACTATCTATTTCATAACCCATTACGTCATTTTCGTTGTAATCATATTTTTTTATCGGATGAATAAAAAATATTTTTACACCTTCAACTAATTTACCAGTTTTATCAGTAAAGCTAATACGCTTTACACCTACAACTTTCACTGTTGAAGTTATAACTTTACCATTGTCTTTTTTTTCATTTTCGTTTACAATACTTTCAAAATCCATTAAAAAAACCTCACTTTCAAAAATTTTAATTTTTGAAGTTGGGGCTTAGGGCAACATTCACCATTAAAATTATAATGTATATTATGTTAAGTTCCAACTTCATGTCTTAATTATATATTATATATAATTAAAAGTCAATATTTTATTTGGATTAAATTCTATTCTACATTCATAAGTTTCCATTTAATCACCTAAATCAAGTATAACATAAAAAAGATTATATTTTTATATAATCTTTTATTGTATTTACAATTTCATTTTTACTAGCGTCAACTAAATCGCCTAAAAATTTCATACTATCTAATTCTAAATGTTCAATTATTTTTTTATATTTTGATTTGGTAGTTCTATCAAAATCTTTAAAACGATTTATATCTTGCAATAGATATTCTAAATAAATACGTGTGTTTAACGTATATTTTTTTAAGGGTTCATATTTATAAATTAATATATCGTTGAAAAAATCTTTCCAACTATTTAAAAAATAATCAATATATATATCACGAAGTTGAAGTTCTACTCTCCACCAATCACCAACTTCATTTTGTTCTCTAGCTTTATTATAAATTCTAAAGAATCTATTACTTTTGAGACTACCTATATACACAGTTTCTAATTCACCTACTCTATCATAATAATATGCTTTTTTCATAGGCTTTAATGTTGTTATATTATAATCTTGTAATTTATAATTAAATAAATCACAAGCTATATCAATTCGTGTTAAATGATAATTAAAGCATTGTTTTAAAATAAATTGCAAAATTTCGTTTTCTAGTTCATTTATTTTATTTGGATTAAATTCTATTCTACATTCATAAGTTTCCCTATTATATTGAAAAAAAATCTTTTCATCTATTAAATAAGTATTAGTATATTTATAATTAGATATATCTTTAATTGAAATTTTATGTTCCTTTGAAAAAGAAAACAATTCTTCTTCAAAATCTAAAAAATATTTACTGTTAAATTTAAATAATGGTATAAAATTAGCACATATACATATTTTATCAAGAGATATTTCAATGTTTTTTTTCATTGTTTACTTCCTTTCTGTAAAAAATGTCGACAATACTTTCACTCTACCCGATGTTATATAGGGGTTGCACTTGCAACATTTAAACATATTTATAAAAAATATATTTAAAAATTATTATATGCGTTGCGTTATGCAATAACGCAACACGCAACGCATATATTTCTAGATTTTCGTTTTAATTTGTTCGAATGTATCATATGAGTTTGCAACAGATAAATTACATTTAGATATAGTTGTTTCAATAAGTGGAGCTACATATTCGTTATCTTCATTACTCCATTTTAATTGCTCAGCATTATACATACGTTTAATTAAAATTGATAACTTTGCTATTGACAAAATACTACATTCTATTTGATAACGACAATACCTACGTAGAGTAATATTAATTTCGAGCCACTCTTGAGCTGTTGTTATAAATATTATCTTTCTTTTTCGCATTTGAGATAAAAAATCTAAAACGTCATTAGTCATTTTCGAGGACTTAGTTAAAGCTGTAAAAATCTCATCATAAAAGATTATACAATTAGTTTTATTTCGTAATTCAAGCAATTTATCAAAACCATTAAAATAAGTATAATCTACACCTTTTATACTACCTACATTAGAGTATATCTCCATATCCTTGTCATTCAATAAGAATTCAACAGCTGAATACGTTTTGCCCGAACCTTGCTTACCACAATAGCAATAAACACCAAAACGTCCACGAAGAGCTGAAAAACCCTTTTTAAAGAATGTTTTAAATTTGATTTTAGTATGTCTAAATTTAAAGATTAATATAATCACTAAAATAAATATTGCTATATAAAACATTATTTTGCCCCTTTCTTTGGCTATTTTTACAATTAGCTGTGAAATTTAACTTGAGCCATTCTTGAGTAAGTACCCTATGGCTTAGTTAAATCTAATTTTATCAATTTTTCTTCTTAGTTAGTCAACGGCAAAAAATTGATAATTAGCACAACTAAAATAAATATTGTACTTTTTTAAAAAGTACCAAAAATTTTTAACACTCGCCGTTATAGGCATACCAAACGAAAAAAATGAATTTGTTTTCGTTTGCTTTGCAATAATTTTTGGTTATGATAATAAATCAATATACTTTCACGGCATAAAAGCTAAAGCATTTATTCCATGTTATATTGATTTATTATTTCATAAGAATTTAACCCCTCAACTTATCATACCAAGCCAAAGCTAATTTAATCATATACAAAGCAACTGGAGCCGTTAATTTAAATACATAATATGCTATGATTAATGAAATAGTTGCTGATGATAAACCAGAAACTGAAATAACCCAGCCCATACTATTACCTATTAAATTAAGTACATTACCTACAGCTGTAAAAGCATTTGATAAATCTGGTAAATATTCAAGAATTAATGAATCAATAGGCTGTAAAATTAAATATATTAAACCTAAAATTACATAAATTGAACCTTTTAAAAATACTGATATTAATTCAGTTGCACCAACTACCAAAGTGTCAATTAAATATACTACTATATCACTCATAAATCTAACACCTCAATTTCATCATGATCAGGATTTTTAAAATCTTTAACCATATTTAAAAGTTTTACTAATATCCAATAAGCAACAAAACCAAAAGTTATAAGTTGATACAAAGTTAGAAAATCACCAAAATAATTTTCATAAATTTCAGTCATACAAGGTAATGATAAAGACTTATTATTTAAATAAGGAAGTGGAACTTCTAACGATTGACAAGTTTTACTTGTCAAAGAATTTATCAAAGATAAAGGTGATGAAATTATAGCTGTTAAACCGTAAGTATTTGTTGTAAAACTAGAAAACAAACCAACAGCATCTGTTGTACCTTGTTGTGCTGGACTTTCTAAAACTGTATAAGGTGGAGCTGTATCTTGAGTATTTATAGAAGTACCATTAATATTAATATAATCAATATTTTTATTTTCTAAATCGCCTAAAGAATTATATATAATATAATTAAAATATTTTTGATTATATTTTAATTTAACAGTATTAGATTCACTTTCGTTATACATTAAAATACCATATTCACTACCTACAACAAAATCACTTGTTGTATGGGCTATATTAATAGTATTATACTCATGATAAGAAACATCATTTTTATCTAAAGGTGCATATATACCACCATTTTCATATAGTAAAATATCTAAATTATTTAATAATATTTTAGAATATTTCCAACGTCCAGTATACGAAAAATGCTCTACGAAACAATTACCTTGTAACTCTAAAGAATCACATATAGCATTTGGATTTAATACTTGTTGAAAATCTTTATAATAAAATAATATTGCTGCTTTACCAGTCATATTTATTTCTTTTATAGGTTCTTTTACTATAACAATAATATCTTCTTCAACA
>JAQVZB010000053.1 GCA_029004695.1 Bacilli bacterium | reverse complement strand
CTGGTTAAATAATTATTTAAGACCTATGTTTGATTATAAAAGTTCAAATATGGTAAAATTAGAAATATAGATCATCAATTAAAATTAATATCATGGCACTGGACACTTAATGTTTCAATTTGCAAAAGAGCCAATTGGCTTATTTTTATTTGCATCAAGTATAAAGTTATATTATAATAAATTTTTATAAAGTGGGAGGATTATATGAGCTTAAATAAAAATGTTATTTCCATTTTAGATGGTGCTATAGGAAGTTGTGGTAAAGGTAAAGTAATAGGGGAAATAGCTAGTGATATAACAATTCCTTTAGGAGCTTCAATAAGTAATTGTATGCCAAATGCTGGACATACTTATGTTAATGAAAAAAATGAAAAGTTTATTTTTACTAATATTCCCATATCAATTATTAATCCGAAAACGGAATTATTTATTGGACCTGGCTCAGTAATTGATATGATGACATTTGCTCAAGAATATGAAAGACATAAGCATTTATTAAAAGATCGAAAAATATATGTTCATGAATTAGTACCTTTAGTTGAAGAAAGACATAAACAATATGAAAAAGATCATATTAAAACCGGATCTACTTATAAAGGTTGTGGGGCTTGTTTAGCAGAAAAAGTTTTAAGAGATGTAACATTAAACTTTTTTAAAAAATATAAAAATGCTATTGTTGTTTCCGAACAAGAATATTTAGATCGACTATATAAACATTTAGATAATCCTAATGAATATGTAATATTAGAAGGGGCCCAAGGAACCGGATTATGTTTAAATCATAGTGGCAATAATGTAGAAAAACGCTACACAACAAGCAGAAATGTTTCTACTACGCAATTACTTGCTGATAGTGGAATATCTGCTGCTAGAGAATTAGAAACAATTATGGTTATTAGACCTTTTCCAATTAGAATTAGTAATATTACAAAAACGGGAAAAGTTGTATATACAGGTGATTTTGGAACTGGAGTTCCATTAACATGGACGCAAATCAATTTATCGGCAATGCAAGGAACATATCCTTACCTAGGGATTGAAGAGCTTTATGATTATTGTTTATCAAATGAAAAAGTAGAAAAATTATTAAGTGAATCTAATGAAATCGCCATTAAGCAAATATTTGGAAAGGATATAAGCGCGATTCATTTTAATGAAGTAACTTTACTTGAAGCTTTAGAACTTGAAAGATTAATAAATAAAAATAAAGGTAATAATTATTATAAAAGTAAAATCTTATTTGACATGCTTTCGGATTCTAAAGATAATCTTTTGATTAGAGATTTATCAGAATATACAACAGTAACGCAAATGGAAAGAAGAATTGGTGATTTAGATATTAATCAATTATTTAATTATTGCCGGATAAATAACCCATATGGACTTTATCTTAATTTTTTCCAACATCTCAATTTAAATTATGAACATGAAAAAAAAGATATCAAAGATTGTTATTTTGATCGTTATTTGAAAAATTATTTAAATTGGTTAGAAGAAAATACCAAAACTGATTTGCTTGCTCTTGGTACTGGTGCGAAAAATGGCGAAAAAATATTAGTAAAAAGTTTAATAAAAAGATAATAATAATTAAATTTTATTTTATTTTTAAATATTGTTGTAAATAATTAGTTTATAAGATATAATCTATGTATAATCATCAGGGGGGATAACCATGATAATTAATGTAGTAAAATATAAATATCTTATTATTTTAAATAATTATTTTTTTGTGCCTTAACTAGATTTATGTATTAAAAAATTTTTAATATATAACTAGTTTTTTTAATTAAAAAATTTATTTGAGAGGAAATTAAATAATGAATGAAGAAATTAAGATCAAGATATTAAATATAATATATAATGAACCAAATCCAATAGATGCAATTTATATTTCAAAAAAAGCTAATATAAATTTAAAAGATGTATGTGAATGTTTAATCGAATTGGAAAAAGAGCTAAAAATAAGAGTTACTAGAAAAAATAAATATACTAAAACTGCTTTTATATTTGGAAAAATAACAATTTTTAAAAATGGAATAGGATATGTTAATAGTGATATTCAAATAAATAAAATAAACTTAAAAAATGCTATTAATGGAGATAATGTTGTTGTAGAGTTAATTGGCAAAAATGAAGGTAAAGTTTTAAAAATATTATCTCATGAAAAAAATTATGAAGTAGGACAAGTAATAGTAATAGGTAATCAAAAATATATAAAACTTGATGATACAAAAAAGAAAAATATTTTACTTTTAGTAAATAATGATACTTTAATAGTTGAAGGTCATAAAGTTGCGGTTAAAATTGGCCCTATAGTAAAAGGAAATATTTATAAAGCTGAAGAAATAAAGGTAATAGGCCATATTAATGATCCTGGAATTGATATTTTAAGTAAAGCAGTAATGTTTGATATTGCAACGGTATTTTCTGAAGAAGTAATAAATGAAGCTAACAATATACCAAATAAAGTAATAGAAAGAGATCTAATAAATCGAAAAGATTTAAGAAATGAAAATATATTTACAATTGATGGTGATGATGCTAAAGATTTAGATGATGCTATATCAATAAAAGTTTTACCTAACGGTAATTATTTATTAGGAGTTCATATTGCTGATGTAAGTCACTATGTTAAAGAAAATAGTGAACTAGATAAAGAAGCCTATCGAAGAGGTACTAGTTGTTATTTAGCTGATAGAGTTATACCTCAATTACCACCATTATTATCAAATGGAATATGTTCATTAAATGAAAATGTTGATCGGCTTACTAAAAGTTGTTTAATGGAATTTGATCAAAAAGGTAATTTAGTTAATTATGAGTTATTTGATTCAGTAATTAATTCAAAAAAAAGAATGACTTATAAAAAAGTAAATGATTGTTTAGAAAATAAAAATAAAGATTATTCATATGAACCTTTTATACAAGATTTAAAATGTATGCAAAAATTGTCTGATATTTTAAGAAAAAAGCGTGAAAATAATGGTAGCATAAATTTTGATAGTAAAGAAATGAAGATTATTATTGATGAGAATGGCAAAGCTATAGATGTAATAAAAAAAGAAAGAATCGAATCAGAAAATTTGATTGAGGATTTTATGATAGCAGCTAATATTACAGTTGCATCGCATATTAGTTACATGGATTTACCATTTGTATATCGAACACATGGCGAACCAGATATCGAAAAGTTAGAAGAATTTTTTGCATTTATAAAATTAATGAAAGAAAAAATATCAAAAATACCTAAAAATATGCATCCAAAAGTAATAAGAACTATTTTAGAAGAATTAAAAGATAGTCCTAATTACGAAATATATTCTAATTTATTACTTAGATGTATGCAAAAAGCTGTTTATGATGTAAATAACATTGGTCATTTTGGTTTATCACTAGAAAATTATACTCATTTTACTAGTCCTATTAGAAGATATCCGGATTTATTAGTTCATCGATTATTAGATAAATATAATAAAGAAAATTTTTTATATAATGAAGAAAGATATGATACACTGATAAAATATTTAACAATAGCTTCGAGACACTCTTCAATAAAAGAACAAAATGCTGATAAATGTGAAAGAGAAGTTAACAAAATGAAGTCAGCTGAATATATGGAGAACCATATTGGAGAAACTTTTACTGGTAAAATAACAAGCGTATCTGAATTTGGTTTTTATGTTGATATTTATAATGGAATAGAAGGTTTGGTAAAATTAATAGATCTCAATAATGCTTTTTTTGATAAAAAAACATATACTATTTATACCAATAATCAAAATTATAAAATGGGAGATATAGTAGATGTTATTATATATAGTTCGAATAAAGAAATGAGTTATATAAATTTATTATTAGCAAATAAACCTGAAAAAAACAAAATTTTAAAAAAAGTTATAGGAAGTAATCAAAATGAATAAAAATAAAATTATTAATATAATTCATTACTTCATATTAAAACATTATAGTTTTGAGATGATTTTAGATAAATTATATTTAAATGAACAAGAATTACTTGATTATTTAAATATAATAAATTTAAACAGTAATCAAAAAACTCCTGTTATAAATGTAAATGGTAAACCAAAAATTATTTATAGTAAAAGAGAATTTACAATTCATAATTTAGAAAATATGAAATCCAAACTCAAATTAATGCTTACTAGTGATAAACATATTGATCATACTGATGATAGAATAAATCTTATAAACGATGCTTATAATGAAGCAGTAAAAAGAGGTGTTGATTATGTTTTTGATTTAGGTGACATATTGAACGGCCCAATATCTGAAGTACATAATCAACGTAAAGTAAGGACCGGAACATTAGAGGGTTCTATTGAACAACTAAAAAAATATCACCCTGATGTAATTCCTACTTATTTCATAACCGGTAATCATGATTTAAAATTTATGTATCATGATTCATGTAATATTGGAAAATTAATCGAATCAGAATGTAAGAATATGTTTTTTTTAAATAATTTATTTACTTGTATTAATATAGGTAATTTACATATTAATTTATCTCATGGAAGTATAGAAAATAAACAACTAACAAATATTAAATTAAATAAAGAATTTCGATTTTTAACCTATAATGAGCCTCATATAATATGTCAAGGGCATTTTCATATTAGTAATATTTCTGATAATTATGGAGCATTATTATATCAAATCCCAAGTTTAAAGTATGATAAAGATTTAGGGATTGTATTTCTTACAATTAAAGAATTAACTGACGAGTTTGAAGTTTTATATGAAAAATTCGAATTTAAAGATAACAAGCAGCAAGTAAAAAGCGAGTTACGATTAAAAAAGACTATAAATTATTAAATTATATAATATATTTAAAAGTATTGATTAAATTATAAACAAAATATATACTATATTTTATATTAATTAGCTGGGGGCTGATTTAATGACAAAACCAAATGAGCACTATACAATCTTAATGGAAAAAATAATCATAAATCCTAATACTTATTTATTTAAGCCTATATCAATTTTAGAAGGTAATTTTAATGAGAATTCCGGCTTATTTATTGATAAATATGATAATTCATATTATTCTATGCATGATGCTGAAATGATAGATTCTGGAAGTGAAGAAACTTATTGTATTGGTTTTTATTATTCTGAAGAAGATTTAATAGATAACTTTTTGGCTCAATCTAAATTTGAATCGATAAAACTAATGGAAGATTACTATTATGATAATATATGGTTAGGATTCATTTTAGAAGAGGATGACATAAAAGAAATATTTATTGTTGGAATACCAATAGTAGAAATAGAAAATAAATATATTGTTCCTTTCGAAGAAGAAAAAAAATATGTAATTTATTTAGACCCGAAAACAAATTTAATTAGTGAAAATGATATTAATGATTTGTTAAAAATAAATGATATTAATATATTAAAAGATGCATTAAAAAAATTTAATGAAAAATCAATTGAAAGTAAAATTAAATCTTTTGAAAATAAAAATAGTCAAGATTATGAAGATGAAGAGATTAATGAAAAACAATTTACAGAAAATATTATGAATGAAATAAAACCAATTGAAAATAATAATTCAGATAAATTATATACAGAAATAAATATTGAAGAAATGTATAATTATATTACAGAAAGAGTTATTGGTCAAAACGAAGCTGTTAAACAAATTATTACCATTTTTATAATGAATAAAATAAAAGGTAATGAAAATATTGAAGAAGAACTAACCAGAATTTTATTAACTGGCCCAACTGGATGTGGTAAGACATTAATTGTAGAAACTATGATTAAATATTTATCAAAAGTTTATCATCAAAAATTTCCTTTTACAAAAAATCCTACTTCACAATTGACTATAGCTGGTTATGTAGGCAGTAATTTAGAAGATATTATAAATAATTTAGTAAATAATACTACTGGATTTTTTTCTTCACATGAAGAGAAAGTTAAATTTGCCGAAAATCATGGTATAGTATTTCTTGATGAAATAGATAAAAAAGGAAGTCCAAATAATAATGATGTATCTGGTCGTGGCGTATTAAATTCTTTGTTAGAATTCTTATCAGGAGCTGATTATGTAGTTGGAGTAGGTTCAAAAGCATATAAATTTAATACAAAAAATTTAACTATTTTCGCTGCTGGCGCATTTACACATGTATTTGAAACAAATAAAAA
>JAQVZB010000052.1 GCA_029004695.1 Bacilli bacterium | reverse complement strand
CTCCAATTTCTTCTTGAAGTAGAAATGCCTTTTGGTCTTCCCATAATATCATCTCCTTATTTAAATTATAACAAAAGAAAAGCAGATCACATCTTTTTTATGTGTCTACTTTTACTTTATCACTTCAAAGAAATGTAATTGTTTCTTTTTTTTTATTATTTTGATATTATTATGATAGGTGATACATTTGAAAAAAATATATTATTTAATATTCTCTACTGTAGCAATCCTATTAATAGCATATAATCTCGATTTTATAACTGATAAAATAGCTATTTTATTAAAACATCAACCAACTGTTATTATAAGTAATCCTAATGAGTATTATAAAAATAATAATTATAAATTTGTTCAAGAAAGTATTGATTTTATTCCTTATAGTAAACAAGATATCAAAAATATTTTTTATTCAATTTTAAATAATGGATATTATCAATTTACTTTTTATTGTCCTTCTCAATATCTTGATTGTAATAATGATGTTAATAAAATAAGTACTGATTCAACCCTGCTTACTCACATTAATAATTTTATAAGTCCTTTTAATAATTTTAGTAGTATTAAAGTTATAAACAATAAATCCGGAGAAATAAATGTTGAAGTAACTAAAGCTTATCAGCAATTAGAGATTGATGAAATAAATCAAAAAATTGATTATATTATGCAAAATTATTTAACTAATGATATGACTCTTGAAGATAAAATTTTAACCTTACATGATTACATAATTAATAATACTAAGTATGATCAAGATAGAATAAATGGCACAAAAAATTATAAATCAAATATCGCATATGGACCATTAATCCAAAATTATGCTATATGTGGAGGATATGCCGATGCGATGGCTTTATTTTTAAATCGATTAAATGTTCCTAATTTTAAAGTGGCTTCAGACACTCATGTATGGAATGCAATTTTTATTAATAATCAGTGGCGCCATTTAGATTTAACTTGGGATGATCCAGTAAGTCAAAATTCTAATAATAATAATTTAATTCATAAGTTTTACTTAATTGATACTTTTACCTTACAAAATTATGATATTGAAGATCATGATTATGATCAAACTATCTACCAAGAGCTTTAAAATTAATCACTTTAAACTCTTTATTATATAAATAAAGAGTTTTTATTATTGTTATAATTGGTGTGGATAAAAGCATTCCAATTATACCAAAAAAATAGCCAAAAATAATTAAACTAATAATAATAAAAATGGGATTTATTTTAATCGATTTACTCATAACATAAGGATTAACAAATATACTTTCAATTAATTGAAGTGCTAATACGATAATCAAAACAATAATTCCTAAATTAACACTTACATTAAAAGCAACTATTACTGATGGAACACCACCTATATAAGGACCTATAAAAGGAATGATATTTGTAATAGAAATAATAATAGCAAATAAAAAAGCATATGGTAATTTAGCCATCCAAAAACATATAATACTCATGGCGAATAATATTAAAGTTGTGATAAAAGTTCCTTTAACAAAACTTCTTAAATTAACACTTATTCTATTTATTAATTCACTAGGTAATTTTGAACCTAATATCTTACTAATTTCTTGATGTTTAATTAAAAAGAAATAACTTATAAATAATGCATAAAATATATTTAATATAATATCTTTAATATTGATTGTATAACGATTAAGAATGGTGATTACTTTTGTTCCGATAGCTTTAAAATCAACATTATCACTTATTATCGGATTTAAATTTTCATAAATATTTAATATTTGAGGAATTAAGCTTTTTATTTCATTAATAATAACCGGAACTGCTAAATAACTAATAATTGCTAAAAATAATACTATTAAAAGATAAGTAAACAAAACAGCTATTTTATCATTAAAATACTTATTAAAGAAAAACATAAGTGGTTTTAATATCCATGCTAAAGCATATCCGAAAAATATCGGTGATATTAAAGTTATAATTGTATAACAAAATCCTAGAATTCGAAATTTTTCAATTATAAAAATAATCAATAGGATATTGATTAAAACTAAAAATAAATCTAATAAGTTGATATTTTTTATGTATCTCATATTTATTATTGTTTCCGGATTATTCATGTTTATGCAAGAAAAAAGTATTCTTTTAGAACACTTTTATTTTATTGTATTTGCCATACTATCAATAGCATTATTTACATTCTTTTTGACTTTATATTTATTTTTAGATAAATTTTCTAATCTCATATATGCACCTGCTCCTATAGCAGCCCCTACTGCAAACATAAACATGTTATTTACTGTTTTCATATATTTCAACTCCTTAGTTATATTTTAACCATTTTTATTTATATTATTCAAAATTTTTTGTTTTAATTTTGTTTTTCTAATAACACTATAATTGTTATATACAGCTTTTTCAAAAGCTTTAGGATCTCCAATCAAAATTAAACTTTTTTTAGCTCGTGAGATACCGGTATAAATTAATTTATTATAAAGCATTCGCGAATAAGCCATCGTAATAGGCATAATAACATGATCAAATTCATTACCTTGACTTTTATGAATACTGATTGCATAAGCATGAATTATTGTATTAAGCATTTCTCTTTTATAAGGAACAATATTACCATCATAATCAACAGTTAAGACATTATCTTTATGATAAGGTCCAATATCTATTATATAACCTATATCTCCATTTGAAATATTAAAATCAATATCATTTATTAAATTTAAGACTTTATCGCCATTTCTAAATATGACATTACCAAATTTAAATTCTAGTTTTTTCTTACTTTTAGGATTGAATATATTTTGAAGCATAATATTTAAGTTATCAATTCCATTTTCGCCTTTATACATCGGAGCAAGAACTTGAATTTTATTTTCATTAATATTTTTTTCTTGACATTTAATAAGAACATCTTTCATAATATCTTTAATTTTATAACTAGGAACAATAATAAAATTATAATCATCTTTTTTATTTAAGATGTTTTCATCTATATCTACTTCTTTAATATCTTTTGCTAAAACCGGAATATAAGAATTCTCACTTTGGCGATGAATATTTTTTAAATTCGTATGAATTATTAAATCCGTACTTATCATATCATTTAAAACTAAACCTGGACCAACACTAGGAAGTTGATATTCATCACCAACAAATACTATTTGAGTATTTAATTTAAGACCTTTAAATAATGAAGCTAATAAATGATTGTCAATCATTGATACTTCATCAATAATTATTAAATTATAATGTTGTTTATTATATTCATTTATTTTAAAGATGTTTTTTTCTTTATCCCATTTTAAAAATCTGTGAATAGTACTTGCTTGATAACCAGTTGTTTCAGTTATTTTTTTAGCTGCTCTACCAGTGGGAGCTAATAATAAAATTTGATCATTAAAATAAGATATATTATATATTTTTTTATATATTTCTATAATACCCTTAATTATTGTGGTTTTACCTGTACCAGGACTACCGGTTATTATTGAAATGCTATTTTCTAAAGCCCTTTTAATAGAAACTGATTGCTCATTACTGTAAACAATTTTAAATTTCTTTTCAACTTCTTTTAAATATAGATTAAATTTTTTTATTATTATCGGCTTTTCTTTTATTAATTTACATATACAATCACTACTATATACTTCATCTAAATAATCATTAGTTAAATAATAATCTTCATTTTCAATGATTATTTCTTTTTTTAAAGCTAAATGTTCTAAATTTTCATTTATATTAACTGCAATATTATATACTTGTTCTAAATATAATAATATTTCAATTTTATCTAAATAGATATCACCATTTTTAAAAGTTAATTCTTTCATTGTTTGAATTATAAGAGCATTTATTCTTTTTTCGGCTTCTTTATTATTAAATTGTAAAAAAATATGATCTAATTTTTTAAATTCAATATCTTCACTTAAATTATAGATATTATTTTCAATAACATTTTTAATATTGCTTCCATATAAATTAATTAATCTCATAGTATCATTTAAAGAAAAACCAATTTTCTTTAAATAGGTTATATCATCATCTGCTTGATAATATTTAATTATTGAATCATATATTTTAATTGCTTTTTTATCAGTCATTCCTGAAACTAATAATAAATTATCCTTATTTTCTTTTATTTTTATTAAAGAATCATTTCCAAATAAATTATATATTTTTTCAGCAGTTTTAATACCACAGCCTTTAATAAAAGAACTAGTTAAAAACTCGATAATACTTTCTTTTTCATCTGGTTTAACTTTTTCAAATTCATGAACTTCAAATTGAAATCCATATCTAATATGGTCAATATATTTTCCTTTTAATAAATATGTTTCTTCAGCATTAAAATTAGGTAAATAACCAGTAATAGTAAGGGTCTTATTTTTTTCAATATCTTGTGAATCAGTTTCATATACCCTAAAAAGACCGACTAAGTAACCGGTATTAGATTCAAAAATAGTTTTTTTATATTTTCCTTTAATAAAATTCATAATAATATATTAGCATATAAAAACAAGTAACCAAAATAAAAAATGATATAATTATCATTTATTTATTTTTAATCTTAGTTTCTTC
Source organism: Bacilli bacterium (assembly GCA_029004695.1). GTDB lineage: Bacteria > Bacillota_I > Bacilli_A > RF39 > UBA660 > DUUS01. The sequence continues at coordinate 2,139 of JAQVZB010000052.1, read as the reverse complement.
CAATTGGATATAATTGTTATAATTATCGATAGCTGTTTTTAAATCAAATTTTTTTCCCGTTGTATTTTCAGTAATTCGTATTGCTTCATCATATATGTTATCAATACTATTTTTTTTATCATCGATTTGGTCTTGAATATTAAAAGCTTCTAATTCAGCTAAGCTATCTTGAGCAATTTTTGCTTGAACTAACATTTTTGATACTTCTTCTTTAACAACCCAAAAATGATTATTATCAGGATGGACTTCACTTTCTGGTATATCAAAGGCTTGATAAACAAAATAATCTTTAGCATTCCATTCTATTTGCTCAATTTCATTTGCAAAATATTTTGAAGTAATAGGAACATCTAATTTTAATACTTTTCCAATAGGTAAATTATCTTCAACTCGCATATTATTTAATTCGCAGATGCGATTTATTTCATTTTGAACATCATTTGAATAATGTGCTGCTACTTTCCAAAAACTTTCTCCTGGTTTTACAGTATATTCTACTCGTACTGTTTCTTGAGTTACGACAGCTGTTTTAGCATCTGGGCTTATTTGACATCCCGTTAAAGATGTCATTGTTATTGTACCAATTATTAAAGCCGCCCCAACTTTTTTTATTAATTCTTTATTATAAATCTTTGGATTAATTTTATCTTTTATATTTTGCCATGAAGAAATAATTGAAGTTTTAACCCCATTTTGAGCTGCTTTTTTAATATTATTTGTGTAAGTAGTTACTTTCCCTTTAATCGGGTCATTTCCGAACTTGCCGCTTACATTAAATTCTTCGATCATTTTCATATATTATATCCCACCTATAATCATTATATATTATCTTTATATGATTAACAATTGCTTTATAATATTTTGACATTATTTTTGTCAATCAAATTAATGTTTCCCATAAATTCTTGGTTTGGTTTTAATTTTTTATTTATGAATATTTTTATGTAATTACTAGTATACCCCATACTATAATTATCATTTACTTCTTCAACTAATACTTTTACTTTTTTGTTTAGGAATTTTAAATAATAATCATGTTCAAGTTCTAAAGATAAATTCATTAATTCTTTTGACCTATTTTTCTTTTCAATACTTGATACAATATCTTTCATTTTAGCTGCTGCAGTTCCGTTTCTTTTCGAATAAGGAAAGACATGGATTTTACCAAATTTTATTTCCTTTATATTTTTGATAGTTTCTTTAAAGTTATCTTCTGTCTCAGTAGGAAAACCAACAATAACATCAGTAGTAATATTAATATTAGGTCTTATATTTCTTATTTTCTTAATTATTTCTTTATATTCTTGAATATTATACTTACGATTCATCATATTAAGTACGGAATCTTCTCCACTTTGAAGTGGAATATGCATATGATCACATATTTTTTGATTGTTTTTTAATTCCTCTAAAAAATCATTATCGATTTCTGTTATTTCAATACTACTTATTCTTATCCTTTTTAAATTATCTAAAGCACTTATTTTCTTTATTAAAGTTGTTAAATTATAATCCGTACCTGATCCATAACTTCCAGTATGGATACCAGTTAATACTATTTCTTTATAGCCTTTAATAACTAATTCTTTTATTTCTTCATAAGCTACATTAATATCTTTACTACGGATTCTTCCCCTCATATAAGGAATAATACAGTAAGAACAATAATTATTACAACCATCTTGGATTTTAACAAATCCTCTTGTTCGGTTTTCAAAATTATTAATAACCATATCTTCAAATTCTAAATTATTTAAATCATAAAATTTAATAATTGGCTTTTTGGTTTCATAGTAATCATTTACGAGACTTATTATTTTTGATTTATCTTTATTTCCAATTAAAATATCGACGCCTAAAGATAAAATATCTTCTTTATGATTCTCCGCAAAACACCCACAAACTACAATTATACTTTTAGGATTAATCTTTTTAGCTCTTCTAATCATTTTTCGACTTTTAGAATCACCTTGATTAGTTACTGAGCAAGTATTAATTATTATTATATCAGGGTTATTATTTAAATCTACTACCTCATGATTATTATTTATAAATTGTTCTTTTATAACTTCACTTTCATATAAGTTTACTTTACAACCTAATGTTAAAACACATACTTTCATAATTCTCCTTAAAAAA
>JAQVZB010000051.1 GCA_029004695.1 Bacilli bacterium | reverse complement strand
CTACTTTCTTTTTTTCTGTTAATTGAGTATAATTTTTCATAGAGCTCCTCCTTGCTGGGTGTGGGCTCTTTTATTATATCAAAAAATCCCAACCGCTGGTGCGGTTGAGATTTCAATTTAGGAAAAAATAGTAAAAATACTATTTTTTTTAACCTTTGGTGGTAAATTTTATAATCCTTTTTAAGTTTTTTTTATGATTTTTAAATAGTAAGCCTAAATAAGTTATGATAACTCCGCTTATACTTATACTTAATGTAATTATCAATAATATTAATAAATCTTTACTCATAATTAATCCTCCTATAATATCGATTTAGCAATTAAATTAAATATTTTATAATCTAGTAATTTTTGATTATTAATAGTAAATATTTCTCCTCTAATTGTTATATTATCTATTTGCGGATTGTAAAAACGATTACTAATTATATAATCAATATTATTATTAATAATATTTTTTATATCATATAAGACATAATAATTTCTTTCTGGATTAATACTATAATTTAATATAACATTTAAATTATTATGGTTTTGTTTTAAATTGCTTAATACATTAGCTGTATTTTTTAAATCAGCTGGATCATTTGTAAATAGATATAAAACATTTTTAGCCATATTTAAAATATTACTATTAATCTCTGAATATATATGACTTAAATCAAATAAAATAACATCATATAATAAAGATGCTTTAAAAACTAATTTTTCTATTGTATTATAATCAATTTTTTTAACTTCTTTAATATCTTTGGGACAAGATATAAAATCAATATAATTATTATATTTTGTAATATAATTAAAAACATCAAGATCATTTTTGTTGTTTAAATCATTATGAAAATGATAGATAGTTTTTACTGGAATTTTATTAAGAGAAATCGCGATTGCACCGCTATATAAATCGAGATCAATTATTAATACTTTCTTTTTATTATTAGATAATGTGCCTGCTAAATTTAATGTAAAGGTTGTTTTACCTACGCCACCTTTTCCTGAATATATAACCGAAACTACCCCTTTACTCATAATCAACCTCTTGGATTACAACTTTACCATCTAATAAATAACCTTGCATACTTACTTCAGCTCGATAGGAATTAATATTAAATATTTTACCAAAAAAACTAGTAATAGAGTGACTGTTATATATAAATAATTTTTCATTTTCATAATTGACTTCTAATTGATGAGTAGTTATTTTTTTATTTTCATATTCTAATTTAACTTTTTCATAATAATCATTTACATTACTATTTAAAGCTTTTTCAATTATATTTTTAGTAACAACTTCTAATCTTTTATTTTCGACAAATACTATTGCATTATCAAAAATAACTGATAAAAATAAAAGAGCTATGGGAAAAATTATAAAAAATAGCCAAATATTTTGTTTTGTCAATCGAAACACTTCCTACTATATTAATTAGTATAACATAGATGATTAAATAAAAAAAGAGCTCTTTAAGCTCTACTTGAATATTTTCCGTCTTTAGTTGAAATAATAATTTTTTCACCATTAGCTATAAATAGAGGTACTTTTACTACATAACCAGTTTCAATAGTTGCATCTTTATTAGCATTATTAGTAGTATTGCCTTTTGTAGCATCAAGAGTTTCAATTATTTCATATTCAACTTTTTCAGGAAGAATAATATCAATAATTTCCCCATTATGCATTACAATTTCGATATTTAAATTTTCTTTTAAATATTTAATTTTATCATCTAGAATTGAGCTATTTATTTCTAATTGTGAATAATCATTATTATTTATAAAAACATAAGTATCCCCTTGTTTATATAAATAACTCATATCTAATCTTTCGACATGGGCTTTTTCAATCTTAATATTAGTATTAAAGGTTTCTTCAAGTGTTGATCCAGTTTTTAAATTTTTGTATTTTATTCTTACAAAAGCCGGACCTTTACCAGGTTTAACATGTTGAAATTCTAATATTTGACATAATGAGCCATTAATTATAACCGTCATGCCATTTTTAATATCATTAATATTAATATTCATCTTGAATCACCTATTTTTTTTCTTTAAATACTTGTTTTTTATTACAAGTTTTACAAAACTTCTTAATTTCCATTTTATCTGGATTATTTGCTTTATTCTTTTCAGTTGGTCTTATTATAAAACCACATTTAGTACATTTCAACTCAATGTCAATGCGATTTTCATTCTTTTTAGCCATTTAATATTCCTCCTTCATAAGCAAATGTATTATAACATATTAATTTATAAACAATCAAGAAAATTTCCAGACATATATAATTTTCTCAACAATATTATATTTATCACAATCTTGACATACTTTACTATCTGGATTAGAAATATCTTTACAACAATTACCTTCTGGGTAACTATCTAATTTATAAAGTGTCATTGTTCCAAATAATATTAATAAGATAATAAACATACTTAACATTGTATTACTTCTCATATTTTATCACCATCTTAAATATACTAAAATTAATCATTTAAATCAATCTAATTTAAAAAGATCAGTTATTTTTCTCATAACTTTAGAGTTTATTGGATAGCGATAATTACTAACTTTATTTTTATAACTTATATTTGGGCTTACCATTGCGATTGATATTTCGGGTTTTTCAAAAGGAAAATACATAACATAAGAAGTATTTATTGTAAAGGTATCAATATTACCATCTAAATCGGTATCTAAGTATGAATCACTAGTTCCGGTTTTACCAGCCGAAGAAAATTTATGATTTGTATAACTATAAGCCGTTCCATTATAATTAACTAATCTAAATCCTTCTCTAATGCGATTTAAATACTTTTCTTCAATTGGAGCATTATTATATATTTTATTAGTTTTGTCATAATATATACTTCCATTATGATTTAGAACACTTTTAAGTAACGATAACTGCGTTCGCTTACCCGTTGCTATAGTATTTATATATTGAGCTAATGATATTGGAGTATAAGTATCATAATGCCCTACCGCCATATTAAGAAGTAAATCATCAGTAATAATGCTACTTTTAATTCCTGATGATTCTTTTAATAAATCAATTCCCGTCATGTTACCTAACCCATAATCTTTTAATACTGCACGATATTCATCAAAATGATCTTTATTAGCATTTATCTTTATATTTGGTTTATATTGATTACCAGTAAGTTTAATTGCAATTAAATATTGATAATAATTACTTGACATTTTTAAAGCCCTTATATCATCGATATAACCCAAACTTCGCCATGAGCATTTTGGTTTATTATTATATAACTTAATACATGAATCGAGAATTTTTTTCTTTTCTTCAATTAAATTGTTTTTATAACCAACACTTATTGTTGCTCCTTTTACAGAACTTCCCATATTATATGAATTTATAACATTATAATAAGAATAATCAGTAAAAGTATTATCTTCATTAATCTTTTTACCAATTAAAGAAATTATACTTCCATCTTGAGGATTAGTAACAATTATATAACTTTGATTAAAATATTTTGAATTAGCATTTTTTTTAGCCTTTGTCATTTCTGGCTCTAAAATTTTTTCTATTTCTTGCTGCAAATTTATATCAATAGATAAAACAATATCTTTACCTCTTTTGTAATCAGATACTAATTTTAATTTATTATTTTCTACTTTATATCTAGCTTTTTCTCCTCTTAAATATTCATCATATATATATTCTAAATTTGATATTCCGACTCGATCGTTAAGTTTATAATTTTTATTTAAATATTCATCTTTATATTCTGAAGGAATACCTTGTTTATAAGAAGAAATACTTCCAAAGATATCTCTAAGTAGTGAATTATATAAATAATTTCTTTCCCATGTAATATCAGTTCTAATGCCTTTTAAATTAAGTTTATTTACTAATATATATTCTTCATTAGTAATATTGGTTTTAATTATTTTATCTTCATAAGCATAGCCATTATTCATTAGATAATAAAAATAAGCACTTTTTTTATTTACTTTTTTTAACATTTCATCATTTATTAAATCTAATTTATTATCAAGTAATTCTTTACTAGATATTTTTCTTTCATTATACAATTTGAATATATTTTTATCAAGCATATCGTCTATAAGATCTTTATTATTTAAATAAAAATAATATTTCAAATAAAAAGGCTCAATATTAACATCTATATCAATATTTTCTGCTAAAAGATCAGCGATTTTTAATTCATCAGAAGTATTAATATTTAATTTGTTATAAATAATAGATTTTACCCCGATATTATCGACTAAAATATTACCATTAATATCTAAAATACGCCCTCTAGGAGCTGTCATTCCTTCAATAATTCTATTATTATTTTCGATTAAAATTTTATTATAAAAATCTTTTTTATATAAACATAAAAAAGTAAGTCTTCCGATAATAATACAATTAATTAAAATAAATAATATTATTAAAAATCTTTTCATATTTTTAGTATAAGTAATTTTTTTATTTTCTTACATATAATAAAAATAGGTGATAGAAATGATAAATATGATTGAAGGATATATTAATAAATTAACTAAACATGATGTAAATACTTTTGCAATTAAAAATAATATTAATTTAACTTCTAATGAACTTGACTTTACTTATAATTTTATTAAAAATAATTATAAGGAAGTATTAAATAATAAAAATAATTTTAATTTTAATAAATATCGCTCTAACTTTTCGGAAGATAGTTTTAATAAAATAAAGATATTAATAAACAAATATTCAAGTTTTTTATAACTTGAATATTTTTATTTACTTAATTTCGGTTCCTCCAAAGATACTTACATGATTTATATAAACCGTAGGTGATTTGGATTTTTCACCAGGTATATATTTATTTGTTGCCCCACCAAAAATTGAAATACCTTCTGATTTTAAAATAACATTTTTGGGTAATTTAATATCAACACCACCAAAGATAGCTATACAATCAATCGTTAGATCATCAGTTATTTTAGCTTCACTTAAATCTAGCCCAACACCACCAAAGATAGCTATACAAGAACCACCTTTAAAAGTATCGGTAATTTTTTCTTCACAACCGGCAAAAATACCAAAATATTCTGGATCATTCTTATTATCTTTTTTTCGAAAAATTATTTTAGATTTAAAAATTAAAGATATACCTAATATAATAATTATTAATGGTAAAAATATTTTACCTACCATAGCCCAAGCGATATAATCTCTACATGCAAGAAGTAATAATGTTCCAATGATAATACCTAATATTGATGAAACAATATTATTTTTATTACTTAAAGATATTAATGATGGGATTATTATAAATAATGTCCACCATCCATCAAAGAATATATTTATTTTCCATATATCTAAATTATTTAATAAATATATTACGCCAATTATTACTAGAATAATTCCCCATATTATTGATTTTTTTTGTTTCATTATTTATCTTCTCCTTTTATAAAAAAAGCATACTTTTAATATTTATTTTAAATTAATTATATTTTCCATTAAGTTAGGATTAAATTTTTTATTTTTAATCATTTCTATTTCTTTTTTATAAATTGGCTTTTCCCCTACATAAGGTGTTTCTAGAATCTTAGGTATATCTTTTAATTTATCATGGTAAATAACCTTAATTAAATTATCAAAACCAATTGTTCCAAATCCAATATTAGCATGACGGTCTTTTTTTAAACCTATTTCATTTTTACTATCATTAATATGAAGGCATTTAATTTTATTAAGTCCGATTAAAGCATCAAATTCATTTAAATAATTATCTATTTTAGCTATATCTATTCCCGAATCATTTAAATGACATGTATCTAAACAAAATCCTATTTTATCTTTTAATAATATTCCTTTATAAATTATGTTTAATTCATTTAAATTAGTACCTATTTCCGTACCTTTTCCTGCCATTACTTCAAGAAGAAGAGTTATCTCATCTTCAGGTTTTAAAATTTTATTAAGAGCATTAATAATATTATTAATGGCGATGTTCTTTTCATGCTGGACTGCACTTCCGGGATGAATAATTAAATATTTTATTTTTAATAAATTACATCGATTAATTTCTGTTCTTAAAAATTTCATGCTAAATTCATATTTTTCAGGAAAAATATTACTAGCAAGATTAATTATATAAGGAGCATGACATATAATTTTATCTGCTAAAATATTATTTTCTTTCATTAATTTATATGCTTCAATTGTTAAATTTTCATTAACTTGAGATCTAATTGTATTCTGAGGTGCTCCGGTATAAAACATAAAAGTATTAGCACCATACTCAATAGCTTGTTCAACGCATCCTAGAAGCTGATTTTTACCATAACTTACATGTGAACCGATTATTAACATAGTATCAATCCTTATCTTTAAAATAATTATAACATAATATAAAAAATATCCCAAAAAAAAATCAAATTATTTTTGATTTTATTAACATGTAGAATTGTCAGTATTTGTTTGACCAGTCCATGGACCAGATAAAGTAGGACCACCTTTATTTGCACCAATTTTACCGGCAGCAGCATAATCAATACCTGATACACTAAAACTATTATCACTTAAATATAATGTATAAGAAGGATTCATTTCAACATCAATAATAACTGTCACTTTGCCACGATAATTTCCAGAACTTGTTAACCCTAAATCAGTAAAATCATAACAAGCAGTACCACTTGCATCAACATTTCCTAATAAAACATCTGACTGATATACTTCTTCTGCTTTAGCTAATACTTTTTGAGCATATATTTTAAATGTACCTATTCTAGCATTTTCCATAGTTTTCATAACGTTAGGTATCGATATTATCATTATTATCCCTAATACAACAATAACCGCAAGTAACTCTACCAATGTAAAACCTCTATTATTTAATTTTAGCATAATATATTATACCTACTCTCTAGTATAATTATAATAATATTATATATAAATGTCAATCATTAATTTATTAT
>JAQVZB010000050.1 GCA_029004695.1 Bacilli bacterium | reverse complement strand
TATTTGGCTCAGTAGCCAAGGAAATAACGAATCATTTCTTTGGCTGATTTAAATATACCAGATGTTTTAGTAGAAGTCAACACTTTTTGTGTAAAAAAAAGAAATTCAGTTAAAAAAATGAAATTTCTACTTTTCACTAAAACCAGCTAAACAAATATGATTATTACTTAAAAAAACAAGTTGATATTCTGACTTTATATCATCAACTTCTGGACATTTTATAATTGTATATCCAAATCAATAATACATATTTGCTTTAGTAGATTTATGTTTACCAGTATATATTGATAATAAGGGTTTATTATCATTTTTAATTCTGCTGTAATCAATACTTGCAAATATATTGCCTATTATGGTTAATAATACAATTGTTAATATAATATATTTTATCTTTGTATTCATCTTTAATACCTAAATATTCTTTCTATTTTATGACAAATTTCATTATAAAAAAGATTTAAGATATTTATTTAAAAATAATGATGAATTGATATCACTTGCAGATAGTTTCTTAAGAAGAAATATGATTAATGAGTTTAATCTTTTAATTGATAAACAAATAAAATTATATAAAAAATCAGAAGATTATATAATTAAAACGGCAAAGAAATTGATTAAAAATACAGAAGGAATAAAGCACCAAAACCATGAATTATATAAATGTCCCTGCTCTATGGAGGGTCAAGTATCTAATAAATATGCTAGGTACATTACCTCTTCTCCCTTTGGCTTTTCACTTAATGGATTAAATAATAAAATAAAACTTTTAGTTTATAAAGCAAATAAAGTAGATTTAAAAATAGAAGATCATTATAATTTAAAAAACGAACCTGATGAATATATTAATATAGTGAAAAAAATAAATGAACTTGTAAATATTAAATATGATCATAAATTATCAAAGAACCTCTCAGCAGAATATAAAATTAGTACGAGCACTCCTAAATTAGATACCCCAGCTGGTAAAGACTTTTTAAAAAAATTGACTAGTATTAAAAAAGATATTCGAATATAACGACTTAAATTAATACGTAACATTTTCACTTAATAATCACAAAAAAGTACAAAGAAAAAAATAGACCGTTGACGATCTATTAATAATAAATTAATATTATGTTAATTAATAAAGTGATTTGATATAAATCTCCCAACTTATTCTACACTATCATGGTCCACAAATTAATTGAAAAATGGTCCACTTTTTTCAATTAATTTTGTCTATTCCTGTTGCTTTACCTATTTGTTGTTTGTCATGTTGCTTTAATAATGTTTCTTGGTTTACTTTATGCATTAAGGTTTGTAGTTTGTAACCTTGCTTTAGTTGAGTTCCTATATCTTTTCGTTCATTTGCCACCGTTTTACCTCCTCAAGTGATTTTAGTGTTTTACCAAAAGAAACCATTATATGCTAGTCCCTTCGCTCCACAGTCATTACTTGCTTCATCACTACTATGAACTAGTCCGACTTCTTATATTTCATTTGACTATTCTTAGTTTACAAAACCTTGTTTAGTCATACTCCTTGTACCCATTGATGTTTTAAATCGCTTGGAATAGAGAAAATATAAGACCTCCCAGGTATCCTTAATATATCAATGATATACTCGCCATGCTTTTAAACCCCGATGGCACTCTCGTAGTATCTCGCTTTATCGATACTACAGTTATTGTCTGCTATGTGAAAGAACATGTCGACTACCATTATTTATTACTAACGAGGCTAAATCACTTCACGCTTTCGCATTACGGCTCGTATTCTCGTTTGCCTACGCTTAAACCTAGTCTCACGATTTCGGCTCTAAGGCTAACTACTAGCTCCTTGCTAGGGATTACTAGGTCGGTTTTCCACCCGACTATATATTAAGCACCGAACTGGCGCACCTTTCTAAATTAATTATAACGTATTTAAAAGCGTACGTCGATTCTTTTTAATAATATATGTAAAATTTTCAAAACTATGTATTATTAGCTACATAGTTTTGAAATATCTCTGTATATTAAAAGGAAACACTAATTTGATAATGTTTCCAGTTAGCAACATTTGGTGCCTCTGGCCGGACTTGAACCGGCATGATATTGCTATCACTGGATTTTGAGTCCAGCGCGTCTACCAATTTCACCACAGAGGCATCAATGAAATTATATCATACAATTATTGCTGCTTTCTACTAATTTATAAATAGTTTTCTTTGTATTCTGTTATTTCAAATACATCATATGGTATTCCTATTTTTGTATCGTCATTTACATTTTCAATTTGTTTAATGCAATAAAAATTAAAATTATTTAAATTTAATATTTCCTTTAACAAATCAGGATTACATGAATCATACATTGACCTAGGAACTATTACACACATCACCATATCTTCTTTATTAAAATAAATATCTTTTCCAACAATATTCTTACTATTTTGTGATAGCTCTTCTCTAAAATCAGAAATTTCTTTTTCATCTAAATTATAAAAATAACTATAATAAGTTGCTATTTCTAAAACAGCTCTCAATAATGTTTCAGTACTTTCTTTAGTATTTCTTTTACTTCCTCTTATTGCACATGCTTTTAATTCTATTAAATTCAGTTCTCCATTATATGAAATAAGATCTACTTCTCCATAGTTTGTTGCTTGGACAAATGGTACTTGATAAGCAATAAAATTCCCTAATAAATTATTTTTCCGATGTACCAAATGGTATTGAATAGCTTTTTCTGGAACGATTCGTTTTAATCCTTTACCTATAAACTCTTTGTTTTTTCGATGTTTTACAATAAGTTTATTATGCTCTGGGGTTTGATATTTGGTTCTATGTTTAAAATCGTTTTTTGTAGTCGTAAGTTTAGTTATAAAAGATTGTAAACTTTCAACTTCATAATCCTTCTTTAGTCTTTCTAAACTTACCAACCCTTGTGATTTGTTATTAATACCTGATCTTTTATACTCTTTATATAATTTTTTTAACATTTTAAATTTCCACTCCTTCATTATCATTTAATATGACACTATTTTTAAATATTTCTTTTGCTTTCATTTTATTGGTTGTATGAATCGGGATAACTATCTTTGGTTTTAATATATTTACCATTTCCTTTATCGTATTAATACATGCATGTCCACTTGTATGTAAATAAACAATATCAATTCCTAATTCTTTAACCTCTTTTAAGAATTTTTTAAACTCTGCTTTTTTTAGATAACCATCCCACATTGAATATATAAGACATGCATTTGTGATTAACCCTTTATCTTTAAATTTCTTTAAATCATTTATCATACTAGTTCTAACATTCAGTACATAATCATTATTAAACATTTTAGTTATAGCATTTTTTTTATTAAATGGTTCTATATATTTATAATAAAATTCACTATCTTTGTTTATATATCTTTTTAAGGGGATATATGTATATACATCTTCAAATGTTAATGGATTTGGTATTGATGATTTTGTCAACTTAGTTAAGTTTGCTATAAAGATATCTTCAACGAATAATTTTCTTGCCTTTTTAGATGCTTTATACATTGTTGTAATTCTATCAATATTAGTTCCTGACTGTAATACAAATATTTGATTATACTTTTTCATTACTTCATAAGCTTCTTTTGATAGTTCTTCCTCAGTCATATTTTCTTTGTTAATTCTATCAAACGATGTTCCTTCTGTTATTACTACATCTACTTTACCAATCTTCTTTAGTGTATCTTTTAGATATTTACCCTTATAACCATTATTTCTAAAATCACCAGTATGGAGGACCTTCTTACCACCTGATTCAATTAATAACATCAGAGAATTATATGCTGAATGATCTACTATATACGGAGTTATTTTAATATCCTCTATAGTTACCGGAATTTCTGCTAGCATATTTATAGTACGACATGTTTCTCTTATTCCCATAAAATCATTTACTACATTAAAAATTTCTTTACTAGTTTTTTCTACATAAACTGGTATCTCAGAGAGTATGCTGGAAATCAGTCCAATATGATCTTGGTGGTTATGGGTTATAAATACCGCATCATATTTTTTTGGACCATAGGTTAATCCTTCTATTAAAGGTACATTATTATTTTCTTTAATACTCACATCTGGCAAATCTTCACCAAAATCGATAATGATTTTAGCATTATTAGTACCAATTTCGGTTATACATCCCCCGATCTGATTTGTTCCTTTTAATATTTTAATTTTCATAATCATCAATTCCAAAATAATAATAACACATATTATTATTATTTTCTCGCCGTGCTTCAAAAGTGGTATGCCTTGCATATCTAAATGTATAGTTGATGTAAAATAGATATATTAATTAGATAATCCAAACTCTAACTAGCAGCCTTACAATAGAGTGCTGCAAACATAATTGTTTTATTTAATTACTTAGCACTTTCTAAATTAATTGTCTACTAAACTTCGTCTTTATATACAGAAGTAAATAGGTCTATTTCTTCGGTATTTGTTATCACTTCTTCAAATTTAGGTAGATCACTTAAGGTTGCCAGTCCAAAATAATCTAAGAACTCTTTAGTAGTTCGATATAAATTAGGTCTTCCTGGCAGGCTGCTTTTACCATCTTCTTTAATTAATCCCTTAGCAACTAGTTTCCTAATTAAATTAGAACTATTAACGCCTCTTAACTCCTCAACTTCTAATCTCGTAATTGGTGCGTTATAGGCAACTATTGCCAGTGTTTCCAGTGCCGCATTACTTAAATTGTTAGTCTCTGGATTTTGAATTAGCCTCTGATAGTATTCTTTATGTTCTTTTTTGGTAGTTAACTTAAAAGCATCACCTAAAAAAGTTATTCTAATTCCTCTATTATCATCTTCATAAACTTCTCGCAAGTCTTTGAGTAAGTTTTTAGCCTCAGTTTCAGTTATTTCCATAGTATCACATAATGATTTTAAAGTAATTCCTTCATCACCTACGACAAATAATATCCCTTCTAAAACTCCTTGTAATTTCATTCTGCCTCACTACTCTCTATATAAATATTACTAAAATTGTTTTTTTGAGTAATTTTTATTTCTTTATTTTTAGCCATATTTAAAATCGCTAAGAACGTTACTATTACATATGGTTTTGATATATCATCAAATAATGATAGAAATTCTACTTTACCTGCAAAATTTTGAAGCTTATTTTTTATAGTAACAATTCTTTCTTCAACACTTAACTCTTTTCTCGTTATTTTTGTTTCCGTTGGACCAGATGTTCTTTGCCTATTTAAAAATGATTCAAATACATTTAATAAATCATTTAAAGTAATATCACTGTTTATCATTGTTTTCTTATCTTTATACTGCTCAACATTACTAGGAAGCTTAGTATATATCTCATTTCTCTTTTCTTCAAGTTCTTTAAAATCCCCAGCAATATTTTTAATTTTTTGATATTCAAGAAGTCTTGCGGTTAACTGATCAGGATCAGTATATTCATAGGCATCATCTTCATCATCTTTTTGATTTAATAATAATTTGCTTTTTAGATGAATAAGCTCACTTGCCATTACTAAATATTCACTATAGGCATCAATTGATAAACCATCATTGTTATTTATAAAATCTATATATTCTTTAGTAATAAGAGATATATCTATATTATAAATATCCATCTTCTTAGATTTAATTAAATGAAGTAGTAAATCAAGCGGTCCTTCAAAATCATTTATATTAAAAGTTAGTTGCATATAAAACCCTCTAATTTCATATCATAATTAATTATTTTAGCTTGTTTATTAAAACTATAATAATAACTATTATTTAAATTATTATCTAAACTTTCTAAATCAAGATTTGCTTCAAAAATAAATCCTTCGTTATTTTCATTAATAGATGCTTTATGTCCTAAAGATTTTATATTATTGGTTAAATTAGTATATTCTTCAAACAAAGCTAAATAAAGATTAAGATTACTAGTATCTGTATAAGTCAATGTATGATTAATTCTTTTTAATAAATAATCATCAAAAATATATTCATATTTATCACCTGATTTTTGGCAAGTAATAGATGCTATACCTGATTCATCGGTTGAAAGAATTATCTCATTGTAATCTTCATCTTTTAATATAATTAGTTTACCATAATAACTTATTCCAGAATTAAATCTTAAATCTTTAAAAGTAAAAGTTCTTTCTTCTAAACTACTAGTTAAATTACCACTTAGTTTAATTCTTTCAAGTAAATTTTTATTAGAGCCATATATTTCTAAATAATAATTATCAGCATCTAAATCAAAATTATTATTTCTTGCTTTTAAATTATAAGTAATAGTTTGATCATTTAAACTAATATTAGTTAAATTTAAATTATTAAAATTAATATTAGTTTTATTATTTAAAATAAAGTGAGAATCTTCGGGAATAATAGTTTCTTCTTCATCTATTTCTTCCTCGCCAAAAATTGAAGTATAAATTTTACCAATTAATGTGTCTGGATCTTGCAAATAATCCTCTACGTATGGAATAGCAAAGACAGATGCAATTAATATACCAAGCACTATAAAAACAAAAACTGGCTTACTAGATTTCTCTTTCTTTAAAGTTCCTAAAACAATTGGTTCATTATTATTATTTTCCATATACTTAAACTCTCCTTTTAAATTATAGCAAATAATAAACAAAAATAAAAGATTACTCTTTAGAATCATTTAAGAATCTTTTCGTTTATCCCTTTTTTTAGCTCAAATAACTTTTTTATTAATTACTTTTTTCACTATATTTTACATTATAAATTTATAAATCAAAAAATATACTATCAGATGATAGTATAAATCAAGAAAAAATTATTTTGCATCTGATTAAAGAAAATACACATATTACTAGAAAAGAATTAGCAAAAGAAACAGATTTATCAGTATCTTCTGTTGATAGATATATAAAAAAATTAAAAGATAATGGATTAATTGATAGGATAGGTTCAAATAAAGCAGGTACGTTGAGAGTATAATACTGATGACGAAATGTGGTTTGGAGGATAAATAAGGCGGTTCGACCACTATATGTAGTGGTTTTGGAGCAAAAAATGAGCAAAAATCGGGGTCAAAAAGTGCGTTTTTTGA
>JAQVZB010000049.1 GCA_029004695.1 Bacilli bacterium | reverse complement strand
AGAGAGACTCCCATTAATATTACATATATTCTATTATTATGATAAAACCCCTTTAATTTGCTCATATAATCCACCTCTTAAGTAATTTTATTATACTATAGTCTCTTTTATAATTCAATTTACTTTTTAAGGTAAAGTAAATATAAAAAGGCACTATGTGCCTTGATTATAAATAATGTTCTTTAAAATAAAGTAATGTATCTATTTCATTTTTTAAAATCGTTTTATTACCATGACCAGGGTAAATATTAATATTTGGAGAATATTTTATTATTTTCATAATACTATCTTTCATATCTTTATTATTACCCCCAGCATCAGTTCTGCCAATACTGTCTTCAAAAATAAAATCACCACAAAATAAATCATTATCAAATAGAAAACTAATCGAATCCTTAGTATGACCTGGATTATAAATTACTTCAAAATTAAAAATAGATATTTTATTTTTTCCTTCTTTTAAGTTTGAATAATGATAAACTTTACATTTAAAATATTCTTTTAATTCATCACATGCTCCAATGTGATCAAAATGATTATGAGTTACTAATATACCTTCTACATCACCATCAATATAGTTAATTATTTTATTTGCTTCATCACCTGGATCTATTATTAAATATTTATGATCTTTTTTTAAAATATAGCAATTAGTTTGTAAATAGCCAACCCTTAAAGTTTTTATTTCCATATTTTTAACCTTTCAATTTTTCTTCTAGAATGTTTTCATCCCATATTTCAATCTTAAAATCTAAAGCTTTTTGATATTTTAAGCCAGCATTTTTACCAACTATTACAACATCAGTATTTTTAGATACCGATGAAGACCATAAGCCTCCATTTAATTCTATTATATTCTGAATTTCGTTTCGGTTGTAGTTATTTAAAGTCCCTGTTACTACAATTTTTTTATTTAAAAAGTTTTCATTTTCGGTTATTTTATCACCTAAATAGCTCATATTAATGCCTAGTTCTTTTAAATTGTTAATAAGTTTAATGTTTTCATCATTTAGAAAGTAATTTTTAATGCTCTTATTTAAAATTGGTCCTATATCAGGAAGTTTTATATTATCATTTAATGATTCTTTAATTATATTATCAATACAAAAATATTTTTTAGCTAGTATTTTAGCTGTTTTTTCGCCAATTCCTTTTATTCCGATCGCAAATAATAATTTTTCTAAAGAATTGTTTTTCGAATTTTCAATTGAAGATAGTAAATTTTTAATACTTTTTTCGCCAAAACCTTCTAATTTTGTTAACTCTTCTTTCTGATATTTTAAATTATAAATATCAATAAAATTCCTAATTATCCCTTGATTATAGAATTGCTCAATTATTTTTTCTCCTAAACCATCGATATTCATAGCTTGCTTACTAGCATAATGGATTAAACCTTCAATATTACGAGCATCACATAGTTTATTAGGGCATATTAAATCTATTAAAGAAGCTGATTTTATTAATTCATGGTTACATATTGGGCAATACTTTGGCATGATAAATTCTTGTTCATTACCAGATCGTTTTTCTTTTACTGCTGATATTACTTCTGGTATTACATCTCCAGCTTTTCTAATTAGGATATAATCACCAATTTTTAAATCTCTTTCTTTAATATAAGATTCATTATGTAAAGTTGCTCTTCTAATCGTTGAACCCATTACTTTAACCGGATCAAATATCGCATTAGGGGTTATTAATCCAGTTCTACCCACTGTACATATTATACTTCTTAATTTAGTTTCAACTTCTTCAGGGGGAAATTTATAAGCTGTAGCCCATTTAGGACTTTTAGCTGTATAACCCAATTCTTTTTGCATGTTAATATCATCTAGTTTAATAACAACACCATCTATTTCATATGGTAATTCATTTCTTTTTAAAGACCATTTATTGATATAAGTAATTACTTCATTAATATTATTTAATAATTCGATAAGAGGATTAATAATTAAACCTAAACTTTTTAATTCTTTTAAAGTTTCATAATGAGAATTTAATTTAGTATTAGGATTATGATAAAAAAAAGCATCTAAATTCCTTGATTTTGCAATCCTGCTATCTAACTGGCGAATACTTCCAGCAGCAGCATTACGTGGATTTTGAAATAAAGGTTCCTTTTTTTCAGCTCTTGATTTATTTAACTTAATAAAAGTATCTTTCGGCATATAAATTTCGCCCCGAACATCTAAATCAATATTTTCTTTTAATTTCAAGGGAATCGATTTAATAGTTTTAACATTGTGAGTAATATTTTCTCCTAATACACCATTTCCTCTTGTTGCTGCGGTTTTTAAAATCCCATCTTTATAGATTAAAGAAACTGATAAACCATCAATTTTAAGTTCACAAACATATTTAGGATTTTTAAATTCTTTTTTTATTCTTTCATCAAAAAGAAAGATTTCTTCTTCATTAAAAACATTTGATAAACTCATTAATGGGATTTCATGATAAACTTTTTCAAATTTAGATATTATTTCTCCACCAACTCTTTGCGAAGGTGAATCAGCGGCTTTTAATTCCGGATAATTTTTTTCGATTTCTAATAATTCATTAAACCAATTATCCCATACATTATCTGTTACAGAAGGATTATCTAAAACATAATACTCATAATTGGCATTATTAATTAATTGTAATAATTCATTATATCTTTCTTTCATTGAATCCTTCTTCCTTTTAATTTATTATACTGATATTTTTATGATTTTTCATTAATTTTTTAGTACCAATTTTAAAAGCAACATCGATTAAACCACCATCTAACTTAGTCACCACTCCAGTTCCATGAATGGTATGATTTATAATCGTTCCAACAATAATATCATTATTATCATTTGTATACATCAATTCTTTATGAATTATTTGAGGAATTGGAGCTATATTATTACTTTCAATTTTTTCTTTATTAATTTCCGTAATAAACCTTGAAGGTAAGTTTTGTTGTTCTTTTCCATAAAGCATTCTTCTTTTAGCATTTGTTAAATATAATCGATCTTTAGCTCTAGTAATACCAACATAGCATAAACGTCTTTCTTCTTCAATATTACCTTCCATAAGTGACATACTATGGGGAAAAATACCTTCTTCCATCCCACATAAAAATACCACTTTAAATTCTAAACCTTTAGCACTATGAAGCGTCATTAAGGTTACTTCATCACCATCATTTTGATGATTAGATACATCACTTATTAAAGAAATTTCTTCTAAAAAGTCTCCTAAATGAACCGATCCCGTTCTTTCTTCATAAGATGCGGTAATACTTTTAAATTCATATAAGTTATCTAATCTTATTTCATCTTCTAATAATTTAGATGATTCTAATTCTTTCTTCATACCTGATAAATTTAATATTTCATCGATAAGTTCAGTTAAACTTAAATTTTCACTTCTAGTTTTTAAATTTAAAATAATATCTTGAAATTCCATCTCTTTCTTAGTAGATAAAGATGCAAATAAAGTAGTATGATTTTCATTTGCAAAATCTTCTAATTTATTTATAGCAGCATCGCCAATACCTCTTTTAGGGACATTGATAATTCTTCTTAAACTTATTTCATCATTTTCATTATAAATTAATCTTAAATAAGCAATTAAATCTTTGATTTCTTTTCGGTCAATAAAGAAGTAACTACCAAATACTTTACATGGGATTCCTTTTCCTAAAAATACTTCTTCAATTATTCGAGATTGAGCATTAGTGCGATATAAAACAGCCATTTCTTCATAATTAATACCTTGATTATGTAAATCTTTTATTTCATCGATTATTAAAGCTACTTCGTGTTTTTCATCATAACTCCTTAAGTATTTAATTTTTACTCCCTCGCCATTTTCCGAATATAGTTTTAAATCTTTTCTTTCTTTATTATTTTTTATTACTTCATTAGCTGCTGAAAGAATGGTATTAGTACTACGATAATTATGCTCTAATTTAATTACTTTAGTGTTTTTAAAATCATTCTCAAAATTAATTATATTCCGATAATCAGCTTGTCTAAAAGCATAAATACTTTGATTCATATCACCAACTACAAAAATATTTTTATACTTTGAACTTAACATTACTGATAATTTATACTGAACTGGATTAGTATCTTGATACTCATCAATTAAAATATATTTAAATCTATCTTGATAATGTTCTAATATATCTTTATGATCAGTAAATAATTTAACTGGCATTAACAATAAATCATCAAAATCAACGCTCGAACTTTTTATTAATTTATCATTATATAAGTGATATACTTCGACAACAACTTTATCAATTGGAGTATTAAAAAATTTTTCAAGTTCAAAATCATTTAACATTTGATTTTTAATAAAACTTATTTTATTTCTAATATAGTAAGGACTATAATGTTTAGGATCTAAATTTTTTTCTTTTAAGATTTTTTTAATAATTGATAAAGCATCAGATGAATCGATAATGGTAAAATTATTATTAAGACCTAATATCGTATTATTTTCTCTAATAATTCTAAGTCCAAGAGAATGAAATGTCCCAATAAAAGATGATACTTCTCCAATCATATTATTTACTCTATCACGCATCTCTTTAGCTGCTTTATTAGTAAAAGTAATAGCTATTATATTATAAGGGTTAATCCCTTCATCTACTAAATATACAATTCGAGTTGTTAAGACTTTAGTCTTACCAGAACCAGCTCCAGCCATAACCAATAATGGACCATCTATATGGGTAACAGCTTCTATTTGTTCTTTATTTAATTTATTTAAATACTCCATATTGATCCCACTTTCTTACTACTTAATTATATCATTTTTCCCAATATTTAAAAAGTGTTACAATAATTTTACAAATAAATGTCCGATATTATTGATTCTTCTTTTTAAAGAATCATAAATAAAAGCATGATTTATTTTTGACTAAATTTTATATAAATGTCATATAATTTGTTGTATAATTTATATATTAGGAGGTCTCTAATGAAAGCAGCTTTAGAAATTAAAAATCTAACCAAATATTATGGTGATATTTTGGGAGTTAAAAATTTAAATTTAGAATTAAAAAAAGGGGAAATATTTGGTTTTATAGGTCCAAATGGGGCAGGTAAATCAACTACTTTAAGATGTATTATGAATTTAATTAATAAAAATGAAGGGGAAATCTATATTAATGGTATATTATTTGATAAAGACAATATTCCTTTAAAAGAAATAATCGGATATTTACCAAGTGAAATAAATTTATATGAAGATTTAACAGTGCAGGAAATATTAAATTATCATCAATCTTTTTATAAAAAAGATTTTTCGAAAAATCGAAATAAATTAGTTAAATTATTTAAACTAGATGAAAATAAAAAGATTGAAAATTTATCTTTAGGAAACTTAAAAAAATTAGGTATTGTGCTTGCTTTAATGCATGAACCAGAAATACTCATTTTAGATGAACCTACAAGTGGACTTGATCCAATTATGCAGCAAAATTTTTATAATTTATTACTTGAGGAAAAGAAAAAAGGAAAAACTATTCTTTATTCAACTCATGTCTTAAATGAGGTAGCTAAAATATGTGATCGAGTTGGAATAATCAAAGAAGGAACCCTTTTAAAAATTGAAGCAATAGAAAATCTTCATAAATTAAATTTATTTTATATAACTATTATATCTGAAGATGTAAACAAAATTATCAAAGAATTAAAGCTAAATAAATATGAATTAAATAATAATCTCATTAAATTTCGAAATACTATTGATATTAATATCTTATTAAAAGAGTTAACTAAACATAAAATCAGTAAATTATTAGTAGAAGAAGCAAGTTTAGAAGATATTTTCTTGCATTATTATAAGTAGGAGGTATAAAAATGTTTAAAAGAGAAATTAAAATTAATTTAAAAAGTTTTATTTTATGGACCTTTATCTTATGCTCCATTTTCTTAGTTGTCTTTTTAATTTATCCTAGTTTAGTAAAAAGTGATAATATGAAAATGATGGATGAATTGATGAAAGTTTTTCCTGAAGATTTTTTAAAATCCTTTAATATGGATATTTCTTCAATTAGCACTGCTTTTGGATGGCTTCAAACTGAAGGTTTAATATTTATCTATTTAGTAACTGGTGCTTTTGCAGCTATACTTGGATCTAATCTAATCTTAAAAGAAGAAGATGATAAAACGATTGAATATTTAAATAGTTTACCTACTACAAGAACTAAAATAGCTATTTCTAAAATAACAGCAGGTCTTATTTACATTATAGCAATGGTTTTATTTATTGGGCTATTTAATTATATTGGTTTAATATCTAGTGAAGATATTAATGATAAAATCTTTTTCTATTTGAGTTTATCGCCATTATTAACATCCCTAGTAATATTTAGTTTAAGTATGTTTATAGCTACATTTATTAGTAAAACTAAAACTATGGTAGGAATAAGTTTAGGAATTGTTTTTGGTAGTTATATTTTAAATATCTTATCAACTATTAGTGAAAGTATTGAATTTTTAAAATATTTTTCAATTTTTACTTTAGCTGATACCAGAAATATAATTGTTAATTCTTCATTAAATCCGGCTATGTTATTTATAAGTCTATCTTTAACAATTATGTTTTTAGTTTTAACCTTAATTAAATACAATAAAAAAGAATTAGTTTAATTCTTTTTTATTATCCCTTTAGCTTTTAATTTAGCTTCTAATTTTTCATAAACAAAAGGTTCTTCATAATAATCTTTTTCTTTAATATTATTTTTATTTATATAAATATTTAAATATTTAGCATTACTAGGAGTAATTATTTTATAATTAGACAATCGATTAACAATATTTTTATAACTTACTTTATAATTGTTACTAAAAATTTCTAATTCTTTAAAGTCAATTTTGATTCTTTTATCGCCAAATTCTTCAATTATACTTTGTTTAGGTATTAGTAAAGAAAGAGCAAATTCAGTCGTTAAATCATCTTTTTTATAATCATTTATAATTAAAAGTTCACCTAAATACTTAGCAATACTATATCTTTGTTGATAGCCGTTATTTTCTTCTTGAACTACTATAACAGGAACATTATTAATAATTTCATAAAATCCAATGAAATTAGTGGTATTTTTATCTTT
>JAQVZB010000048.1 GCA_029004695.1 Bacilli bacterium | reverse complement strand
ATATATATTATTATAATAATGAACGATTAGCTTATTCATTAGATTATAAAACCCCAGTTCAATATAAAATCGAACTAGGGTTCTAAATTTCTTTTTAAAGTGTCTACTTTTTATTGACTACTTCAATATGATATTTCGATTTTCCTTTTAGTTTTATTTCTTGTATTTAATATTCCAAGCAACATAGGAGCGGTAATCATACTGCAATTTATTGCATTGATTTTATTTTCAATTCTAAGTATTGATCTAATTTTTCTTCCTACTATAGTTTTACCGTTGTAGTCATTAATTAAAAAAATATTTTGTGGAAGATTATAATCTCTATCAATTAGTAAATTAGCTGTTCTCGAACATATTGTATCAATATCAATTAAAGTTTTTTCATTTGAAGGTTTAAAATAAGTATTATTATAAAGATTTATTTCATAGTCTTCCATTGCTTCATAACTATATGGTTTTTCATTATCATAAAATTCCATTTTATCACCTCAATTTACTTTTACCGAATTCAATCTCTTTTTGTTGTCTGGCAAATTTAGATCTGCTTTCTTTTTTCTTTTTCATTAGAGTTTTATCAAGTGGTTCTAAACTCACCCTCATGTCATTAATAAGAAATGTGGTTTCATTTCTAGGATCTGCTCCGATATAGTCTATTTCAACATCTTGATTATGACTGATTTCATATTTAGAAATATATGAAGAAAATGTACCTCTTCCAGTGGTAACTTGTGAAAGTTCAACCGGAAAGTTCATCATATTGGCTGATGGGGCTTCACCTTCTATTGTAACTATTTCATCAAAGTTTTTAGTTAACTGATATATAGCACTTTTATTAGAAAGTAATTTTGTTACAGCACTGAGTGAAACTTGTGGAGTGGTAACTGTAAAAGTTGAAATTGGTTCTAATAATTTCATTTTAGCTTGTTTTAAAGATCTAAATAATGCTAAAGGTGTAATGATATTAAAGTGCATTGGGTCACTACCCATAGAATCAAATTGACCATCTACAAGTGCAACTTCAATGTCCGTAAGTTCCCAGCCATGTAATCCTTGTTTAGAATAATGTTTGATTAATCGTTCAATTTGCCTTTGATATTTTATATGTAAGAAGTCAGTTGAAATTTTAGATACATATTTAAATCCAGCACCACGTTCTAAAGGTGTTACTTCAATTCCAATACCAGAAACACTTGAATAAGCTGCTTTAGCACTTGCTTTAGCCGTCGGAACTTCCTTATGTATAATAACCGGATTTTCTATATTAACCTGAATTCCAAATCTTTCGTCTAAATAAGTTTTTATAATTTGAGCTTGTACTTCTCCCATTAAACTACAATAAATAGAATTAGTTCTTTCATTATATCTAACATTTAAATGTGGATCCTCTTCATTTAAAATTCGTAATGCTTCCATTAATTCAATTGGTTCGCCTTTATTAACTGGACTAATTTCCATAGTTAATAATGGATTAACAAAACTAATATAATTATCTAATCCCTTTGTTTCTCCTATTAATTGCCCACACTTAACATCTAACCCATTGATAATAGCAATGTCTCCACTATATACAGTATCTACAGGAATTAGTTTAGAACCTTCTGCTAAATACATATGATTTACTTTTCCGGTCTTATCTTCAGATAGTTTTAAATTATCTTTTAAATTAATACTACCGTTTAATACTTTTATATAAGCATTTTTTCCAGCTTTATCAACTCTTATAGTATAGACAAAAGCTGATAATGGACTGTCAATATTTTTAATAGTTGTGGGAATATATCTTCCGATACAATCTACTAAATCCTTCATTCCAACATCTATTAAAGCACTACCTCCAATAATAGGAAATAATTTACAATTTCTAGTTAATTCTAAAATTTTACCTGCTATTAGTTTATTATCCAATTGATCATTATTTATATAGTATTCAAATACTTCATCGTCTACTAAGGAGACTTCCTCTATTGATTCATTCAAAGAAGATGGTATAATTTTTAAACTACCATCATTTTCTTGATAGACATGAGTTAAAGTTAAAGTAGGCATATTAAGAAATTTTTGTAATTCTCCTAAAACCCTGTCATAATTTGCTCCTTTACGATCCATTTTGTTAATGAATACAATTACTGGAACATTCTTTTCTTGTAAAGCTCTCCATATAGTAAATGTTTGTGCTTCTAATCCTTCCACTCCTGAAATAACTAGAATCGCACCATCTAAAACACTAATCGCACGTTCTACTTCTGCAGAAAAATCTACGTGTCCAGGGGTATCAATTAATTGAATAGTTTTTCCATCTAGCTCAAACGAAACTAAAGTATCCCTTACAGTTATGCCTCGCTCTTTTTCAACTTTTAGATTATCAGTTACTGTATTACCAGAGTCAACTCTACCAACAGATTTAATTACACCTGTATGATAAAGTAAATGTTCTGTAATAGTGGTTTTACCAGCGTTTGCATGAGCAAAAACTCCTAAAGTTAATACTTTTTTATCTTTACTATCCATCTTAATCGCCACCCTTTCTTTTTTATTACAAATGTTTCATTTTTTCTAAAATTATTGTTCTGATAACTTCATCGAATGGAACACAACTTGGTTCATAAACATTCATTTTTTCTTCGCTCATATGTTTAGCCGCCGGACATCCAGTTCCACAAATATAACGGTATTTACAATCTTTACATTTTTCTATAGTTTTAACGCTTCTATTAGCCCAAGCATCTTGTTTTTCTTTATTAATTTCATATTCCGGATAAAAAGTCCCAATACGATAGTCATTATTACCTATACCATGCCAGCATTTATATATATTTGATTTGCAATCAAGAATAAACTGATTTTTCATTGCTCAACAATGTTTTAAACTGGTTGATATGGTATATCATCAAAAATACTGTTTACAAATCCTTCAGCATGAAATTTCTTTCTGAAAAGTTTCATATTTTGATTTTTAGCTTCTAATTCAAATATTTTCTCGATCCCTACTTTTTCGTCAACTATATTTGACTCTCCTGAACACCCACCATCTTGAATAGTTGATACGATATTTTTTAAGCGATTATCAGCAGTAACACCTAAATATGGTTTTAAAATCTCATCGTTAGAAACTGTATCAACATCTTGAATTCTTTGAAGTTTACTGTTCTCAATATCAATTTGTCTTTTTATTAATAATTCTCCAGTTATTGTACCTAAAGGAGCTTCATATTTAGCTGGTCCAACATTACTATCATAGTAAATTGACGCAATTGGCGCTCTCCAATCAACAGTTATTATATTATTATCAGAATCTGATATTCCTACTTTTCCTAAATAATATTGACGGATAATCTCTCCTCCATCTTCTTTAAAATCAATTCTAGCGAAATACGGTTTTGATTGTCCAACTTTCAAATTATCTTAACATCTTTATCACTTAAATAACAGCAATGTACTAATAAAGTATTTTCGTTAAATAATTTAAACTTTTCTAACACTTCTATAGGAGTCATATGATATTTATTTAATGAATATTCATTTTCTTTTAAAGTTTCACTTAAAAATTGCTAATTTTATATTTTTATCTTTTAAATAATTTGCTAAATTAGATAATATTTTCTCATCTATCATTTGAATTGAATGTAAAAATATATAATAAGTTTGTAATGGATTATTTTGAAACTGTTCAAATTTATTAAAAGGATTATCTAAATATTCTTTTAGTTTTTCTGAATTCATAAATGGATATCCCATAAATAATCTTAAAGAAAAGTTTTCAATTGCGTTCCATCCTCTAATACCTACTAAATTAGTTGATCCACATTCTAATGATTCATAAGCTGAAAATATTGTAGAGCTTACCCTTATTTTTTCTTTCAAATTATTATTTTTACTATTAAAATTTTCTGTATATTTGATATATTCTTCCGTAGTTAATTTTTCATTATATCCTTTGTTGTAATATTCTCCAAAATGAATGTGATTATTTATAAATCCCGGCATTATTATTTTATTCGTTGCATCAATTATGTTATCATTGCTATTAATCTTTATATTATCTTTTATTTGAATAATATGTTCATTACTAATCAATATATCTTTTTTTATATCCATTTTTGATTAATATCTTTTTCATTATTTTCTAATAATTATAGATTTAAACCATTTTTCTTGAAATTCAGTTAATGCAATAATTTGGTCATCAGTATAATTAATTCCTTTAGGTGCGACAACTAATTTATCATCATCATCATTAATACGATGAATAATTGCAATGCATTCTCCTGTAAATTCTATAGTAGACTGAAATATTCCTACAATATATGCATCTAATTCTTCTCCATCACCGCTTATTGTATTTGGAATATAGCCATAATTAAGTGTATAAATAAAACCATGTTTTGGATGCTTAGATCCTAGTTCACGATCTATTTTTACAGTGATTTCTTTTCCTAAATATTCTTTTATTTTTAGCATATTATTCTTCTCCAATCTTATTTTTAATTTTAGCATATGTATTTAACATTTTCAATTTCATAAGTTTATTTTGGCTTTTCGATCCAAGTACATAAATAATTTTGATGTACCAATATTTTTTCTTTTTTAAATTCTGGTTTATTATTAGTTTTTTTATTATTAATAATACAATATGGGTCTTTAGAAAATAAATCTTTTGTTCCATTTAAATAATAATTATACCAGTAAGCTGATGCAGCACACCCACCTCTACATACTTCTAATTTTTTGTATGACTGACATTCTTTTATATTTTGATAATTTAAATTTCTAGTTCTAAATTCTTTAAACTCTTTTGAATTAATAATATCTAAAATACTATCTTTAGTAAGATCCCCAGTTTGATAATGGTGCATATAAACACAAAGCGAAATTGATATTTTACCATCACTAGTAATAGAATTTATTCTTAAAGAACTTATTCCGCAAGAACATCCTTTTATAATATCATTGTTATAATTTCCTGCTAATACGGGATCAGACATATCTAAGGTATAGCAAATATTAATAAGTAT
Source organism: Bacilli bacterium (assembly GCA_029004695.1). GTDB lineage: Bacteria > Bacillota_I > Bacilli_A > RF39 > UBA660 > DUUS01. The sequence continues at coordinate 2,129 of JAQVZB010000048.1, read as the reverse complement.
ATTATAAATATTATATATTTGTTTATTAGTTGGCATTAAATTTATATGTTTAACTTCAGTTGGTTTTAACATAGTTAATTCTTATATTGGCATTATATTTCTTGGCTAGACTTACTAACTTAATTATCCTATCTTCTGTCGAATTCCATTTCATTGCGCATATTACAATAGAATGATCTATATTATATTTTTCACATATTTCTAATGACTTTAAAGCTAATCTAAAAACATTTTGACCTCTATTTTTATTATGTTCTTCTTCATAAGGTGAATCAATAGATATATCAATATCATTTATTTTCGGTATTACTTCAGGAAAAAATTTTTCTAAAGCTATTAGGGAAATTCCAGAAGTTGTTAAGCCTACTTTAATGTTTAAATTATACATTTTATTAATTATATATGGTAATAAACTATCTTGAGGATTAATCCCGTTTGTAAATATAGGCTCATTTCCACCAAAATTAACTGTTTCTATATCAAGTAATAATAACTCATTAATAATTTTATTTATTATTTCAATAGTTAAATTTTGACCTTTTTCTCTTACTTGAAGAGAATTATTAAGTTTTTAATGTAATTTGCTTTGAGTATTCATAAAACTTGTATGAATAAAAAAATATTATAAAACTAAAGTTATAATATTTTTTAAAACATTTTTTCTACATCCTTTGGTACTTTATCTTCTAAGATGGTATTTATAATTTTTGCTTCCATTTCTTTTGATACATTTTTACCTGTCATTACTGATAATTTATTTATTACTGACTTTAAAGTTTTTTCATCTTTTAAACCATTATCACTAACTTGTTTAGCTAATTCTAAAATCGTAGCTTTATCAACATTAGTCTTCTTTTCCACTTTATTAAAAACTTCATCCTTCATATTTACACCTCAGTATATAATATGCCTATAGAGAAAAAAATTTATTATTTCATTTTAGAATTCTTTTTCTAGATATTCTTTACAAACTTTCATAAGTTCATTTATTTTATTTTCTAATTCATTAAAATTCTCCGTAATATAATCGACATTATTATTTTTACTTTCAACTTCATGTTTAAAAGGTAGATTAGCTAATTCAAAAAAACCAATATATTTTAAATCACTTTTTAAAGCATGAACCTCGATACTATAACTCTTCATATCTTGATTATCTTTATATTTAGCTAATCTTTTTAGTCTTTCTGGAGTGCTTTCATAAACTATCTTAAGTGTTTCATTATACATATCTAAATCTCCTAAAGTATCAATAGCTTTATTTATATCAGCACCTTTTAATTTTAAATATTCTAAATTATTTTTAGAAGTTATATTTTCTTTTTTAGAACTTGTTTCTTTACTTTTAGGAATTGCATCTTCTTTTGCTGACTTTAAAAATAAATTTAATATTCGATCTAATTCATTACGATTTATCGGTTTTGCTATATATTCATTAAATCCTAATTTAAGATATTTTTCTCGATCTCCACTGGTTGCATTTGCAGTTAGTGCTATTATTGGTTGATTATATTCTTTTTCTTTTAATATATTTAATAACTCTATGCCATCTGTTACTGGCATTTCAATATCCATTAATAATAAATCATATTCATTACCATTATTTATTTTATTTAATGTATCTTCAGCACTTAAAGATAAATCAATAGTAAGATTATAATTTTTTAGTAGTTTTTCAGCTACTTTTAAATTAATATTATTATCATCTATTACTAATACTTTTTTATCTTGATAATTCTGATAATTGATATCTAAATTGTTTTCATTAACAATACTTTCATTAATTATCTTATGATGGTCATTTCTTATTTCTTGATTTAAAAAGACGGTAAATTTTGAACCACTTCCATAAATACTTTGAACAGATATTTTTCCATTCATCATTTCAACTAATCTTTTAGTTATTGCTAGACCTAAACCAGTTCCTTCTAAAGTTGTATTTCGGTATTCATCTAAGCGAGTAAATTTAACAAATAATTTGTCGATATTTTCTGGTTTTATACCTCTTCCAGTATCTTCGACTGACATTATTAATTTACTTATTCCTTTTTGGTTAATACATGATACATTAAAATTTACAGATCCTTGTTCAGTATATTTATAAGCATTTGATAATAAATTCATTAATA
>JAQVZB010000047.1 GCA_029004695.1 Bacilli bacterium | reverse complement strand
TAATCCTTTATCACCATTTTCTAAATATTTTTGAATCCATGCATGTAACAATCCTGAATTAATATCTAATTCTTTTCGAACATCTTCAGCAGTTTCGTGATTTTCTAAAACTCTTTTAACAGCCTTTGTTTTTTCTTCCTTACTCCAATTTTTTCTTGAGGTAGAAATGTCTTTTGGTCTTCCCATAATATCATCTTCTTATTTAAATTATAACAAAAGAAAAGCAGATCACATCTTTTTTATGTGTCTACTTTTACTTTATCACTTCAGGTTCACTTCATTAGCTTCTTTTTTATTTAAATAATTCCATTTCTTTAGCAATAGCATCATTTCTTTGTAAATTTTTAAAACTAAAATCGTTAATAATAAAATCAAATTCACCAATAAACTCATATATATTAGGATTAAATTCTAATTTAAATTGATTAGATAAATAATACTCTGAGCCAGTACTAAAATCTGAAGATAAACCATTTAAATCTATATAATCATAATCTTTTGCATATATTTCAAATAATTTATTATACAAGTAATAGTTTGGATATAAATTATTAAAAGCAGAATTATAACCACTTTCGATTATTGTTATTCTATTTTGGTATTTAACAACAATTGCCCCAGCAATGTATTCATTAACACCTTTTTTTAATCCTTCAGTAGCTTCAACAATATTGTTTTTTAATTGAAGTAAAAGTTTATCTGATTCCATTTTAATATTCAAATTTCTTTCGGTTGTGTTTTCTTGGATTATCTCGTTATAATTATTATTATTTTCAAGTTCAATTTCATATGCTTCTTTAGCTTGAATTAAAAAATTTTTATAATTAACTTTTACCAGAAGTAATTCTGACATATTAAATTTACTAAAAATATTAAGTAAGTTACGGTAATAATTGATATTCTTTTTAGTATGGTCTTTTATAAAATCATAAATTATTTTAACTTCTTTACTTGTTACAATATCATATTCTAATCCTTTTTTTTGTGAAAAAATAATTTTTTCACTAGTTTCATTATTTAATTTATTTAGATTATATTTTTTCAAATTTATATAGGCACTAATTCTTGGTTCAATTAATTCTAAAGGTTTAACTTCTCTTCTTCTTTTATAATCAATTGATTTTAAATCATCAATTATTTTCACATTTTTATTATATTCACTATTAAATGAGTTTTTATATTTTAGTTCCGCAATAATTATTTCTGGATTAATTTTTAAAAAAACAATACCTTTGGATTTTAATTTTTTGGTTAAGGCTTTTGTAAAATCAGATACTAAACTTATATTATAATAATCAATTAAAAAACCTTTTGGAGCATAAGCATATTTTTGCATTCCTCCAATTCTTTTATATAATATTAGAGATGCGGCAACAATATTTCCATTATCTTCATAACCAATATAATCATAGCTAAAACCTTGTTCACTCATAAACATCGCGTAAGCTGAACTTTGACAATAATTCCTTAGAGGATGATTTGTAGCAAAATTATCAAAATTTTCAAAGGATAATTCAATTATTCTCATTTGATTACACCTCTAGAATAGTATAGCATAAAATGTAAATAATATATAATATTCTTGATTATAATTGACAAGTAACTTATAATTTTAATTATGAATAGGTGTGTAAAATGAAAATAAAAAATATTAAAGCTCGAGAAATTTTAGATTCTAGAGGAAATCCAACTGTTGAAACAGAATTAGAACTAGAAAACGGAGTTATTTTAAAATCTAGTGTTCCGAGTGGAGCATCAACTGGCGAGAATGAAGCATTAGAACTAAGAGATAATGATAAAACTAGATATCATGGCAAAGGAGTTTTAAAAGCTGTTAATAATGTTAATACTATAATTAGAGATTCATTAATTGGGATGGATATAAATCAAGAAGAAATTGACAACTTACTTATTAAATTAGATGGGACTAATACCAAAAGTAAACTAGGAGCTAACGCTATTTTGTCAGTTTCATTATGTATTATGAAAGCTTTAGCTAAAATGAATAATCAAGAATTATATGAATATTTAGATAATGATTTTTCTTTACCTTATCCAATGATGAATATAATTAATGGTGGAGCTCATGCCAATAATGGTTTAGAAATTCAAGAATTCATGATTGTACCTATGCAAGAGAGTTTTAAAGACAGATTAAAATGTGGATCTGAAATATTTCATACTCTAAAAGAAACATTAAAAAAAGATGGGCATTCTACATCGGTTGGTGATGAAGGCGGTTTTACGCCTAAATTAGGTAATATTGAAAAAGCTCTTGATTATATAATTGATTCAATTGAGAATAGTAATTATATCCCAGGAAAAGATGTTTTTTTAGCTTTAGATTGTGCTGCTTCTGAATTTTATGATGGCAATAGTTATACTATCAATAATAGGAAACTAACTAAAGTAGAATTAATAGAATATTATCTTTTTCTTACCAATAAATATCCAATCATAAGTATAGAAGATGCTTTTGCTGAGAATGATATTGATTCAATTAAAACTTTAACTTCTAAAATAGGAGATAAAATTATGTTAGTTGGGGATGATTATTTTGTAACTAATATTGAATATTTAAATAAGGGTATAAAAGAAAAATATAATAATGCTATTTTACTAAAAGCTAATCAAATTGGCTCTATAACTGAAATGCTGAAGACGATTGATTTAGCTAAAAAGAATAATTTTAAAACTATCATATCGCATCGTAGCGGTGAAACAGAAGATACCTTTATTGCTGATTTAGCTGTTGGTTTAAATTTAGGTTATATTAAAACCGGTTCAATTTGCCGAGGTGAAAGAATTTGTAAATATAACCAATTATTACGCATTGAAGAGAAATTAAATGATAAAAAACATTAATATATTGACAGTAATTAAAAATATTAATTTTTTGTTTGACACTAATTATAGTAACAAGGGATTTTTAACAGAATCATATCATAATGCAGTCAGTTTTTTTACTACCCAAGGTTGTTGGTACTATGCTTATATTTTAAAAAAAATATTTCCTGATGGTAATATCTTTTTGGGTGATTTTTTAGTAGGACATGTAATATTTAATCTAAATAATAAATATTATGATGTAGAGGGAGAATATTATTTTTATAACAAAGATCATTTTTATTGTGATAAGGAAGTTATCGGAGCTCTTGAATATAGCCATCCGTTTCATAAAGATGTAATTAATTTATGCGATTTAATTATAAATGATATAAATATTAAAATTTACCCTACTGATTTAGAAAAAAATAGTAATTTAATAAAAATATAAAAAGGTGATTATAATGAAAGTAAAAGATATTATAAAAATATGTGAAGGAAAACTATTTTCCGGAGACTTTGATTTAAATTGTATAAATTTTTCTAAAGATACGCGGACTATTAATAAAGGTGATGTTTATATAGGTATAAAAGGTGAGAATTTTGATGGCAATTTATTTTACCAAGATGCATTTAATAAGGGCGCTAGTGTTTGTATTTTAGAAGAATCGGTAGTTGAAAAAATAAAGAAAACAAATAATACCATAATTATAGTTGAAAATTCGATCGAAGTATTAAAAAAATTAGCGATCGAAAAATTAAAAGAAAAAAATATTCCTATAATAGCAATTACTGGTAGTATAGGTAAAACAAGTACAAGAAATATGATTTATTCTATATTATCAAAAAAATATAAAACTTTAGTGACTGAAAAAAATTATAATAATAACATTGGATTACCTCTTACTATTTTAAGATTAAAAGATGAAGAATTAATATTATTAGAAATGGGTATGAATCATTTAGGTGAAATAGAATATTTAACTAATATAGCTAAACCTGATATTGCTATTATTACAAATGTTTTTTCTATACACATTGAGAATTTAGGTAGTATGGAAAATATATTAAAAGCTAAATTAGAAATATTATCAGGACTTAAAAAAAATGGGACTTTAATAATTAATAAAGATAATAATTATTTAAATAATTTAGTGATAAAAGATGTAAATATAATTACATGTGGAATTAAAAATAATTCTGATTATTTTGCTTATGATATAGAAAAAAACAAATATAAAGTTAATATATCAAAAAAAAGTTTCTATTTTGATAACCCAATTGGAACTAAACCTTTTGTTTTAAATGGCTTGCTGGCAATAGCAACTGCATTACAATTAGGTGTTGATATAAAAGATATTCAAAAGGGACTAAGTGATTATGTTTTAACTGAAAGTAGATTAGAAAAAATTAATTCGAAAAAGGGAGCCATAATCATTAATGATTCATATAATGCAAGTGCTGAATCAATGATTAATGCGATAGATTTTCTTTTAAATCAAAAAGAATCGAGAAAAATAGCTATCCTTGGTGATATAAATGAAACTGGAACATATGCTCAAGAAATTCATAGTAAAGTTGGCGAATATTTAGCTAAAAATAATATTGATTACTTAATTACTATCGGAAATAACTCTAGATATATAAATATAGAGGCTCAAAAAGGAATGAGTCCAAATAATACTGTTCATTTTGAAACAAAAACTGATGCTAAAGATTATATTAAAGATTTAATTAATAAAGGAGATATTGTTTTAGTTAAAGCATCAAATGGGAATAAATTTATTGAAATAGTTGATTTTATTAAAGAGTTTTGTTAAAAAAATTGCTTTTATATTAAATTTATGTTAAATTATTAAAGAAATTGGGTGAAATTAAATGGAAACGGCATTATTAATTGTATCAGTGTTATTAATTGCTATAGTTTTACTTCAAAGTAATAAAGCATCAGATGCAGGACAGATAATTAGCGGCGGTAATACTGAATTATTTCAAATTCAGAAAGAAAGAGGATCAGAACTTTTTATAAGTAGATTAACAGTACTTTTAGGAGCAATATTCTTTATATTATCGTTTTTATTATACATTAGTTAAGGAAATATCGTTTAGATATTTTTTTTATTTTAACAATAAAAAGATGATATAATAATTAAGGAGGCTATTATAAATGAAAACGGAAATTATAAAATTATTAAACGATAAGAAAGATGCCTTAGATTTAATTGTAATAAATGACTTATTAAAATTAAATACTAGTGATGAATTAAAAGAGTTACAAACTGAATTAGATAATTTAATAAAAGAACATATCTTATATAAAACTAAAAAAGATAAATATATATTATATAAAAACTTACCCAATATTAAAGTTGGAAAATTAAGCATTAATAAACAAGGTAATGGCTTTTTATTATTAGAAGAAGATGATTTATATATAAATTATAATAATTTAAACAACGCTACTAATGGAGATATTGTTCTTGCCGAAACCTTTTTATATAATAACAAAATAGAAGGTAAAATAATAAAAATATTAGAAAGAAAAACTAATAATTTAATTGGAACAATCTATTTCAAAAATAATGAACCGATTTTAATATTAGATGATAATCGAAAAAAATTAGATATAATATTAGAAAAAAACAGTTTAGATAATTGTGTTGATGGAACAAAAGTTTTAATAAATACGACTAAAGAATTAGGCAATAATCGATATTATGGAAGGGTTAATAAAATAATTGGGCATAAAGACGATCCAACTGTTGATATAAAAACAATTGCATATAAATATAACTTTTTTGAAGAATTTAGCAAAGAAGCAGTAAATCAAACAAATAGTATTCCTGAAGAAGTAAATGAAAAGGATTTACTTAAAAGAAAAGATTTAACTAAGGAAATAATATTTACTATTGATGGAGATGATACTAAAGATATAGATGATGCTTTAAGTTTTAAATATGAAAATGGGATTTATTATTTAGGTGTTCATATTGCTGATGTTAGCAATTATGTTACTAAAGATAGTCCTCTTGATATGGATGCATATCAAAGAGGAACTAGTTCTTATTTAGCAAATTCTGTAATTCCAATGTTGCCGCATAAATTATCTAATGGTATATGTTCATTAAATCCTGATGTAATAAGATTAACCATTTCATGTATAATGCAAATAAATGAAAAAGGCAATGTAATTAATTATGATATCTTTCCTTCATATATAAAATCTAGAAAAAGAATGACTTATAAAAAAGTAAATGATATTTTAATGAGAAATATTGTTGCTGAAGATTATAAGGAATTTGAAAAGACGTTAAAAGATATGAATAATTTGGCTAAAATATTAAGACAATATAAAATAAATCGTGGGTACATAGATTTTGATATTGATGAACCTAAATTATTAATTGATGAAAAAGGAAAATGTATTGGAGTTGAAAGAAGAGAAAGAGAAGATGGAGAAAAGCTAATCGAAGATTTTATGATTGTCACAAACGAAACTATAGCTACTCATATTAGTAATATGAATTTACCGTTTATTTATCGAGTACATGGTACTCCAAAACCTGATCGAATTGATTCATTTATTCAATTAGTAAATTTAATGGGTTATAAATTAATTGGCAAATTTACTGACCTTAAACCATCATCGATGCAAAAAATTTTATCTCAGTTGAATGATAAAGCAGAATTTGATATCTTATCTTCGATATTATTAAGAAGTATGCAAAAAGCCGTTTATTCAAGTGACAATATTGGACATTTCGGTTTAGGTAGTAAATGTTATACTCATTTTACAAGTCCAATTAGAAGGTATCCTGATTTAATTGTCCATCGATTGTTAAAAGATTTTATTTTTGAATCTAAAATAGATAATGAAACTATAAAAACATGGGAAAATGCATTACCAGAAATTGGAGCTCACACTTCTTTAAGAGAACAAGAATCAGTCGAAGCTGAAAGAGAAGTTGATGATATGAAAATGGCCGAATACATGGAAAGCCATATTGGAGAAATATATAAGGGTATAATATCTGGAGTAACTATGTTTGGTTTCTTTGTTCAACTAGACAATCTAATTGAGGGATTAGTTCATGTAAATACTTTAAAAGGTGATTATTACAATTTTGTTCCCGAATTAATGTCTTTAATTGGATCTCAAAGTAAAAATAAATATCGTTTAGGGGATAAAGTAACAATTAAAGTTATCGCAGCTAGTAAAGATGCCCAAACAATTGATTTTGAGATTATAGGTGATGATAACAATGGAAATAAATAATAAAAAAGCATATTTTGATTATTATGTTGAGAAAGAAATTGAATCTGGTATTGTATTAAAAGGCACTGAAATAAAATCAATTCGTAAAGGAAGTGCTGATTTAAAAGATTCATATGTCATAATAAGAAATAATGAAGTATTTATTATTAATATGTATATTGCCAAATATGAAGAAGGCAATCGTTTTAATCATGAAGAAAGAAGAACAAGAAAACTATTATTACATAAAAGAGAAATTATTAAATTAAAAAATGAAATTAATAAAGAAGGCTATACTATTATTCCATTAAAATTATATTTAAAAGAAGGAAAAGCCAAAATATTAATTGGTGTTTGTAAAGGAAAACATCTTTATGATAAAAGAGAGACTATTAAAAAAAGAGATCTTGAAAGAGAAACAAGACAGTATGAATTTTAAAAAAAGATTAATTTTTTTTATATTTTTTCTATGTTTTTCCATTATAAATGTAGATGCTTATAATAAATCAGTTATTGATATTACTAAAATGGATATTACGGAGTTAAATAAGGCTTTAAACTCAGAGATTATTACTAGTGAAGAACTAATTAATCTTTATTTAGATCGCATAAATGAATATGATAA
>JAQVZB010000046.1:3719-7977 GCA_029004695.1 Bacilli bacterium | reverse complement strand
TATTTTTTCTTGTTTCATCATTAATACCGATTTTCTTCCATTCTGTAAATCTAGAATAATTAGATGTAATAGTACCAACTTTAGCAGTAGCTCCATCACTTATAATAAGAATTTGATTATAATAAAATAAACTAGGAATGTGAACTTCCATATAACCTTTTAATTGGTTATATGCACTTTCTAAATCCACATTTTCTCGTGTCATACTTTTTAGTTCAAATACAACTAGAGGCATTCCATTAATAAAAATAATAACATCCGGTCTTTTAGTACTATTATATCCTTGTATGGTAAATTGATTAGTAACTAAAAATTCATTATTATCAATATTATTAAAGTCAATTAACTTAACAGTGTGATATTTAATTCCATCTTTAGTATTTTTTGGAATACTGATACCAGATACTAAATACTGACTAAAGATTTTATTATTATTAATTAAATTAATCTGATCTAAATCCTTTATTAATTTAACAGCTTCAGTAATAATATCTTCACTTAAATTGCTATTAATTCTACATAATGATGATGTTAAATTATGCTTGAGCACTACATCAGAGTAATCTCTTCCAATAGATTCACCAGGTTCATATTCATACCCTAAAATCTTTAACATATCAATAGTCATAAATTCTAAATCTTCTTCAGTTAACATTACTAATCACACTCCTATTCTATTTTGCTATAAACAATTTATCTAATTAGATTTCTATATTATTTAAGTTTATTTCACCTTTCATTAATTTTGGTAATAAAATATCTCTTAAATCTAATAAAATTTGGTTTTGTTTTATGTTTGTATATATATTTTTATTAATATTTTTAAGATTATCATTAAATATTTTTAAAATATTATGAGAAGGTATAGGATATTTGTAATTAACAATTGAACTGTTACTTATACTAGACATTAATGTTCCTGTTGATAAATTATTTTTATGTGTTAAAAAATTATCGCTATTTATCATTTCCCATATATAATATAAAGAATCTTCTTTACATTTTAATCCCATAAAACCGGTTGAAAAAATATATTTTTCTATTATATCAGACATATAATCATCAATAAGAATATTTTTTACACTATTTTCCATTTTTGCAAACCAAACACTATTCTTAATTGGTGTCATATTAGCTCTTGAAGGTTTTTCTTTATATGAAACAGTATTATATGATTTTATTATTTTTCCTTCAACATCGGAAGTAGCAACATATCTTTTTAAGTTTAAATATTCAGTTATACCACTTTTAATTATATGTGTTAAAATACCATCGCCAATATTACCGACTTTCCATTCAATAGGTATCATACCAATATTAGATTTTTTTAATTTACCCTTAAATCCAGGATAATTAAATTTAACAAACCATTCATTATATATTCTATTAGAAAGTTCATATAAATTATTATTTATTTGATTATTTAACTCTATTTTTTTATCTAACGAAGATAAAATTTTTATAATCTTATCTTGATTGCTTAAAGAAGGTATTTTTAATTTGATTTTTTTGATATCATTAATAAACAAACATTTTTGTACAGCACCTTTTATTAAAGTTTTTATTTGTCTTTTCTCATTAATTAAAGAATAGTAAAGATATTCAGGTTTAATTACCTCTATATCAGGTTTTATTATTCCTACACTTCTTTGAAAATCATAATTGTTAAATTTGTTTTTTATAAGTGCCATTTCTCCGATAGTACCGACTGTAGTAATCAAACTATCACCTTTATCTAATTGTGTGCGTTTTCTAATTTTTTCAAAATTTTCATAATTAATTTTACGTTCATTTTTTGTAATATTAACATTTTCATTTTTAATGTTCTTACAACTTAATAAATAATATTTGCCGTTTGAATCATCTTTTACAGAACTATGAGTACCATCAGTAATATTTAAAGATACCTCCATTAATTCATATTCTTTAAACCTCATAACCTATAGCACCTAATACTTCTTTTATTTCTTTATCTAATTCATTTGATTCTTTCATTTGTTTAGTTAATTCTTCTGTTAATGTTTTCATTTTTTCTTCAAAAGGGATTCCATCATCTTCCTCTTCTTCTACTCCAACATACCTTCCTGGTGTTAAAACATAATCATTTTCTTTTATTTCTTCTAAATCTGTTTTTTTACAAAATCCAAGAATATCTTCATAATTAGTTTTATTTTGATAATTATGATAAGTATCTGCTATATTTTTAATATCTTCGTCGGTTAATTCTCTTAGTTTTCTTGTTATCATTTCACCCATATTAGTTGCATTTATAAACAAGGTTTTACCTTTTTGCTTTTTATTTCTATTTAAAATCCATACTGAACATGGAATAGTTACTGTATAAAATAGATTTGATGGCATTGCAACTATTGCATCAACTAAATCTGCTTCAATTAAATTCTTTCTTATTTCAGCTTCTTGTCCTCCAGCAGATAATGACCCATTAGCTAATACAATACCAGCTTTTCCATTTGTAGATAATTTTGAAATCATATGTTGTAACCATGCATAGTTAGCATTTCCTTTTGGAGGTATTCCATATTTCCATCTATAATCATCTATTAATTTTTCTTGTCCCCAATCACTTATATTAAATGGAGGATTAGCTAAAATAAAATCTGCTTTTAAATCTTTATGTAAGTCTTCATGAAATGTATCTGTTGCAAATGTTCCTAAGTTCCCATCTATAGAGCGTATAGCTAAATTCATTTTAGCTAATTTCCATGTAGTTGGATTCTTTTCCTGACCGTATATAGATATATTTCTCAAATTACCTTGATGGCTTTCTATAAATTTTAATGATTGAACAAACATTCCTCCTGAACCACAACATGGATCATATATTCTTCCATTATATGGCTCAATCATTTCAACCATAGTTTTAACAATTCCGGCAGGTGTATAAAATTCTCCACCTTTTTGGCCATCCTTAGTAGCAAACTTTCCTAAAAAATATTCATATACTCTACCTAACATATCTTTTTCAGATGCTTCTTTACTTCCTAATTTTATATTAGTAAATAAATTTATTATTTCTCCTAAGTTAACATTCCTAAATTGAGGATTATTATAATTTTTAAATAATACTCCTTTTAAAGTTGGATTTTCTTTTTCAATTAATTCAAGAGCATTATCTACTATTTCTCCTATATTAGGTTTATTTGCATTTTCTATAATATAAGCCCATCTGGATTTTTCTGGAACAAAGAAAATATTATCTTGTGTGTAAGCATCTCTTACTTCTTCTAATCCTAAACCTTCTTTTATTAATTCTTGATATCTTTCTTTAAAACTATCTGAAATATATTTTAAAAATATCAAACCAAGAACAACATACTTATAATCAGATACAGATAATCCGCCTATCATTTTATCAGCAGCCGCCCATAAAGTTTTTTCTATTTCTTGCATTTCTTTACTCATGAACTACCTCTATTTTCTTTCTTTATAAGATTATACCATAAATTGACAATTTTTTAATATTTGATTAATAAATTACCATTATAAAAATTTATTATTTAAGATATATAGATTGACTATTATATATTTACAATAAAAAAATCATAATATAAATTACCAACATTAACTTATGCAATTTATAATAATGATTTTAATTTTGCTTATTTTTATTATTTTAATAGTCTTAATAAAATCAAGTATTTCCAATTTAATATAGTGGTCTCACAGCAATGTTCATATCTCATTATTTTAATTTTAATTTTTGAATTATCAAATGTAGCTTTAATTTCAAGCATTTTTTTTATTTATAAATAATCTTTTCTAACATCATTATCATTAAGTAAAGTATGATCTAATTGTTTTTCAATTAAATTTTTAATATCATTAGCATAATATTCTTGCTTGTCATTATTATATATTTCAAGGTATTTATATATAACTAAAATTGCATGATACATATCTTTTTTTATATCATTTAATTGTTGTAATATTTGGAATATTATTATCTGATAAAATGTGTGAAAAATTATCATTCTTTCTAGAAAGTCAATAAAATTATTTGTTGGATAAAACATATTTGTAATAAAAGCAAATAAGTATGATATACCTATTATTTCTAATAAATATACAAGTATTTGAAATATTCTTTTAGTAATTACATATCTTTTTTTATCATTTTTTCCTCTTATTATTTATAGATTTATTTTTTATATTTATAGTTTAATCTATTATCTTTTTGTAACTACTGATTCCAAGATTATTTATAGTTTTAATTAATAAAGGTAAAGTTTAAAATTAT
>JAQVZB010000046.1:0-3619 GCA_029004695.1 Bacilli bacterium | reverse complement strand
ATTTCATATTTAATTTTTTAAATATTTTTATGGATGATAAATTTTCTTCAATGCAGTCAGCTTCTACTCTATTTAAATTAATTTCATTAAAAGTATAATCTACCATAAATTTAGCACATTCTATAGCATAACCTTTATTCCAGTAATTACTATTAAATAAGTAGCTAATAGAAGCTTTAAAATGTTTAGGATTAATTTCTAAAGTAAACTGCCCGATTATCTTATTTTCAGCTTTTAAAACTACAGCATAATTACCACTATTATCGCAATAATCAATATTACTTTGATTTTCTACATAACTTTTTACTTGTTCTAATATGTTTGACAATCCTATATATTTCATAGTTAAATCATTACCTAATATTTCATAAAAAATCTTGCCAATCATCTTTTTGAATTCTTCTAATAATTAATCTTTCAGTTTTAAATTTTTCCTTGTTATAATCTTTATATATTTCTTTATTTATCATATAATCCACCTTTTTATGTATCTTCTTCTGATGATTTCGTAATAACATATTCAGGAACATCTTTCCATTTATTTTCTTCTAATTTATTATCCTGATTAACCGAGTTTCTAAAAATTCGATCAATTTTAACTTTGATTTGATCTTTAGAAAATGGTTTTGATATATAATCAGTAAAGCCTTGACTTTTATATTTTTCTTCTGCTCCTGCTACAGCATCAGCTGTTAAAGCTATTATTGGGGTATTAAAATTATTTGCTTTCTTTAACTCTTCGATGGCTGTTTCACCACTCATTACTGGCATCATGATATCCATTAATATTAAATCATATTGTTTACCAGATTTAATTAAATTAAGACATTCTTCACCATTATAACATTCATCGATAGTTCCAAATGAAAGAGGTTCTATACTTCTTCTAGCTACTTTAATATTTAATTCATTATCATCAACTATTAATAATTTTTTGTTAGTATAATCAATATTTTTTCTATTACTAGCTTCAATTATTTGACTAGTATTTATCATTTGCGTTTCAGTTAGTGGTCTTGTTAAAGAACCGATTTTTTGCGGAATTTGTACCATAAAGATGGAACCTTTGCCAAACTTTGATTCAACATTTATTTTTCCACCCATTAATTCAACTAACTTTTTAGTAATAGCAAGTCCTAAACCAGTACCTTCAGTAGTGGTATTTTTTTCAGCTTCTAATCTTTCAAATTTAGTAAATAGTTTATTAATATTTTCAGCCTTAATACCCCTACCAGTATCTTTACATGAAATTATTAAAAGACAATTATTATCTTTATTTATACATCTTACAGAAAAATCAATTATTCCTTTTTCAGTATATTTAATCGCATTTGATAAAAGGTTATTAATAATTTGTTTAACGTGTCCCTTATCACCAATTAATTCATACGGTATATCTTCAGCAATATTTAATTTTAATTCAACTGGTTTATCACCAATTCTAATTGATAAAACTCTTGTTAAAGATTCAATTTCTTCTTTAAAGTTATATGGTATTTCTAAAATTTCCATTTTATCACTTTCAATTTTACTAATATCCATAATATTACCAACAATTTCAAGAAGGGTTCTTGATGTTGCTACAACATCTCTTAAATCTTCTTTCATATTTTCGGGGCAATTATCTCTTGATTCCATATCTTCAGACAAACCTACGATAACATTTAAAGGCGTCCTTATTTCATGAGACATACTTGATAAAAAGTCGCTTTTAGCCCGGTTAGCTTTTTCTGCTCCGTCTTTAGCAATATTTAATTCGGAAATCATTTTAATATCAGGATTTTCAATTGTAAAATACATAACTAGTAACGAGAAACTAAAAAAGAATGTCTCAAAAATAACATAAGGATATTTGATCCTAATAAATAAACCAAATATATATAATAAAATAAGGACTATGAATGGTAAGTTTTTGATTTTTTTGACTTTAGTTTTAAAGAAAATATATATTGAAACAAATATAACAACGATAAAATAAACTAATAAAAATATCATAAATATTTCATATGCAGAGCCAGATGCATCGATTATATTACCTTGATTATAAACATCAATCGGAGAAAATAATATTAAAATCGTTGCTAATACCAATAATGCAAGTAAAAATTTATTTAATTTTTCTTTAAGTTTTAAATTACTTATTTCGACATAATAAAGGGAAAGATAATATGCTAGTAAAAGAACTAAAAATAAATATGCTTTTTGCATTAGATCAACTAAAAATATTCCCCCTATTAGTTTTGAATAAGCATAAACTAATATTGCTGAAAGGGAAAAGATTATGTTTGATAATAAAAGTTTGGCATATATTCTTGTTTCACCAATATCGACTCTTTTTTTACTAAAAAATTGTACTACTAATAATCCAGCTACTAAACATGAGGCAAAAGTTAGAAATAAACTATCCATTTTTATCTCACTCCATCATAAATTGATTCTATCATTTTTAGTATTGTATTACAATAAGAAAAAATAGTAAGTAATAACTCACTATTTTTTTGGGGGGGAATATATTAATTTTTTTTGAGCATTAAGTATTGGAGCAAAGACTTCTTCAGCAGTTATTATACTTTTATCATGATACATAGTTTCATAAATATCACTTAAGATATAAACATATTCTCCATATTCATCTCTATCAACGATACTCTGTCTAAAGTTATTTATATATTCATCAGTATATGATTCTCTTGGTGCTATTTCTTGGGATTCCCATATTTCCAATTTTAAAGTTGCTAAAATATCTCTTAAATATTGATTAGCTTCTTTTGTAGGTATATCTGGAGTAACTTTTATATTTTCGCCAATATTAACTATAAAATTCTTATCATATTGTTCGATAGCTAATGGGATAATTTCACTCCCAGTTTCCTTGGCCATATTAACTGCTCCAGGATATATATTCATAACGGGTAAATTTTCAAACACATTATATGCCCCTTCTGGGAAAATAATTAAATTAGCTCCTTTATTTAATACTTCAACTGATCTTTTATAAACTATATTTCGATCAGTCTTATCTCTAGTATCAACTGCTAAATAACCATTTAAATTTAAGAATAGCCCTAATTCATTTACATATATTATTCCTGGATCTCCTAATAATAAATAAGCATGTTCTTTAACTGCTTCAAATACTCTTACAACATCATTACCACCAATATGAGTCGCAGCAAAAATTACTGGTTTATTATGCTTTATTCGTTTATCAGAAAGAATAGTTAATTTTTCTTTTTGTAATAATATTCGGTCTAATTTTAATAAAGAAAGCATTAGACCATGAATCTTTTTTCTATATTCGACTTCGGTTAATTCTTTTCCCGTTTCAAATTCATATTTTCTAAGTTCTCGAAAATATTTATCTATTTCATCAACACTTAATTTTCTAAGTTCAAGGATATTTTTTTTATTGAATTTATCCATTTTAACCCACCCACAATTTAATTGCAAATTATATTAGCATAATAATACTATAATGTCAAAAAAATCTTGATATGTTAATTTAAATTTGAAGTGCAACAAAAAATAAAAAATGATATATATTCCTGTATACTTAAATTAGTACATATAAGAAAGGAATATATATCTATGAATTATAATACTACAAATAAAATTAAAA
>JAQVZB010000045.1 GCA_029004695.1 Bacilli bacterium | reverse complement strand
AGACTTAATTTAGCTCCTCTTTGAGCAAACTCTTTAGCAGCTGCTGTTCCTATTCCCCCAGTTGCTCCAGTTATTAGTACTACTTTATTTTCAAAATCCATAATATCACCTTGCTATTATGATAACCCAAAAAAGAAAGAATAATACCTTTAATTTATTATTCTTTCTTTTTTATATATTTTTATTACCCTTTCCATCTTTGAATAACATCACAGTTACTAGAATATGGCATTGGATTAGGTAAATCCATTTTAATTAATAATGGAATTTTAAATGCTCCCCCAAATGATACTAAAGTACCAGCTTGTAGAGAATTTAATTTTTCTATTATATCTGAAGATATATTAGGTAGCATCTTTTCGACATATTCAATATCTTTAGGATGAGTCATTTTATGAACTAAGAAGTTACTCATTTGGGCTACAACTGTTTCACTTATATCTCCTGGTCTTTGACTAATTAAATCTATTAAGACCCCATATTTTCTGCCTTCTTTAGCTATTCTTTCAAAGATATTATATCCTAGTAAGAATTGATCATTATCATGAACGACATACCTATGGGCTTCTTCAATAATTAAATGAAAAGGAATCGAAGCTCTTACTTTTCTCGTTTTAGAAAAGTCAAAGATCATTTTACTTATTACTTTAACAATAACTTTAGCTAGAATATCATCAATATCTTCTAAATTAATATTAATTAATTGACTTCTTTTATTATTCATAACTATTAAACTAGAAATATAAGTATCTAAGTTAATATATTGTTTAACATCAAAATATCTTCTATTTTTACTATTTATTAAAGAATTTAATCTTACCTTTAAGATAATAGATGAATCTTGCATTATTTTATTATTTAAGAAACCTTCTCCGATTAAAGTAAAGTTTAAAGCTTTTTCTAAATCAAGTAAGGTAAAGAAAGCATCATTAGGAACATCCATCGTACCTTCTAAATCTTCATTTAAATGTTTAGCTACATATTCATTAATCAGAACTGATTCACCAAATTCACCTTTAGAATCAATTTTAAAACATTCTGAGAACCTTCTGGTATAACCAATCCCAGGTAATTCAGCATTCATATTAAATGCAGCAGTTGAACAAGAAGCAATAATCGTAAATATATCATTTTTCTTACCACTAGAATTCATATTACTAAATAAGACGGATTGAATAGCTTTAGCAATTAAATGATTCTTTAATTCTTCCGTTTTTTGATCATTTTTACTAAACATTTTAGCTAATTTCATCATGCGATCAATAATCGTTAATTGGGAATGATTTTCAGCAGCTAGTAAAAGAGCTACATCATCATTAGTTAATAAATAGATCGGAATTTGTAATAACATATCAGTTTCTTCAGTTGGATTAGTAGTTAAAAATTTATATTGATAATTTTCATTAAACTGATCAATTACTCGAAAAGCCGATTTATATTCTCCATAAGCATCAAAGATAAAAATATTAGCATTATAAGATAAAAAGTTTTTATTTAAAAAGACATTTTGAATTATTCTTGATACAGAACACGATTTACCTGAACCAGAATTACCAAAAATCGCTAAATGGTTAGAAAATAAATCATTAATATCAGCAAAAATACTTCTATTTTCATAAGTCGGACTTTTACCAATATATAAACTATTCATATCAAGTTTACCCATTATTATATCTAATTCATTATCATTAATAACTCTTAAATTAGAAGTAAGTGATGGTTTTTTAATTGTCCCAGCTATAAATCTATCCCCAGTAAATTCACCTAGTAATTCAATTCTAACGGTATCTTCATCAACATTTTTTACTTCACCTAGTAATTTATCATTACCACTTTCAAAAACAATATGTAAATTCATCAAGTTAGCAATAATCTGTCCTTCTTTATTAATATAAACGACAGCATTATTATCACTAATATATTTAATCTTACCAAACATATTAACCAACCTCTTTACTATAAAAAAAGTATAACATAATATAATATAAATTGGAATAATAAAAAAAATAGTTAAGATTAACTATTTAAATTTATTATTTGTATTTACCAAAATATAAGCTCTGTGTCTTCTTTATTAATAAATCTTTTAGAAGCAATAAGCAGTCTTAAATATAATTTATCTCCTTTTAAATAATTTTCTACAAAATTACTTAAATCTATATCTTTAGTTCCAATTTTAGTTATACCTTTTATTTTATTAGACTTTCTCAATAATAAATTAATTAACTCATCAATATTAAATTCAATATAACCATTAACTTCTTCTTCGTCAAAATCTTTAAAATCATTTAATGTTTTATTAGTAGGGTATAAAAATATATGTTGAAATTCTCTAATTATATAAGACGGATTTGGCGTAGTAGCTACTTGTCTCACTCCTAAGCTAACCAAATTTTTAAAATCAGCATTTAATCCAGTTTCTTCTTCTAGTTCTCGAATACCGTCTTCTAAAATCTCACCAGCTTGATAATGCCCACCTACAGTTATTTCTATTAAATCTTTTTCATGAACATCATTATGTGAATGATTTTTTATTTGCATTATAACAGTATTCTTCTCTGGATTAATTACTAAGCAAGTAAATACTTCGTGCCATAAACCAATTTTGTGTGCTAGTTTTTTTTCACAAGTTCCTAATAATTCATAATTGTCATTATATATATTTAATATTTCCATAATTTTTGAGTGATAACTCAAGTTCACCTATCTTTCACTTCTATTATAACACTTATTAATAATATTTTTTAATTAATTTAATTACATCTTCACCTTTAGAAGAAATACTATAATCAAGATTAATTATTGGAACATTATCTGAAATATTCTTTAGTGTTAATATTTTATTTTCAATTAATTGATCATTAGATATATTAGTTTTATGAATCCATTGCATTCTTAAACTTTCCCAATCATGGATAGTAAAACAAGTCTGATTTAATTTGATTTCACGAGCTAGTGATGAAAGATATTTTGAGGTTTCTACTCGAAATTGCAGATCTAATTTTGAAAAAATAATTAAATCTACTTTATTAACTGCTTTTAAAATAACATTTTCATAAATTTTTGGAATATCAGTTAATGGGATGTCAACTTTATCTTTATCATCACTATCTTCAAAACTTTTCCCAATTCTTTTTTCATAAATAGATGTTCGTTCAAAATAATTATTTAGGTATTTATCAGCTCTAACAGTACCCATTGCAAATACTACCGGTATTGGAAAATATTCCATTGTTGCCACTCCATTATTATTATCTAAAAAAATGCGATCATTTGATAAAAAACCTTTTTGACAATCATTTGTGCTTAATAGTTTAGAAGCTAAAGTTGTTTTGCCAGAACCAGAATTTCCTAATATCAAGACACCTTTATTATCAATTATTAAACCAGTTCCATGCATAAAAAGTTTATTTTTTTCTTCATTTTTTCTAACTAAAATTTCTCTAATAATCCGAAAAACCCATCGAATAGATTTTAGTCGACCATCAGTTAGAATTTCATAGTTATTATCATCATATTTTATTGCGATATATTCTTTTGTATTTATAATATATATTTTAACTTTATTAATAGTATATTCTGAGTGTATCTGATTTTCAAAAGTCTGATATAATTTAGGTTCTATATAACTCGTTTTTTCTAAAAGTTTCGTAAACATTAATTCATTTACGTTATATGTAATATTTATGTTTTCGTTTAAATTTACTATATAATCTTCTAGTGGAATAAAAAATTGAGATATATGTTTTATTTGATCATCATACTCATTTTTATCATCAGCTATAACTGTAAATGTAATGTTTTTAAATTTGTATTCTTTTTTATATTTCATAATTATCTAAAAAATTATTTGCATCTAATAACATGTTATTAAATTCTTTTTTCATATTTAGATTATTAATAACACCTATATTATAAACCAATGCAAAAAGTAATCTTATCCTTTCATTTAAAAATTCTCTATTAGAGTTATATCCTTTTCTATTTTTATAATATCTATAACTATTTTCCTCCATAAAAATTTCCATTATCTGGCCTAATAAAATCGGGATGTATTGTATTTCGTAGCAGTTATGATTTTCTATATTTTTTAATTCTATATTTTCTAAATATGATATATAACAAATTTGTAACAAAACATCCGATAATTCATCACCTAAATTATTAATATTCCGTCCAACTTCATTAACTAAATCATTACTATTAATAACATTAAAAATGTGACCTATTTGTACAGTTAATTCAGACATTGTTGTCATTATATTCCATTCTTTTGGTTCTGTTTTTCTAAAGTCTAATTTCAATTTTATTGCAAGATTATAATATTTATTTAAAAAATCATCTATATTGCTCATATTGTCTTTTAATACTAAAGGTTTTGAGGATGTTAATGAGCTATTAAAATACTTATCATTACTATTCTTTTTATCAGTAATTACTTTTACATTTAACACTGTCGATAAATAAGAAAGATCTCCTACAGACAAGTCTATATTGCTTAGGAAAATAGTGTTATCATTTTTATTTATTCTTATGATGGCATCTTCATAATTTATACTTATTCTTTTTAATTCTTTTTTTAGCTGTTTTTGTATATTTGTATAATCTTTATGGGCAAAATTTTCTCTACACAAATTTCTTTGCTTTAAAGGACAAATGTTTCTAAAATTACATTCATAGGTATTATAATAACTACAACATTTTTTTGTTACTAAAGTTAAAGCACATGAATTCGTTTGATAAATATAATGATTATTAAAATTATAGTTTTCATAAAAATATTTATATGCAGATTCTGGCCACACTCCCTCAGCGTTAAGTGCTGCTTTACGACAATTGGATATTTCTTCCCAAAAATATATTGTATCTATATATGAAGGTTTTAATTTTAATCCTGTTATTACGGAAACGTTAGTATATTTGTTAACGTATGATAAAACTTTAGTTATTATTTCTTCACTCGAGTTTGTTGGAATTAATGGCCTAAAATAATGAATTATTTTAAATCTATATTCATATAAATTTTTGAAATTCTTTTTTATTTCATCATGATTAACATTTGGTTCTAAATAATTATCTAAACCTGAATAACTCAAATAAAAAATTATATTTTCTTTTATGCTGTGAAGTGAACCTATATATATTATGAAATCGAGCGGAATATAACATTTTGTTGTAATAATTATATTGTTCTTAAGTTTTAAATTATTAATTTTTGTTAACAACTCTTTCAAATATTTGATATTTTTTTTATTTAAGAACGGGTCTGTATTAGGCAACAAGCATATAGGAATATCCTCTGTATAATATTTTGAAGATAAAAGCTGTTCAATTGCATCACTAGAAGATACTAATTCTTTAGGCAAATTATTATTTTGCGATGTTGGTTGTAAAAAACAATATTTACATCCATTAGTACACCCAACTATCGAATTGACAGTAAGCCACGTTGCGTGCATTTCTATTATATTTTTTTCCATTTTACCTCATTTATTCGTTAGTTGTTGAAAAATATGGTTATAATATATCACAACAAAATACAATTAGCAAATAAATTAATAATTAATATATTTGCTAATTGCAATGTTGAACGTGCATATCTTTTTAATAATTTATGGTTGCATTAATTTATTATATTTTGGCAATTTAATTCTGCTTGTCTAATAACTGTTTGAACAGCTTCTTCGCTCTTATTTGGAGGATAATCATATTTAATTAATAATTTTCTAATTTCCATTCTCATGTGAGCTTTTGCAGCTTTTCTTATATCCCAATCAACAGTCATATTTGAATTAATTATTTCAACTAAATCTTTAGCTATTTGAACTAGTATTTCATCTTTCATTAATTCTTTTACTTCTGGATCATTACCTAATGCGTCAAAGAATGCTCTTTCTTCTAGAGATAAATTATATTCAGTTCCAGAATCTATCTCTTCTTCAATTTCTTTTTTAAGAGCTACCATCTCTTCTATCATTTGCTCAATATCTGCTACGTTAGTTCTAGCATTATAAGCATCAGTTATTTTTTTAAATTTTTCAGAAAATTTTTCCATTAAAACTAGATTAGTTCCACCTAATTTAATTATATATTCTTTTAAAGCTCTATTTAATACTTCAGCTGCTATATTTTTTGACTTCATTTTTGCTAATTTATTTAAAATATTGTCATTAAGAAGATTAAAGGTATTACTTTTTTTAATTGAACCTATATTAATAAGTTCATCTTCATTTATTGCATTTTCTAACATTTCAGCTACTTTAGAATTTATTTCCTTTACATCGAGTTTTTCACTATTACTTATTTTAGATATAAAACTTCTAACTGCTAGTATATATAATATTTCATCTTTTAATTTTTTATCTAATATACCAGAACAAACTGAATATAAACCTTTAACATCATAACTTAATCTTAGGAATCTTTTTTTAGTTTCATCTGTTTCTAAAATGTGATTAGCTCCTTCATTAATTAAATCATATTTACCTTTATTATTTAAATAATAAAAATTACTATAATTAAAATGATGAAATAAATTTCTTATTAGTTCAATCTTATCAAATAATATATTAATAATGTCTTTATTATCAATTATTTTTCTTTGATCTCTCTTAGTATAAGTTTTTAAAGCATCTAACAACCATTTCTTTAGACCTATATAATCAACAATTAAACCACCAGTTTTATCTTTATAAACACGATTTACTCTTGCTATAGCTTGCATTAAGTTATGTGCTTTCATTGGTTTATCTATATACATAGTACCTAAACTAGGTACATCAAAACCTGTAAGCCACATGTCTACCACTATTGCTATAACGAATTCATTATTAGGATCTTTAAAATCCGTTTCTGATTGCTTTTTATCAATTTTAGTTCCAATAGCCATTTGCATCTCTGGTGAATCATTATTAGAGGGAGTAATAACCATTCTTACTTTATTTTTATATTCTGGTCTTAGTTCTAATATCTTTTTATACATTATATAAGCAGCATTTCTTGAATAAGCTACAATCATTGCTTTATTAGCAATTAAATTTTTTCTATCTTCATAATGATTAATAATATCTTCAACAATTAACCTTAATCTATCTTTATCTTCTAAAATTTGTTTCATAGTAGCCATTTGTGATTGACTTATTTTGATTTTTTCTTCATCAGCTTTTCCATCTTCTTCAAGAAAAGCATAGTAATCATCAATAGCTTCAAGTATTTTATCATTTAAACCTACTTTAGCCATTCTTCCTTCATACATAATAGGAACAGTTGAGCCATCTTCAATAGATTGAGTCATATCATAAATATCAATAATTTTTCCAAATACATTTGTAGTAGAATGATTTGTTGTTTCTACTGGTGTTCCCGTAAAACCGATATATTTAGCATTTGGAAGAGCATCTCTTAAGTATTTAGCAATACCATATTTCTTAGTTACTTCTTTTTTGTGTTCATCAAATTTTACGATAGCATCTATTCCATAATGACTTCTATGTGCTTCATCAGCTATAACTAAAATATTATCTCTTTCACTTAATAGATTAGTATCTTCTTCAAACTTTTGAATAGTAGAAAAGAATATACCACCAACTTTAATATTATTAAGTTTATCTTTTAAGTCTTCCCTACTTTCAATTTGAACTGGTGTTTGTCTTAAATAATTTATACATTTAGAAAAAGTTCCAAATAATTGATCATCTAAATCATTACGATCAGTTATTATAACTATAGTAGGATTATTTAATTTTTGGATCATATTACCAACATAAAAAACCATACTAAAACTTTTACCAGATCCTTGAGTATGCCATATTAAACCTGCTCTACCATCTTTAGAATTTATTGTACTTTTAATAGCTTTCTCTACTCCATAATACTGATGATAAGCAGGTAATATTTTATTATTATCACTATATAAAATATAACCTTTTATTAAAGCTAACAAAGTTTCTTTTTTAAAGATTCCATTAATTAATGATTCATGAGTATTATTTTTTCTTGTTTCATCATTAATACCGATTTTCTTCCATTCTGTAAATCTAGAATAATTAGATGTAATAGTACCAACTTTAGCAGTAGCTCCATCACTTATAATAAGAATTTGATTATAATAAAA
>JAQVZB010000044.1 GCA_029004695.1 Bacilli bacterium | reverse complement strand
TAATGAAAGTAATGTTATTAATGAAAACAATTTAGATATCAATTATCAAAATTATCAAGATAAAAAAGTATTAGTAATAGATGATAATAATATTAATTTAAAAGTAGCTGAAAAATTATTGAAAAAATATAATCTTATAATAAATTTATCTTTAAGTGCAGAAGATACATTAAATAGAATTAATAACGGTAATGAATATGATTTATTATTAATGGATATAGAAATGCCAGTAACCGATGGCATAGAGTTATTAAAGACATTAAAAGAAAAAGAATATAATCAACCAATAATAGCACTAACTGCAAATGCAACCAGTGGAGATCGAGAAAAATATCTTAAATTAGGATTTAATGAATATATAGCAAAACCGATAAATCGTAATGAATTAGATCGAATATTAAATATATTTTTAAAGTCAGTAAAAGAAGATATAAATTTTAAAAATGAAGAAACCAAATCCGAAAAAGAAAATATAATTCCTAAAAATAATTTAGAATATTTAAAATTAAAAGGTGCTGATATAAATAAAGCTATTGATACTTTAGGAGATTTAGATATGTATAACGAAACACTTAAAATAGTTTATGAAAGCACTTCAGAAAGAATAAAAAGATTAGCTAAATATAAAGATAATCAAGATATGAAAAGTTATCATATCGAAGTTCATGCTTTAAAAAGTGATTTAAAATATCTTGGTTTTTTCGAATTATCTAATCTACCTTTTAAGCATGAAGTAGAAAGTAAAAATAATAATGTTGATTATATTACGGAGAATTTTAATGAATTAGAAAATAAAATAAATGAATTTATACAAGTTTGTAAGGAATATTTAAATAAATAAAAAATAAAAAAGTGTTTATAAAAGTGTTTTTTTATGTTAAGATATAAATAGTGTAATATAAGGAGGCTAATAAAATGAAATTTAAAAATATTAAAAATACATTATTTGGAAATGATGATGCTTTAGATCCAGCTGGAGTAGAAGATGAATTTTACTTAATGAATGAAAAAACTTATAAAGAAGATGAAGAAAAAAATGGTAGTAAAATGATTCTTGTTGAACCAAGAGCATATTCAGAAAGTCAAACCATAGCAGACCATTTAAAAAAGAGAAATTCCGTTGTTGTTAATTTAAAAAGAGTTACATCAGATCAAGCTAAAAGAATAATTGACTTTTTAACCGGTACTATTTATGCTATAGGTGGTGACATGCAAAAATTAGGGGGAGGTATTTATTTATGTACCCCAAAAAATGTAAGCGTTCAAGGAAAAATGACTGAATCTGATGATATAAAAACAAAAGCAAAAATAGAAGACGAAATAGAATTTTAATAAAAATCTCTTAGAGGTGAGAGTTGAATGGAAAAATTTAAAACTGGTATATCCGGTTACAAGAAAGAAGAAGTTAATAAATTTGTTAATGATGTTATAAAACAAGTAGAAGCTATGATAGATGATCTTAAAAGAAAAGATGCTGAAATATCAGAACTTAAAAATAGTTTAGAACATTATAAAAATATGGAAAATACTTTTAACAGAGCGATTCTTGTAGCTGAAGATGCCTCAAATCAAATTAAAAGAATTGCTCGGGATGAAAGTGCTTCAATAATAGATGAAGCTAAAAAGAATGCATCTCGTATTGTTAATGACGCTTTAATCCAAGCTGAAAGAACTCAAAATGAAACCATTCAATTAAAAAGAAATGTTGTTGCTTTCAAAAGAAGATTAAGAACGATAATTGAATCTCAATTAGATTTAGTAGATGATATAGAACACTTAGATTTATAATCTAAGTTTTTATTTATTATAAATTTTTATTTTTAATAAATTCTCTTAATACTTTAGTAATCGCTCTTTTTTCAATTCGAGAAACATAACTTCTTGAAATACCTAATTTATTAGCAATTTCTTTTTGAGTCGTTTCTTTATTATTAAAAAGTCCATATCTTTTAATAACAATATCTTTTTCTCTTTTAGTTAATATTTTTAAATATTTATATAAAAATTCAATATTTTGTTTTTTATTTAGTTCATCTATAATATCAACTGTATCACTTTTTAAGACATCAATTAAATTAATATCATTACCATCTTTATCTAATCCTATTGAGTCGTTTAAACTAATATTATTAATATGTTTTTTATTGCTTCGATAATGCATCAAGATTTCATTTTCAATACATCTGGCTGTGTAAGTAGTAATTCTGGTGTTTTTAGATGGTTTATAGGAATCTATGCCTTTTACTAAACCTATTGTACCAATACTAATTAAATCATCAGTATCATATTCTTTACTTTCATACTTTTTAACAATATGAGCTACTAACCTTAGATTATGTTCAATTAATTTATTGCGAGCTTCTTTATCACCTAATAACATTTTATTAATACATAATTTTTCTTCCTCTTTAGATAAAGGATCGGGAAAAACATTAATCGAATATGCTCCTGTAAAAAAAGTTAAACTTTTTAAAATCGAAATTAAATAAAATAACATTTACATCACCAATAAATTATATGAAAGAAAGTTTGAAAATAATTATTTATCATGTATAATATATTTGTAATTTAGGAGTTTTTATGATAAGAGAAGAAGCTAAAGAATTTGCTATTATGGCTCATGAAGGTCAAAAACGAAAGTCAGAACCAGACAAAGATATGATTATTCATCCTATCGCTGTAGCAAAAATATTAGAATATTATGGATACGATGAAAATGTTATTTCAGCAGGTTATTTGCATGATGTAGTTGAAGATACTAAATATAGGATTGAAGATATAAATGAATTATTTGGTTCTGATATTGCTAATTTAGTTGATAGTGCTTCTGAACCAGATAAAACATTATCTTGGGAAAAAAGAAAAACCCATACTATTAATGAAATTAAAAATAAACCTTTAAGAAATAAATTAATAGTTTGCAGTGATAAAATTAATAATATTGAGGATTTAATTAGGTTATTAAGAATTAAAGGAATGGAAGTTTTTAAATCATTCAAACGTGATTATAAAAGTCAATTATGGTATTTTGAAAATATTTACCAAAGTTTAATTTATAACGAAAATAAAGAAGAACCAATTTTTATAAGATTAAATGAAACCTTATCAAATCTTAAAAAAGAAATCGATTATCAAATTTATTTAGAAAATAATATCTTCAATGATAATTCTAAATTATTAAATGATTTAAGAAATTTACAGCTTAAAAAATATGAATTGTTAAATTTAAAACAAGAATTAAAAATTAATAAACCTTATGTCATAGAATTTTCAGGTACGCCTAGAACTGGAAAAACAACTTTAATTAATAACATAAATGATTTTTTTGAAAAAGGCAGTTTTAATACTAAAATTATGGAAGAATTTGTCAGTTCAGAATATTATAAAAACATAATAAAACCATATAATAAAAATCGAACAACCTTTGAAATAAATCGTTTAATAATGAAAGAAATTATTAAACTTGCTAATAAAGAAATTATTTCTAATAAAGATATTGTAATAGTTGATCGGGGAATTTATGATCGCTGTATTTGGATGCAAAGAGCTATGAATTTAGATATTGTAACTAAAGAGGAAGCCCAAAGTTTTCTTGATCAATATTTATTAGAAGCCAAAAACAAAGTTGATAGTTTATTCATTACTTATGCTGAAGATCAAATAGCTTTAAAAAGAGATTATCTTCATAGTTTAGCTTTAGAATCAAGAAATTTTTTAAATCTTAATAATATAAGGCAATTTAATAAAGCCTTAATTGAAATGAAAGATTTATTTCAAACATATAATTCCAATATTCATTTTATTGATACGACAAATTTAACTCCAAATGAAGTTTCAATTCTAGTAACTAAGCATATTTTAAATGATATGGAAAATAATTATAATTTAAGAAAGGAAATTAAATGTCAAAATATCTAAATAGTTTAAATAATGAAATAAAAGAATATTTTCAAATATTATCAAGCGATTTCCCAAAGTGGCTAATTGATTACATCGAAACACCAGAAATGCAAAGAATAAGTAATATAGCATTAAGTTGCGGAACTGATTATACGAAAGTTTTTAATCCGACATATTATTATTCAAACTTGGAACATAGTATAGGTGTAGCTTTAATTGTATGGAACTTTACTAAAGATAAAAAACAAGCTTTAGCTGGTCTATTTCACGATATCGCAACTCCGGTATTTAAACATGTGATTGATTTTTTAAATAATGATCATGAAAAACAAGAAAGTACTGAGGAAAAAACCGCTGAAATAATTATGAATTCAAAAGAAATAATGTCACTTTTAAAAAGAGATAATATTAAATTAGAAGAAGTAATCGATTATAAAAAATATCCAATAGCCGATAATAATTCACCTCAGCTATCAGCTGATCGATTTGAATATATTTTTTCTTCGGGGTTAGTTTTTTATCGCGTATGGAATTTAAAAGATATTAAAGAATGTTATGATAATATAACTATTTTAACTAATGAAGATGGAAATCCCGAGTTAGGATTTAATAATATCAAGGTATGTGAAAAATATATTAGGATTGTATCTGATTTGTGGCCGACCTGGATTAGTAATGCTGATAAATCAGTTATGCAGTTTTTAGCAGATATTATTAAAGCTATGATTGAAAAAAATTATCTTATAACAAATGATTTATATATATTATCAGAAGAAGAAATAATTAATAAAATATTAAATTGTGAAGATGAATATCTAAGTCAGTCATTTATAAAATTTCAAAATATGACGACTGTTTATGACAGTGATGTTGAAATTAATGATAAATATTGTGTAAGTATTAAAGCTAAAAGAAGATATGTTATTCCTTTAGTAAAAAATGAAGACAAAATAGATCGAATATATAATATTTCTCCTAATGCAAAAAATTATATTGATAATTATTTAAATAATGAAACATCTAAGTATGCTTATTTTGATTTTGATTTTAAAGTAAGTAAAAAAAATTTGAAGATTTAATTTTTTCAAATAACCATTTATAAAAAATAGTTTATTTGTTATAATTAGGTAAAGTTGGTGATTTTATGTTAAGTATCTTTGTTCCAGATATATATCAAAAAAGTATCTTTGATATTAATTTTAAGAAATTAAAGAAAAATGGAATTAAATGTATTATATTTGATTTAGATAATACTTTAGCTCCGATTAATGTAAAAAGTCCAAGTAAAAAAGTAAAAGATTTAATGGAGTATTTAAAAGAATCAAAATTAAAGCTTATTATTATGTCTAACTCAACTAAAAAAAGAGTTGAACCTTTTAAAGATATCTTAGGTATTGATTCATCTTATTTATCTTTTAAACCATTAAAAAAAAGATATAAAAAAATAATTAAAATTTATGGTTTTAAGGATACTGAAATAGCTTGTATTGGAGATCAGTTATTAACTGATATTTGGGGAGCTAATCGTATGGGTTTTACAAGTATCTTAATAAATCCGATTGGGATATTAGATTTTGCACCAACGAAAATAAATCGATTTGTCGAAGAAACCATTTATAATTATTTAGAAAAAAAAGATTTATTAAAAAAAGGTGAGTACTATGAATAAGATTTGTTACGGTTGTGGTTTAAAATTACAAAATGAGTTTCCTGATAAACCAGGATTTATACCTCAAAATAAAAGTGATGCATCTTACTGTCAAAGGTGTTTTAAAATTATTAACTATGGCGAAAATAAAATTACTTCTGTACCTAAAGAAACAAAAAAAATCATTAAAGAAATAAATAATGATGATAAGTTTGTTATTTTTTTGACTGATTTTTTATCAATAAGTTCTGAAGTGATAAATATTTTTAAATCCATTAAAAAAGCTAAATTATTATTAATTTCTAAATTCGATATTATTCCTAAAAGTATTAAAGAAAAAACCATAATTAATTATTTAAAAAATCATTATCAAATTGAAAGTGATATTAAATTTATTAGTAGTAAAAAAAATTATAAGGTTGATGAGTTAATTAATTATTTATATAAAAAAAAGATCAACTATACTTATATTGTTGGTTTATCTAATAGTGGAAAAAGTTCTTTAATTAATAAATTAATTGATTTAAATAAATTAAAATTAAATAAAGTTACTACTAGTAATATTCCTAATACAACAATGGATTTTATTAAAGTTAAATTAAATGATAATTTAACTATTATTGATTCACCGGGGTTTATAATTAATAGTTATTATAATGACAAAATAATTAAAAAACCTCTTAAACCAATAACTTATCAAATGAAAAAAAATGAAACTTTAAAAATTGAAGATATTTATTTAAATTTTAGTGAAAATACATCAGTTACTTTATATTTAGGAAATGATTTAGAGGCTAAAAAATATTATCATGATATTAATTTTAATAATGAAATTAATATTGGAAATGATAGTGATTTAATCATAAAAGGATTAGGGTTTATTAATATTAAAAATAAAGGTATCATTAAATATTATAATTTATTAAATTATGAAATAAGAGAAAGTATTTTTGGAGTAAAACATGAATAAAATAAAAATAATGAGTGAAAATTTAGCTAATAAAATTGCCGCTGGTGAAGTAGTAGAACGAATCTCGAATGTTGTTAAAGAGCTAGTTGAAAATAGTTTAGATGCTGGAGCAAAAAATATTAAAATCGAATTAATTAATTCAGGAACCAAAATGATTAAAGTAATTGATGATGGAACAGGAATGAATAATATTGATGCTAGAAATGCTTTTTTAAGACATGCAACCAGTAAAATATCTAAAGAAGAAGATTTGTTTTTTATTAACTCTCTAGGATTTAGAGGTGAAGCTCTTCCTTCAATAGCAAGTGTTTCGAAAGTAACCTTATCTAGTAGTCAAGGAGACAAAGGAGCAACTATTAAAATAAATGGTGGAAAATTTGAAGAAGAACTTGTTAGTGATGCCAGAAAAGGAACAATAATTGAAGTTAAAGATTTATTTTATAATACTCCAGCTAGATTAAAATATTTAAAAAGTGATCAAACTGAACTGGCAAATACAACTAATTATATTGAAAAATTAGCTTTATCACATGATAATGTATCTTTCGAGCTTATAAATAATAATAATCCGATTATTAAAACTAGTGGGCAAAATAATTTACTTAAAACAATTCATGAAATATATGGTTTAGATATAAGTAAAAATATGATTGAAATAAAAGGATCAAATAATGATTTTGATATCTATGGTTATATGTCTAAACCATCATTATTAAAGTCAACTAGAAATTATATAACTACTATTGTAAATGGTAGAGTAGTTAAAAATATGGAATTAAATAAAATAATTAATGATGCTTATCATACTTATAAACCAGATAATAAATATCCAGTTATCATTTTATTAATTGAAACTGATCCAACTTTAATCGATGTCAATATTCATCCAACTAAACAAGATATAAAATTTAGTAAAATAAATTCTCTAGAAGATTTAGTATTTAGTAGTATAAAAAACACATTATATAATACATTATTAATTCCTAAAATCGAAATTAAAACTAAAGATTATGATAATGAAATTGAAATTAAAACTATTTATCCTGAATTAGAACACCAAAATGAAGAAGTCAATGAAGTCCAGGAAAGTTTTAATTTTAAAGAAGATAATAATCAAGTTATTAAAGAACTAGAATTATATCCTTGTGGTTTAGTATTTGGTACTTATATAGTTGCTCAAAATAATGATGCTATGTATTTAATTGATGAGCATGCTGCGCAGGAAAGAATTAATTATGAAAAAATATTAAATTTTCTTTCTCAAAAAGAAATAAATACTATCGATTTATTAATACCAGTTAATATTGAATTATCCCCAAGTAATTATTTATTATTTAATGAAAGTAAATTTATTTTAGAAAATATTGGTTTTATTATTGATGAAATAGGTATAAATACAATTTCAATAAAAACCCATCCCATATGGTTAATCTCTGGTTATGAAACAGAATCAATTAATAAAATAATTGAATTAGTTATTAATTTACCTAAAGGTTTTGACTTGCTAAAATTTAATGATAAATTAGCAGCTACTGCTGCTTGCAAAGAAAGTGTTAAAGGTAATACAAATATTACTTTAGAAGAAATGGAAAGTATTTTATCTAATTTAGTAATGTGTGATAATCCTTATAATTGCCCTCATGGAAGACCAACAATTATATCTTTCACTAAATATGAATTAGAAAAA
>JAQVZB010000043.1 GCA_029004695.1 Bacilli bacterium | reverse complement strand
GCTTTTTAATTTTATTTGTAGTATTATAATTCATAGATATATATTCCTTTCTTATTTGTACTAATTTAAGTATACAGGAATATATATCTTTTTTTATTTTTTGTTGCACTTCAAATTTAAATTAACAATGACGGATTTTTTTGACTTTTCAAATAATATATGTTAACATACAATTAATTTTTACATTAACCGAATTTATAATATATATAAAATATATTATATATAAAACATCAATTGCAGAGTGGTGGTGAAAACTATGGAAAAAGAATTTGACACAGCTGAGGTATCTTTAAAAGAGATTGAATATTTATTACAATGTGCATCTGTTGAATGTGGATGGTAAAAAATCACTGTGAATTTTTTTTCTAGTCAAAGGTAGTATTTAATACTACCTTTAACAAAGTAGTTAGGAAGTTATGAAAACCAAAGTAAATGTTGAATTAAAATCCTTATCTTTTATGATTACAGACTGTTGTAATTTAAAATGTATTTTTTGCAGTAGAAATGCTTTAAGTTCTAATAAACAATATATGGATCCAAAGTTTATTAAAGAGCAAATTACTGAAACTATAAGATGGGCTAAAAAACTTGAAACAATAAACTTATCTGGGGGAGAACCTTTTTTGCATCCCCAATTAGAAGAAATATTTAAAATAATTCATTCATTTGGTTTAAATGTTCGTATTAATACAAATGGATTATTTTTTAATAAAAAAAACTTTGAATTATTAGATAAATATAATGTTAAATTATTTACAATAAGTTTAGATAGTTCTAAAAGAGAAGTACATGATAAAATTAGAGGTCTAGAAGGTTCTTTTGATAAAACGGTTGATGGAATTAAAAAATGTGTTAACAAAGGATATAAAATTTTTATAAAAGCAACTATAGGTAAGGATAATGTTGATGATGTATTAGATTTAGTAAAATTTGCAAATACACTAGGTGTTTACGGATTTAGTTTCAGTCGTATAATTCCAATTGGTCGTGCTTGTTTTAATAATGATGAAAACAAAAGTTTTATTAAAAAATACCTGACTATGGGATCTCTTGTTACTAAATATATAGAAACTACAAATATGGAATTATTAGTAGATGATCCTTTAAGACATATATTTGATTATCGTGTTAAAAAGTTTTTAGATCAAAAACCTAATCTTGAAAATGTCTGGGGTGGATGTACAGCGGGATGTAAATTTTTATATATAAGGCTAGATAAAACTGTAATAGCTTGTACTGCTATTAATGAACCTTGTGGAGATTTAAATAAAGAATCTTTATATAATATATGGCATAATTCTAAACAAATAGAAGAATTAAGAACAAGAGATAACTTAAAAGGTAAATGTGGAAAATGTTCTAAAAAATATTTATGCGGTGGATGCAGAGCATATGCACTTGCTACAACAGGCGATTTATTTGGAGAAGATCAATTTTGTCAAAGTGTAGGTATGTTATGAAGATATTATATATTCACCCTGATACTACTGAACTAAGAGATTCTCAGTGTGCTATTCCAATAGGAATAGTTGGTATAAATAATATAATAAATGATGAAGGGCACAATGTAGTTGGTATTAGTATACCCGTAGAAAAATTTATAAATCGAAAATTTAATTTAGAAGAGAAAGTAAAATCTGAAAATCCAGATGTAGTCTTAGTAGATTTACACTGGGCTATTTACTCATATTCTTCTATTGAGACCTGCCGTTTAATTAAAAAAATAAATAAAACTATTAAAACTATTATTGGTGGCATAACAGCATCTATTTATTATAAAGAAATATTAAAAGAATTTGATTTTATTGATTTAATTATTAAAGGTGATTCTGAATTACCAATATCATTATTATTTAAAGACTTTTCTTTTAATAAAGATACTTTAAATAATATACCTAATATATCTTATCGTATA
Organism: Bacilli bacterium; assembly: GCA_029004695.1. Lineage (GTDB taxonomy): Bacteria > Bacillota_I > Bacilli_A > RF39 > UBA660 > DUUS01. The sequence goes on along the minus strand of JAQVZB010000043.1, from coordinate 7,790 downwards.
GATGATAATATTTATCATAATGATATTACAAATCTTTGTGCTAATATAGATAACTTTAATTATTATAATTATGATTTTTTAGAACATAATGATGTCTTATTTAAAAAACAAGGTAAACATAAAGAAAACAAAAATAGAATTAAATTAGCATGGATACCTACAGGTCGCGGTTGTAGTTTTGATTGTTCATATTGTGGTGGAAACAGAAAAATGTTTTCTGAAGTTTTTAAATCTAATTGCATGTTTCCTAATAGTGTAGATTCTATTATAAACATGATGCAAAAATTAAATAAAAAATATAATATATCATGTTTTGGTATTACTCATGATTTTGGAATTTTTGGCAAAAATTATTGGAAAGATATTATTTCTAAAATTAAAAAATTAAGTTTTAAACCTGCTATTCATAATTATTTATTTCAATTACCAGATTCAGAATATATAAAAGAATTTATAAATGGTACTAATGAAGAAGAAACAATAATCGGAATACCTGTAGTATGTGGCAATGAAGAAAAACGTATTAAAAATGGTAAATTATTTACCAATAAAGAACTATTTAATTTTATAGATTTATTTATAAATAAAAAAACAAAATTAGAAATATATTTTATAGCTAATCCTTTATATGGAAAATTAACTTATCAAGAAACAATTAATTTAATAAGGGATATAAAAGAAAAATATAAAAATATAGTAAATTTTGATATAGCTTGCGGATTTGAAATAATCCAACCGTATTCAAAAAAACAAATAGGTCCTAATACGTCTTTAAAAACCTTTAGGGATTATTATTATCGATATTCATTTGATTTTTTAAAAGATATAAAAACTGGAAATAAATTAGAATATCTAGTTGGTGAAGATAAATACGATGCAGAGCTTACTAAAATTATAAAAGAAATCAACGAGGTAATAAATGAATAATTTAGATATATTATATGTTTATCCAGCTTCTGGTCGTCAAAAAGACTTTGAACCTAGTATCGGTATTGCTTATTTACAAGCTTATTTAAAAATTAATGGTTTTACATCAAAACAATATCTACCCACTAACTTTAATATAGATAATATAATAGATGAAATACTATCATATAACGCTAAAATAATTGGTTTTAGTTGCTATGATATGAATTATTATTATATTAAATTACTAATTATAAAACTAAGAGAAAAGAATCCCAATATACCAATCATAATCGGAGGACCAACTGCTACATTTTCTACCAATATTATTTTTGATGATCTTAAAGAAAAAGTAGATTACATAGTAAGAGGATATGGTGAAATAGCAACATCTGAATTACTTAATTATTTAATTAATAAAAAAGGTGATTTAAAAGATATCAATAATATTTCTTATATAAAAGATAATGTAGTATTAAATAATGAATTAAAAACATTACCTCAAAATATAGATATATTTCCGTCGCCTTATTTATCTGATATTGATTTTTTTCCAGAAAGAAAAATCGTATTTACATCAAGAGGATGTATCCATAATTGCGTTTATTGTAACTGTCCTTTAATATGTAATAAAAAAATATATTATCATTCAATTAAAAGAGTGATTAATGAATTAAAGTATATTAGTAACAAATCTCCTGATAGTTATGTTCTTCTAGGAGATGATGCCTTTACTTTAAATATTGAAAGAGCAAAAGAAATATGTAAAGAAATAATAAAAGAAAATATTAAATTAAAATTGTTTTGTGAAACAAGAGTAGATAGAATAGATGATGAATTACTAATTTTATTAAAAAAATCTGGTTTTATAAAGATAGATTTTGGTTTAGAAAGTGCATCACCTAAAATATTGAGAAATGTTAAAAAAATATTTTTTCCTAAAAATGATACTACCTTTGAAAGTGAAAAAATATTTTTAGAAAAAATGAAAAAAATAGTAAGTCGTGCAAATGAACTTAATTTAGATCCGATGGTAAATATTATAACCGGTTTACCTGGAGAAACTAAAAAAGAAGCATTAGAAACTTTAGATTATGTAAAAAAGTTAAAAATAAATTCTTATTCTCATAATTATTTAAGATTCTACTCAGGTACTGAAATAATGAAAGATTTTAAATCGTGGGGATATGTTATAAAAAAAGATGCCTTTATTTTACCAATTAATATAAAATATAATTATAATGTAAATGAAATAACACCTTTAATAAATTCGATAAGTAGAAGTGAAATTGTAAGATTAAAAAAGCAATTTATAAAAATATTTTTAAATAAAAAATATTTAGATTTTACTAAAGATATAAATATAAATGATTTATCTAATATTAATTTAAATGAAGAAATTTTTGTATATCTAGATAATGAAAAAAAGATGGATGAAATTTCTGAAATTATAGTAAATAATTTAATACCTACTAACAACATTATCTATATATTAGATAATGGTAATTTTATAAAAGTATTCAATTGTTTTGATCGCCAAAATTTTATTTTAATCCATCGCATTAAAGATAGTAATTTTACATTACCAGAGAAGTATTATGAATTACTTTATATTGAAAATTTAACAGATGAAATTGAAAAACATTTTAATAAACTTAATGTTAATCCTTTTTTAAATCGTTTTATTATCTTAAATTCTAATTTACAATTATCATCTGTTGAAAAATTAAAACAAATTATAAATGATTATTTAGAAACATATGAAAAAGAAAGTTATAATAACTATTTTAATATTATAAATAAATTTGCTAATTATTTTAATTATGATATAGATGAAATAAATATAGATGATATAAAAAAATGTTTAACTTTAAAAATAATAACAATAAGTGATTTAAATATTATTAAAAATTTTTTAAGCTATTATATGTTAGGAGCAGTAAATGAAAAAACAAATATTAATATATGAATTAACATCATTATGTAATAGTAGATGTGAAGATTGTTTAAGAACAGGAATGAATCAAAATGATTATAGTTTAACTTATAAAGAAGTATTAACTTCTTTTAATGAAGTATTATTATTTTCTAAAAATTTTCCTTCTTTTGAACTAAAATTATCAGGAGGAGAACCAACTATATGGAAAGATAGAAACGAAAATAAAGATATAATTGATATTATTAAATTTTGTCATGAAAGTAAGATTAATTATTCTTTAATTTCCAATGGTAAAATTTTTGGAATTCAAAAATTATGTGACAGTTTTTTTAATAAATTAAAAGAAAATAAAATAGATAAATTAACTATTTATGTAACTATTGATAATTATCATAAAAACTATAATAATAATTTAGATAATGTTATATTAGATAATCTTTTAAGTCATAAAGAATTTGAATTGAACTTATATGTTCAATCTACTTTAACAAAAAAGTCTGAAGATAATTTAGCATTTACTTTTATAGAAAAATATTCTAAACTAGGAGTTAAATTCATTATGAATCCTTTACTTCCATGGGGTAAAGGTAAAAATTTAGATGCTGTAGTTCCATATTTAAATTTAAATACAAGCGATAAAAGTATGCTTGGCGATTATGAAAAATATTTTTATATATTAGGTAAAAGTCAAGATGTATGGGATACATACAATGAATATTTAAACTTTAATAATTTTGAAGCTATAAAAAGTATAAATTGTTGTGGTAAAACTATTACTTTTATGGAAAATAAATATTATTATTGTATGCCTTGTTCTGGAAAAGATTCTTTTGAATTTGCTAAGTTAGGTAACTTAGATTATAAAAAATATCTTGGGTATGTAGAAAACAATAAATTTATTCAAAGAATGAAAAATAATGATTTCGATTTAATCGAACTACCAATAAAATGTCCAGTAGGTTATGGAATTTGTGGTTTGTGTAGAAAGATGATTGAAAATGAATAATAAATTAAATTTTGCTAAAATGATAGTTTCTTACAGTTGCAAAATAAAGTCTGGTGAAACTGTATATATAAATTTTAAAGGTTATTCAGAAGAAATATTAAATTTAATAATTAATGAAATTCATAAAGTAGGAGCAAATGTTATAGTAAGAAAAACAACTCCAGTTGAGTTGCATGAACTTATTAGAACTATAAAACCTAAAGAATGTTTAGAACTATTAAAATACGATTTAAATGATTTATCAAAGTCAAAAGTTTATATATCTTTACTAGAAGATATAGATATAGTTGATATTAGCTTAGAGTATGAAGAACAATTAAAAATGTATAATAAATTATATTCAAATCCATTTAGAACAGTGCGTCTTAATAATTGTAGATGGTTAGGTCTTCGTTTACCAAGTCATAAACTAGCAAAAAAATTTAATATGTCACTTATAAATTTTGAAGAATATTATTATAAAGTTTGTGGACTTAATTATATAGAGTTAAAAAAAGAATATGATGAATTAAAAAATAATTTATCTAATGCAAGACATGTATATTTAAAATCACCTGATACTAATTTTGAATTTGAAAAGGATAATATGGAAGCAGTAATTTTATGTGGAGAAAAGAATCTCCCAGATGGCGAAATATATACATCACCGATTAAAACAAGTCCAAATGGGATTATAAAATTTAATACTAAATCTTTTAAAAGGGGATATAATTTTTCAGATATTAAACTTGAATTTAAAAATGGTGAAGTAGTTGATTTTGATTCAAATAATAATCAATTATTAGAAAAAATATTAAATACAGATTCAGGTAGTAAATATATAGGAGAGTTTGCTATTGGTATCAACCCTTTTATAGATAATCCTAGTGGTATAATTTTATATGATGAGAAAATATACGGTTCTATCCATTTAGCCTTAGGACAAAGTTATAATGATGCATACAATGGTAATGATAGTATTGTTCATTGGGACCTTGTCAAATTATTGACTCCTAATTTTGGCTATGGTAAACTGTATTTAGATGATAAGTTAACTATTGATGATGGAAAAATAGTTAAAGAAAAAGGGAGATAAAATGGAAGATTTAAATTTTAAAAAAATAAGTATGAACGATAATGCAGCAAAACAAATAGCATCTTGGCATTATGAAGGAGATTATGCAAATTATAATTTACCAACATACGAAGAAATGAAAGAAAAAAACTATGGAATTACAAATCCAGAAAAAGCAAAAAATTATATCTGTTATTTAAAAGAAGAAGAAGTAATTGCCTATATCAATATGAAAGAAATGGAAGACAAAAAAATATACTTCGGGATTGGTTTAAAACCAGAATTCTGTGGTAAAGGTTTAGGAAGTCATATTTTAAAAGATGGTTTAGAAGAAATTAAAAATAGATATCATAATTATATTATATATTTAGAAGTAAGGTCATGGAATATAAGAGCAATTAAAGCATATAAAAAAATAGGATTTCTAATAGATAAAACTGTAATTAAAAAAGATCGTCTAGGTCAGGATTGTGAATTTATTGAAATGACTTTAAAACAAGACTAATAGCTTATGAAAACTGAAAGAGAAAAAATGATTGCTGAAGAAAAAGCATATTTAGAATATGTTAAATATCATTTAGAAAATAATATAGAATATAATTTAAAAGAATTAAAAGCTATACCAAAAAGACACACAAATATCTTACAAGGTGATACTTTTTTAGTTGAATCGTTAATGTCGGCTGTTTCGACTACTTTAAAACGACTTGAAAAAGCTAGAAATATACCTTATTTTGCTAGAATAGATTTTTTACAAGATGATAACAATAAAACAGTAAAATTATATATTGGAAAAACATCTATATATGGTGATAATCAAAAATTAGCAACTATAGACTGGCGAGCTCCTATTTGCAGTTTATATTATAATAGCGAATTAGGTAATGTAAGTTATGAAGCACCAGTTGGTACTATAAAAGGTGAATTAAAATTAAAAAGACAAATTATTATTGAAAAAGGACAATTGCTTGATGCAAAAGATACTAGCTTAGTAACTCATGATGAATTATTGCAAAGTTATTTAAATGTTCATGCTGATAATAGAATGAAAAATATTATTGCATCTATTCAAAAAGAACAACATAAAATCATAAGTGCTCCTATTAAAGATAATATTATTGTTCAGGGTATAGCAGGATCAGGAAAAACAAGTGTTGCACTACATAGAATTGCATATCTTGTATATAATGAAAACAAAACAATTGAAGCAAATCAGTTTTTAGTAATAGGACCTAATAAATACTTTCTAGATTATATATCTAATCTTTTACCAGATTTAGAAGTGGAATCAGTTACTCAATTAACATTTTTCGATATTGCAGAAGATGTAATAGGAGAGGAAATAAAATTAATAGGAATGAATGATGCTTTAGAATCACTTTTTAAAACTAATAAATTAGATAATAGTCTTTCATATAAATCATCACTAAATTATAAAAATGCTTTAGACAAATTTATATTAAACTATATTTATAAGATGATAAATAATGATATAACCTTAGGTGATGCATGTATTATTTCTAATGAAGAAATAAAAAAAGAATATCAGTCAAAAATAAATACACCAATAGGAATTATATTTGACAACTTCCAAAAAAGAATGATTAAAAAAATAAAAGAAAATCCACAAAGATATTATGACAATGCTATATATTCATTAAATGAAAAAGCGAAAATAATAGATAGAAATAATCCGATATTATTAGAGATATATGAACAAATGGAAGAAATAAAAAAAGAAATAAAAACTGGGTGTAAAAAGACCATTCAAAAATATTTTAAAAAAAGTAAAGCAAAACCTTTAGTTATTTATAAAGATTTTATAAATAATATAGAAGAATATATTGAATCACCAATAGATTTTAATATAGAAGAATTTAAGAAAAGAACCTTAAAAAACATATTTAAAAAAACTTTAGAATATGAAGATTTGGCAGCAGTTATGTATTTGAAATTAAATTTTTATAATTATGATTATTATGATAAATATAAACAGATAGTACTCGATGAAGCTCAGGATTTAGGATTATTTCATTTTGTTGTATTAAAAAAGATATTTAATAATGGAACATTTTCAATATTTGGAGATTTAAACCAAGCAATACACTCCTATCGAAGCATAGCTAACTGGAATGATTTAAATGCTGAAGTTTTTGATAATACTTGTAAATTTACAACTTTAGATAAAAGTTACCGAACAACATCTGAAATAATGGATGCTGCTAATAATATACCTAAAAAATTAGGATTACATGTATCAGATGCATTAATAAGACATGGTAAAGAAGTAACATATATTGATACAACAAATACAAATATTACTCAGTTAATAAGTGAAATACTATTAAAATTTAAAGATGAATCTTATAAATCAATCGCTATTATATCTAAAACAGATGATGAGGCATTATGTATTTCCCGAAAATTAAATAAACAAGGTATACCAGTTAATTATATTAGCGGTGATGAGACTAAAATTATAGGTGGTATATCATCATTAGCAAGTTATAATTCTAAGGGTCTAGAATTTGATGCTGTAATTATTAATAATGCTTCAGAGAAAGTATATTCTTCATCTAAAAAGATTGATTTACAATTACTTTATGTTGCAATGACTAGAACATTACATGAGTTAAATATTTTATATGACGGAGAAATTACTGAAGTGCTTTTAGATTTTTTATCAAAAGATGAAATTATTAAAAAACAAAAAAAATAGTTAATAATTTTTGATAGTGTCAAGAATTTGTAGGTTGAATATTAAAAAAGTTGTAAAAAAAGTAAAAAAACAGATTAAGCGAAAGCGAAATTTGTTTTTTTAATACATTAATTAAAATATATATCATGAAAAAAACTATTCAACATTATTGAATATAAAATGAAAA
>JAQVZB010000042.1 GCA_029004695.1 Bacilli bacterium | reverse complement strand
TTAAAGTGATTTTTATTTTTGATAAGCTTCAATTAATTTTTTATGAATATCTGCATCTACTAAAGATATCGAATTGATTGCTTGTTCTAAAGATTCTTTATAATTACCAGCAAAGAATTTCTTTTCAGCTTTTTTTAATCCTTGATTTAACACTGTATTAAGAGGTTTAAATCTATTACCATATATGATTGTATTTTCAGCAAGTTTTGCTGTTTTTATTGTTTCATTTGTCGTTTTATATAATTTTAAAGTTAAATCTCTGGCTGTATCTACTCTAGTATTTAAGATTCTTATTGATATTGGTTTTTTATTTAATTCAATTAACATTTCATTAATTGCTTCATTAGCTTCATTTAAATGCGTGTAATAATTTTCTGGAATGATAGGTAATTTATAACTCAATATTTGCTCTTTTGATTTTTTAAGAATACTTTCAATTTCATCAAATTGTTCATGAGCTCTCAATTCATCTTCTTTTAATCCACTTAAATTTTTTAATGTTAATTCTAGTTTATCTTCATTTTTAGATAATTTTAAATTAAGATGTTCTAATTCTTTATTTAATCTTGAAAAAGCAAAAGATTTATTCCGATAATTTTCAAGAGTAACTTCGTAATCATTTTGAATTGCTTTAATATTAATATTTAATTCATCAATTATTTTTACTTCTTCATTTGTTAAATCATAACTATATTTTATATCTTCTATTTTAGATGATAATTTACTAATTATATTTAGCATCTTTTTTGTCTTTATCGCAACTTTGCGCATATTTTCTTCGAAAGCTTTTTTACACATCTTTTCATTATCAAAATCATAATATAAAGATTCAAAATAAGATAAAATAGTCTTAAGTTCAAATATGGAATCAGTTAAGTTTAAAACATTTAATCGATCAAATATATCAGCTATTTTCTTTTCGGATTCAGCAATATTATAATCAATATTTAAATAATCTAGATTATAATTTTCTTTTAACATTTTATGATAAATATTTCTTATATCATTAATTTTTATGGGGATTAATTTTTTCCCCATAATGATAATTGTTGGAGCTTCTTCAATCACAATCGTAATATTCCCTATTGTATCATCTAAAGCTTTTACTATCTTTCCTACTTCACTATAAGAATTACTTTCCATCGCCACTTCAAAAGCAGCAAATAATTTATCAATATTTTCAAATTGTAATTCTAGCGGTACCTTAACAAAGTCATATTCTTCAGAATTTTTATTATATTTTAAATATATTTCTCGATAATCAGCTTTTAATTTAGTTACGATTTCTCTATTTTTACTTTCACTTAAAGATATTTCTTTTATTTCACTAAGAAGAAAGTCACTTTTTGTTTTAACGTAATATATTTCAATTTCTAATTCAGCTATAGCTTTATTTACAGTTTTAAATTTTCCTTTTATGCATAAATCTTCTAATTCTAATAATTTATCATTTAAATTAGGCATATCTTGTTCTTTGATAATTTCATATCTATTTTGCCATAACTTATATTTTTTTTCTAATTCTTTATTATTAATCAATGCACCGACTTTATTAAGTTCATTAAGTATAGCCCCAGAAAGAATTAAATTTTTTTCTTTTTCAAGTTGCATTAATATTTCATTATATTTTTTCTTAGTTCGTTTTTTCAATATTATTAATGTAATTAATATTAATACGGCTACTACGCCAGCATATATATAACCTAAAATTTCATAGATATTACCAGTCATATGATTTGCTCCTTTATATTAAAATATTATCATATTTAAGCTTTTTTTAATAGCTATTTAATTCATTTTTAGCAATAAGATTTGCTTTAAATATTATTATTTACAAATATAAGCTTTTATGATATTCTATCTTTCATAAAAAAGGGGGATTTTATGGAAACTTTAGTTATTAATAAAACTAATTTCAATAAATTAAAAAAACTTCAATTAGACAATGGAATTTATAATACCGAATGCCAACTATTTATTTTAGATAATAAAATTGTAAAAAAGTTACTTAAAATATTTTATATAAATGAAGGAGTTTATTTTAGTAATAAATTATTAACAATTAATTCTTTAATTGATGCTAAAGATGAAATAAATATGGAAGAATTAATCTTACCCGAAAAATTAGTAATCATTGGAAATAAAGTAGCTGGATTTTCAATGCCCTATATTGATAATATTAATTTACATACTATTCTTAAAAGTAAAGATGTTCCTATATCTAATAAAATTAATTTATTAAAAGATATAGGAAAAATTATCGAAAAAATCCAATATATTAAACCATATAATCAAACATTTCATTTATCAGATATTCATGAAGCAAATTTTATTTATGATTTTGATAAAAAAATTGTCTGTGCTGTTGATTTAGATAGTTGTAAAATTGTTAATAACGAGCCATCACCAATAAATTTTCTCGTAACAAGCAAAAATGTTGACAACTACCCCTTTAAATATCCCAAAAAAGAAAATAATGTTTTTATGCCAAATTCAAATACTGAATATTTTTGCTATATGATGATGATTCTAAATACAATATCTTATGAACAAATAAATCGTTTATCTGAAATTGAGTTTTATATGTATTTGCAATATTTACAAGATTTAGGGTTTAGTTATGAATTTTTAAATCCCTTTTATAATATTTATACAAATTCAAATAATAAATTTGAAATTGAATCCTTAGATGAACTTTCATTCAATCAAAATGTATCAAGAGCTCATTATAAAGTATTTAAATATAATTATAAAAAATATTTTAATTAATATTTTTTATTTTTGACAATTTTCACAATAATATGTACTTCGGCCATTTATCTTAACTTTAATAATATCATTATGACATTTAGAACATTTTTTGCCACTTTTCATATGAACTTTTAAATATTTTTGATAATTACCCGTAACATTTAATGCCCCCATATAAGATCTTATTGTTGTACCTTTATTTAAAATAGCTAAATTAAGAATTTTAATTGCCGAATTCACTATTTTTTTAACTTCATTAAAAGTCATATCTTTGCCTAATTTAAAAGGATTTATTTCCGAATTATATAACACTTCATTAGCATATATATTTCCAAGCCCACTAATAATAGTTTGATCTAATAAAATCGTTTTAATTGGTGTTTTTTTCTTTATTATTTTTTGATATAAATCATTAATATCAATATCAAAAGGCTCTAAAGCTAATTTAGAGAGACTCTTATTTTTACTTAATTCTCCTTTTTTTATTAATTCTATTCGCCCAAATTTACGAGTATCATGATATCTAAGAGATGTATTATCATTAAATATAAAAATAATATGTTCGTGTTTTTCGATTGAATCATTTTTATTTTTAATAAAATATTTTCCTTCCATTCTTAAATGACTTATTAATATATAATTATCATAATCGAATAATAAATATTTACCATAAGTTTTTATATCTTTTAATTTTTTATTTATTAATAAATTAATATCAAGACTATCTTTAGATATAACTTTTGGAAAAATAACTTTAATAGCCGTTATTTTTTGGTTTAAAAGTTCTTTTTTTAGGATTGAAGCTACGGTCCTTACTTCTGGTAATTCTGGCATACTTAAGCCTCATACCAGTTAGAACCATAATCAACTTCGACTTTTATCGGAACTTTTAATTTTACGATATTTTCCATAATATCACGCACTAATATTTCTAACTTTTCTTTTTCTTCTTTAATTACATCAAATATAAGTTCATCATGAACTTGAAGGATCATTTTACTTTTAAAGTTTTGTTTAGTTAATTCTTCATCAATTTTTACCATTGCCATTTTAATGATATCAGCTGCTGTACCTTGAATTGGAGTATTTAAGGCAATTCTTTCTCCGGCAGATCTTATCATAAAATTTTTATTGGCTAATTCATCAATATTTCTTTTGCGATTAAAGATGGTTCTTACACTACCATATAAATGAGCTTCTTTTATTATTTCATTCATATATTTTTTAACTCCAGGATATAACTCTAAATATTTATCAATAAATTTTTTAGCTTCACTTGGTTTTAAATTTAAATTTTCACCTAATCCAAAACCACTTATTCCATAAACGATTCCAAATATTACGGCTTTAGCAGTTCTTCTCATATTTTTAGTTACTGATGCCTTAGGCAAACCAAATATATCACTAGCTACTTTGATATGGATATCTTCACCATTTACAAAAGCTTCAATTAATTCTTTTGAATTACTAATATGGGCTAGCACTCTTAATTCTATCTGTGAATAATCTGCACATAAAAAGATATCATTTACTGGAAGAAAAGCTTTTCTTACCTTGCGTCCTATTTCATTTCTGGTTGGAATATTTTGTAAATTTGGTTCAGCACTTGATAATCTACCCGTTCTGGTTAAAGTTTGTTTATAAATAGTATGAATTAAACCATCTTCTTTAATATAATTTTCCAAACCTTCTAAATAAGTACTATTTAATTTAAATAAATTACGATATTCAAGAATAGCTTCAATTATTGGATGATCTTCTTTTAATTTTTCTAAGGTTGCTGCATCTGTACTATAATTCTTTTTAGCCGTTTTTCTCTTTGAAGAAAGCCCTAAATGATTAAAAAGGACTTCCCCTAGTTGCTTAGGACTACTTATATTAAATTCTTTGCCAGCATAATTATAAATAGTATTAGAAATATTATCTATTTTTATTTTTATTTCCGCGCTCATATCTCTTAATATTTCTCTGCTACATTTTACTCCTGCTTGCTCCATTTTAGCTAGTACCGTAACAAGAGGCATTTCCATTTTATCAAATAAATCATACATATCTTCCATTTTTAACTTTTTAATTAATTCATCTCTAGTTTCATAAATATATCTTGCTTTTAAAGTAACAGCTTCTTTTAATAATTTTTCATCTTTAATAACATTTTCATAAAAAGGTGTATTATATCCTTCTACATTCATTAAATAAGCTAAATCATCTTTAGTTTGATAATTAAGTAAATATGTAGCTATCATATTATCAAAAATAGTCTTAGTATTTAAATCCTTGAGTAAAATAATATTCTTTTTCAAATCATAAGTATATTTTTTAGTATCTTTGTAATAATCTAATACTTCTTGAATTAAATCTTTATTTACATAATAAGCATTTTCACCGTCAAAAATACCCATCCCTAAAATATTCCCTTTATGATAATTAGTATCATCACATTCGATATAATAAGAAATAATATCTTTTTTAACTAAGCTATTTACATCTTTTAATTCTATATATTCATTTATGATATTAGGTTCTTTTACGATAATATTTTTCATTAAAGAAAAAAATTCTAAATCTCGATACATTTCTTCTAATCTAGGATTAGGACCTGTATATAACATTTCTTCTAAATTACCTTTTAATGGTACTTCTCTAAATATTGTGCACATTTCTTTGCTAAAAAAAGCATCTTTTCTTCCTTGGATTAATTTATCTTTAATTGCTCCTTTAATATTATCAATACTAGCATAAATATTTTCTAAAGATCCATAATCATGCAATAATTTTAAAGCAGTTTTCTCACCTATTCCTTTTACTCCAGGAATATTATCAGATGGATCTCCCGATAAAGCTTTTAAATCAATTATTTTAATTGGATCCATTCCATATTCTGTTCTAAATGTTTCTTCATTCATTCTAATATGACCTTTTTGTTTTAATAATTTAACATCAGTTTCATGAGAAATCAATTGTAATAAATCCTTATCTGAAGATACAATAGTAGCATCAAATAAAGGATCTTTTTCCGTTTTTAATGTTATAGTTCCAATAATATCATCAGCTTCATAATTTTCTACTTCATAATGTTTTATTCCCATAGCATCTAATAGTTCTCTAGCTATTGGCATTTGTTTTAATAAATCATCTGGAGTTTCTTGACGTCCTGCCTTATAATTCTCAAATTTTTGATGACGAAAATTCTTGCCTATATCAAAAGCAACGGCCATATACTTCGGTTTTTCTTCTTCAATTATTTTATTTATCATCGTCGTAAATCCATATAATGCATTTGTTACTAATCCTTTACTATTTTTCATAACTGAACCAGAATATAGAGTTGCATAATAGCTTCTAAACATTAAATTATTTCCATCTACTAATATTAATTTCTTCATAATTCACCTTCTAAATATATTATAATACATTTACAACCATTTATAAAATAAATAAAATTAAAATACCTTTAATAAGGTATTAATCATCTTTATAAGGTGTCCAATATTTTCTAGGATATTCTACTTTTGGTTTATATATTTTGGTTTTATTTTTATTTTCTTCGGGTTTTTTAGGATTCTTTTTAGCAGCTGCCTTAATAGCACCAATACTTTTATTTCGTGATTTGGAATCTTTTTTATTTTTTAATAAACTTAAATATTTATAATTTTCAAAATTTTCTACATTTAATTCATTTATTAAAGTAGGATCTTTAAAGAAAAAAGTATAATCACCAGTCATTAAGTTTTTATTATCTTTAAAATCAAACCCTAAATTTTTATATTCATTTTCCATAAATAAATCCATTCTTTGGATGTTATTTTTAGTTAAAAATAAATATACTGTTTCATCTATATAATCTTCTGGAGCAAAAATCACTTTATCGCCTAGTTTATGAAAATCTTGATTAATAAACGTTTTCGAAATAACTTTATAGCTAATAAATTGTTCATCATTACGTATAATATAATTGTTATTATCTTCAGACATGAATTTTACATCTTGATCAAATATTACTGCCCAAAAATCTCGATCATTCCAGTTTAATTCTAAATCGCCGGATTTAAGAATCATTTTAGGAATATCATCATATCGATATGCAACAATAGTTATATCATTTATCTTATATATATTTATATCACGATTATAAATATAGGTTAGACATTTAGTTTTATTATAATGCTCCAACATTTTTTCATATAATATTTTTTGAACATAAAATCCTTCTAATGAGCGAGCAATAAGAAATTTAAAATCTTGATTAGAAAATTTTTCATAATCATTTATTATTCGATCTTTAATATGCTTTTTAAAATGATAAGGCTGATTTATTAAACTGAATTCATCAAAATGTTTATTAAGTATTTCCGTTAATTTTTCTTCATTTTTATTATCAACTAAATTTTTATCTATTCCATGATATAAACAATAAGTGATAATTTCTTGATGTGTTTTTAATCCTAAATAGTATTTTTTTTCGGCTATTAAACTATATAAGTCATCAATCTTCGATGTTAAACCTTTTAAAAAATATATTATTCCCGATTGAGGATTTATAATAAGTTTCAACTGATTTCTAAAAGAGTTATCTTCAAAAAATTTATAAAATAAAGCTGATTCTAATTCTTCATTTTTTAAACAATGCCTATTTACTATATTATAAATAATCATTTCTAATGTTTGATTATTAATATTAATATTAATAATATCTTGTTCTAAAAATTTTAATTTAGCAATCGTTTCGTTAAATTCCCCATAACTATTATTACCATATCTAAGATCAATATTTTTTGCTATTAAGTCAATGGCTTTAAGTTTTATTCTTTCGGTCAAATTTGAATCTGATATAATATTAAGTTGAAAATTTATATCTATTTCTCTATGTAAATCCTTCATAAAATCCCTCTTTAAAATTTTATCATAAAAAAAAGCTAATTAAAACTTAATTAGGCCTTTTTCAATTTCTTCTAGAGCTCTTCCTAAATTTTTTTTACATTTATATTCAGACTCTGGCATTTGATAATGATTAGTTTTTTGCATATTTTTGCTTCGAGTTGATGCTATGTGGACCAATTTATATTTTGAATCTACGATAGTAAGAATTTTATCAATTGATGGATAAATCATTTTATCACTCTCCTATATTAAATATACTACATGACTTTTTATTTATACACTTTTACATGTAAAATTATACACTTTATTTACAACAAGGATTAGGGTTATAAACATTACAGCATATATTTTCTTCACAACAGGTATAGCACGGGACATATGAATGATGATAAATATGATTATTAATAACTCTTGTATGAATTGGTTGAATATGTCTTACATGATGATTAATTTGATGATGAACAATATTTTCACAAGGGGGTTCACAAATAGGTTCACATTCCATACCCGGTAGCATAGTTGGTGGACAATTTATTCCTCCCATTTGCATATAAGCACCTTGATCATCATAAGGCATAAAAACTTCTTGCTCCTTTCCGATACAAGCACGATTTTGTCTAAACATAAAAATACACTTTCCTTTCTAGTGTATTTTATGTGATTAGGCAACCTATGGTTAGGACATTTGTTTATTAAAAGGGGAATTTCATATTTCCATTGGCCATCTTTTTCATCATATCTTTCATATTATCAAATTGTTTAAGTAAGCGATTTACTTCTTCAACACTTCTACCACTACCTTTAGCAATTCTTTGTTTGCGAGTCATTTTTAATACTTCAGGATGTTTTCTTTCATAAGGAGTCATCGATAATATTATTGCTTCAACATGAGCTAAATCTTTAGGATTAATATTAATATTATTTAATCCCATATTTCGAGCACCTGGAAGCATTTTCAATATATTTTCTAAAGGACCTAATTTTTTAATTTGTTTCATGTTAGTTAAAAAATCTTCTAAATCATAATTCCCTTTTTTTATTTTTTTAGATAAATCTAAAGCTTCTGCTTCATCAATAATATCACTTGCTTTTTCTGCTATGGATAAAATATCTCCCATATCAAGTATTCTTTCAGCCATTCTTTCAGGATAAAACTCTGATAAACCATCTAATTTTTCCGAGTCACCCACAAACTTAATGGGAACATTAGTTAAATGGCGAACTGATAAAGCAACCCCACCTTTAGTATTACCATCCATTTTAGTTAGAATTGCTCCAGTTAAAGATAGTATATCGTTAAAGCCATTGATAACATTAATCGCATCTTGACCCATCATCGCATCAATTATTAATAATATTTCATCAGGATTAACAATTTCACTAATATCTTTTAATTCATTCATTAAATCTTCATCTATATGTAATCTACCCGCAGTATCAATAATGATATAATTTAAATTATTCAATTTAGCATACTCAATAGCTTCTTTTACTATTATTCTCGGATCTTCTTTACCTTTATCAAATACCGGAATATTTAAAGAAGCCCCAATTTCTTTTAATTGATTTATCGCAGCAGGCCTGTATATATCACAAGCTACTAATAAAGGTTTTTTATTATGTTTTTTTCTAACATAATTAGCTATTTTACCACAGGTAGTTGTTTTACCAGATCCTTGTAATCCAGCAAGCATTATAATAGTAGGAATCTTACTAACTTCTAAAGATTCATAATCATTACCTAATAAACTAATTAACTCATCTTTAACTAATTTAATAAATACTTCTTCTGGTTTTAAACTTTTAGATACATTAAGACCTAAAGCTTTATCTTTTACATTTTTCGTAAATTCTTTAACTACTTCATAATTAACATCAGCTTCAAGTAAAGCCATTCTAATTTCTTTAATAGCATCGCTAATATTATCTTCGGTAATCCGGCCCATACCTTTAATATTCTTAATCGCCTTACTTAATCTATCTCCCATATATTCAAACATTTTTATCACCTATTTAATATTATAACAAAAATCCATTTATTTTCATTAATAAATGGATTTAAATGTTAAATATTATTGAACTACATATGGATCAGTAGCTGT
>JAQVZB010000041.1 GCA_029004695.1 Bacilli bacterium | reverse complement strand
GATATTAAGCATAATAAAACCCCAGATAATATTGTTTATGTCGAAAAACTTTTATCTAATTTTGGTTTATCATCTTTTCTTAAAGCCTACCCTAATAATTTATCAGGAGGTATGAGACAAAGAGTAGCATTAGTTAGAACCCTTGCTACTAAACCAGATATTATTTTATTAGATGAGCCTTTATCTGCTTTAGATTATGTCACTAGATTAACAATTAGTGATGATATATATAAATTAATTAAAAAAGCTAATGTTACAACAATATTAATAAGTCACGATATAGCTGAATGTATTTCAATGTGTGATCGAATCGTTGTTTTATCAAAAAGACCGGCAAAAATAAAAAATATTTATAATATTGATTTTGAAAATAGAAAAATACCATCTGAAAACAGAAAAAACAAATTATTTGTTCACTATTATGATTTAGTTTGGGGTGATTTAGATAAAGACATCACTTAAACAAAAAAAATATTTAAAAAAATTAAAATTAGAAAAAAAAATTATTTTAGTAACTCAGATATTTATTACTCTATCATTTATTATGACCTGGGAAATATTAAGTAGACTAGACATTATTAATAGTTTTATTTTTTCTAGCCCCTCAAAAATAATTAAGTGCTTATGTGAATTATATATAGCCAATAATTTATGGATACATATTTATGTAACATTAAAAGAAATTTTTATATCTTTTGCTTTAGGTTCAATAATTGGATTTAGCTTTGCCGTTTTATTTTATTCTATCCCTATATTAAAAAAAATCTTTGATCCTTTTTTAACTATGCTTAATAGTTTACCAAAAGTATCATTAGGTCCTTTATTAATAATTTGGTTAGGAGCCAATATTAAATCTATTATCGTAATGAGCCTTTTAATTAATACTATTGTCACACTTATTTCTATATATAATGGACTTATTAATACTGATCCTTATAAAATAAAATTATTTCGTTCCTTTAATGCTACTAATTATCAAATTTTAACAAAATTAGTAATTCCTCATAATATGGAAATAATTATATCTAGTTTAAAACTTAATATTTCCATGTCTTTAATAGGAGTTATTATGGGAGAATTTTTAGTTAGTAAAGCTGGTATTGGATATTTAATTCTTTATGGAACCCAAGTTTTTAATTTAACATTAGTTATGACAGGAATTGTATTAATATTAATTATATCATTTATTATTTATCAAATAATAACCTTTTTTGAAAAGAATTATACTTCATAATTCTTTTTCTTAAAAAAGATACTTTTGTTAAAAAGTATCTTTTAGGGAGATTATATGTATATAAATAAGGGTTAAATTAATTATTAAATGCTATCTTATATCTTCAATATGACATGTAGATACAGCAATTTTGTTATTTAAAATTGCAACTCCAAAAGCAGTAGTTGTAACTGGTTGGTTACCAGTATCAGTTCCTCCAGCTCTTACATTAACATTAGTAGTTGTTCCAACAAAAGATTGAAGAATACTTCTTGCACCTGCTTCACATTGAGCTTCACACCCGACAGGTAAAGGATCAGGTGCTGGTAAAAAAGTAAAATCAGTAAATGTATCTGTACCAGTAAGACTTATTGATGCTATTTTGCATATGCTTATTCTATCAGTTATATTACCGGCTGCATTAGTTAATATAAAATAAGATTCATTTACTATGGAATTAGATCGGCCAGTTACAGAACCACCATTTTCAAGATTTACATTTATATTTGAATCTGGATAAATTTCTATTAATTGCTCAATTATATTTTTCATTTGAGTAAAGCATAAGCAGTTTACATTAGTTCCAGATTCTCCTGGTGGACCTTGTGGTCCTGGTATACCTTGTGGTCCTGGTATACCTTGTGGTCCTGGTATAGTCCTGGTTGACCTGGCGGTCCAGGTGGACATGGTGGACAACAATTTTTTTCACAAATCGGAAATCTTAAAATACATTTTTTCTCACGACATCGTGAGCAAGTGCATTTATAATTATTCATATATTCCTCCTTTCAATATAAATTATGATTTTTATTTCCGGCTGAATAGTTTGATAATTTACAAATATTTAATAGTTTATTATTTTTTTATCTTTTAATAGGAAAATCGTGCTATAATTTAATGAGAGGTTGAGAATATGAAGTATAAAAAAATATCCTTGATTTTTTTAATTATTTTATATTTAGAATTTATTTATCATTTATTTGTGTTTAAATCTTTTGATATTAAAAGTGCTTTTTTTATTATTATTTTTACATTTTTAACAAGTATTTTTATTGACCTAATTACAAATCTTTTTTCCGATAAAAAAAATAAATCTTTTTTAATAATTATAGTTGTTTTTTTAACAATACTTTTTACAGCTCAATATATTAATTATGTCTTTTATGGTAATGTCATTTCCATTTATTCATTATTTAATGGAGGTCAAGTTTTTGAATTTTATGACCAAATAATAGCAGTAATTTTAAATAATATAATTCCTGTAATATTGTTATTACTTCCTATTTTATTAATAAATGTAATAAATAAAAAAATATTTACTATTAATTTGAACTATAATCAATTAATTATAAAAATCGGTGTTTTAATAATTTCGTATTTTTTTTGTATTTCAACATTAAATTTTGATTATAAATCAATCTATTCTGCTAAAGAGGTCTATTATAATAAGCATGCTCCAATTCAAACATCGCAAATATTAGGATTAATGACAACAATGAAACTTGATATAAAAAGAACATTAATTGGATTTGAAGAAAAGATTATTTCAGCTAACAAAGAACAGATATTTATAATAAAAGAAAAAGAATATAATAAAATCGATATTAACTTTGATGATTTAATTACCAATGAAACAAATAATAATATTAAAAATATTCATACTTACTTTAAAAATTCTATTCCATCAGAAAAAAATGAATATACCGGAATGTTTAAAGGTATGAATTTAATAACAATAGTTGCTGAAGCTTTTAGTCCGATAGCAGTTGATGAAATTTTGACCCCTACCTTATATAAATTAGTAAATAATAGCTTTAAATTTAATAATTTTTATACACCTGTTTATTATGTTAGTACTAGTGATGGTGAATATGTTACTCTAACTAGTTTACTTCCTAAAGAAAGTGTCTGGAGTTTATCAAGATCAAGTAATAATTTCTTACCTTATACCTATGGAAACATTTTTAAATCTCTAGGATATTCTACTAATGCATACCATAATGGTAATTATAAATATTATAATCGCCATTTATCACATCCAAATATGGGGTATAATTTTATTGGTTGTGGAAATGGGTTGCAAAATAATATGAATTGTAAAAAATGGCCTCAAAGTGATATTGAAATGATTGAAGCTACCTTTGATTTATATAGTAATAATAAAACTTTTATGACTTATTACATGACAATAAGTGGCCATCTAGAATATAACTTTGGGGGCAATAATATGGCATATAAAAATAAAGCTTTAGTCCAAAATATGGAACATAGCACAGCTATAAAAGCTTATATGGCTTCGCAAATCGAATTAGACAAAGCATTAGAATTACTAATAAAAAAATTAGAAGAAAAAAATATTTTAAATAATACCGTTATCGTATTAAGTTCAGATCATTATCCTTATGGCTTAGAATTATCTGAAATGAAAGAAGTTATGAATATCGAAGATGAAAAATTAGATGTTCATAAAAATCATTTAATCATATGGAATAACCAAATAAAAACTCCTATTGAAGTAAATAAATATGCTCAAAGTTTAGATATATTACCCACTGTATTAAATTTATTTGGAGTTGAATTTGATTCAAGATTATTGATGGGAAGAGACATTTTATCCTCTTCACAAGGTTTAGTTATATTTAACGATCGAAGTTGGATTACTGAGTATGGTAAATATAATACTACTAAAAAATTATTTACACCTTATAAAAATATTGTTACCGAAGATTATATAAATAGTATAAATGATATTGTATATAATAAATATGTTGTATCAAAAAATATATTAGAAAATGATTATTATAAATACATTCTAGGAGGAAACTAATGGATATAAAAGAAATTATGTTAAAAAGAGAAAGCCTTTATAGTAAGTATGCTGCTTTTGATATTGATGCAATTAGACTTAAAAATTTTATTCCTGATATAAGACCAAACTATTTTCGCGATATAGATCGTATTATTCACACTAAATCTTACACTAGGTATATGAATAAAACTCAAGTTTATACAGCAGTTAATAATGATCATGTTTCTAAAAGAATGGTACATGTTCAATTAGTTAGTAAAGTTGCCAGAACAATTGGAAGAGCATTATCTCTTAATGAAGATTTAATAGAAGCCATAGCTTTAGGACATGATTTAGGTCATCCTCCTTTAGGTCATGCTGGGGAAAAATTTTTAAATAAATTAAGTTTAGAACACGGCGAAGGGAATTTCATGCATAATGTCCAAAGTGTAAGAAATATTACTGAAATTGAGGACATTAATTTAACAATCCAAGTTCTTGATGGAATTTTATGTCATAATGGTGAATTAGTTAAAAATGAATATTATCCCAAAACTAAAACTCCCAGTGATTTTTTAAATGATTATAATACTTGCTATAAAGATGCTTCATATGGTGAACAATTAATTCCTATGACTTTAGAAGGATGTGTCGTAAGAATTAGTGATATAATAGCATATTTAGGTAGAGATATCGAAGATGCTGTTGAAATAAATATGTTTGATATTAAAGATTTACCAGAAGAAATTACCAATATTATTGGGAACTCAAATAAAAATATAATTAATACTATTATATTAGATGTTATTCAAAATAGTTTTGATAAACCTTATATAAAATTAAGTGATAAAACGTATAATGCCATAAAAGATCTAAAAAAATTTAATTATGATCATATTTATATAAAAGCTAATACCGAAGAAAAATTAAAAGAATATGAAAAAATGTATAATTTAGTATTTAAAAATAATTTGTACTTTTTAGAAAATAATATAACTAATAAAAATATTTATACTAATTTTTTAAATAAATTAAGTTCTGAATATAACAAAAAATATACTAATGCTCGAAAGATCATTGATTATATTGCTGGCATGACTGATGAGTATTTTTTTAATGAATATGAAGATTTAAAAGGCCGACAATTTTAATAAAATTTGACAAACAATATATATTTAATATATAATACATATGCGTATTTAAGGCAGAGACTTTAAATATTTAGTAATGTGTTTATTTGAAATAACTTAAGTAACTTAACTGCCTAAGGGAAAGAGATACTAAACACCCTATAATAATATTAAAGCCAATCCTTTAATCACGAAGAAAGGAGAAAAAGTATGTCAAGATATACTGGACCCACTTATAAAAAATCTCGTCGTTTAGGTTTTAGTACTTTAGAAAATGGAAAAGAATTAGCAAGAAAACCATATGCACCAGGACAACATGGAATGAGCAGAAAAAAGAAATCTAGTGAATATGGTCTTCAGTTACAAGAAAAACAAAAATTAAGATTTATGTATGGATTAACTGAAAAACAATTTGCTAAAACTTTTAAAAACGCTTCTAAAATGTCAGGTATTATTGGTGAAAATTTCTTAAAACTACTTGAAAGTAGACTTGATAATGTTGTTTATCGTATGGGATTATCAAATACTAGACGTGGTGCAAGACAAATTGTTAACCATGGTCATATTATTGTTAATGGTACATCAGTAGATATTCCATCATTTTCAGTAAAACCAGGTTCAATTATTACTATAAAAGAAAAGTCGCTTAATCATCCTGCTATAAAGCAAACCCTTGAAAATACCTTAGCTAGACCCGCTTATATAGAATTTGATAATAAAAAAATGACCGGTACTTATATAAGAATGCCTGAAAGAAATGAACTTAATGCCGATATTAATGAATCTTTAATTGTTGAATATTACAACAGATAAAAAGGAAATATTTATATATTTCCTTTTATTATGTCATCACATCTTTTACATCTATCTTCTATTAAGGTATCAACATAATTCCAGCATCTATGACATTTTTCGCCTTTGCTTTTTTCAACTAAAATATTTATATTTTCATATTTAAATAAATCATCACTTGAATAATTTATTTTTGATACTATTAATAACTGAGGTAAATATGATTCTAATTTTTCTTTTACAATATTATATTTTTTAGGTAAATTTATAGTTATGCTTGCTTCAAGACTAGAACCTATTATCTTATTATTTCTAGCTTCTTCTAAAGCTTTATTAACATCTAGTTTTATTTCAAAGAATAAATCCCATAATTTTGTATCACAATCATAATTTTTAATTTCTGGAAAATCATTTAAATGAACACTTTTTTCTTTTTTACAAGGAATAAATTCATAAATTTCTTCTGATGTATATGGTAAGATAGGAGCAATTAATAGTACTAAATTATTTATAATATTATATAAAACCGTTTGAACACTTCTTCTTACTTTAGAATCTTTTTCTTCAATATACAATATATCTTTAGTAAAATCTAAATAAAAATTTGATAAAGTAAATGAGATAAAATTATTTATTAATTTATATAATTCTTGATAATTATAATTACTGTAAGCTTTTTTTATATCAGATGTAAATTCATTTAATTTGTAAATCATATATTTATCATATTCAAACATATCTTTATAATCTATTAAATCTTTAATGGGGTCAAAATCATTAATATTACCCAAAATAAATTTAGCAGTATTTCTTATTTTACGATATGATTCTCCTACTTGTTTTAAAATATCTTCACTAATTGGCATATCTTCTGTATAATCAATTGAAGCCGCCCATAATCTTAATATATCGGCTCCTCTTTCCGAAATTACTTTCAATGGATCAATAACATTTCCTATACTCTTAGACATCTTATTGCCTTTACCATCTAAAGTAAATCCATGAGATATTATCTGTTTATAAGGTGGTTTATTATGAGCAGCTACTCCACATATTAATGATGAATTAAACCACCCCCTGTATTGATCAGATCCTTCAAGATAAATATCAGCTGGATAAGGTAATCCTCTTTCAATTAAGACTCCTGTATGAGAAGAACCTGAATCAAACCACACATCCATAATATCCATTTCTTTAGTGAAATTTCCATTTGGACTTTTTTCATTAGTATATCCTTTAGGAAGCAATTCTTTGGCTTCTTTTTCAAACCAAATATTAGATCCATGTTTTTTAAATAACTCAGCAATATGCATCATTACATCATAATCTAATATTTCTGAACCGTCTTCATTATAAAATATTGGTAGTGGAACACCCCATACTCTTTGACGAGATATACACCAATCTCCTCGATCTTTAATCATATTATAAAGTCTTGTTTTTCCCCATGCTGGTTGCCATTTAATTTCATTTTCAATACTATTTAAAATATCCTCTTTTATAGATTCGATACTACAAAACCATTGCGAAGTAGCTCTAAAGATAATAGGTTTTTTAGTTCTCCAGTCATGAGGATAGCTATGAGTAATAAATACTAATTTTAACAAATATCCTTTTTCATCTAAATATTTAGTAATTTCCTTATTAGCTTCTTCAAAAAATAAACCTGAAAACATCCCTGATTCATCACTTAAAATCCCTTTATCATCAATTCCAAAAATCATTTCTAAATTATATTTTTTTCCTAAAATAAAGTCATCTGCTCCATAACTAGGTGCAGTATGTACTAATCCTGTTCCTGAATCTAAGGTTACATTTTCTCCAACAACTACAGGACTTATCCGGTCCATAAAAACATGTTTATATTTTATATTTGATATATCTTTACCTTTAAAAGTAGAAATTATTTCGAAACTATCCCAAGCAAATAATTCTTTTAAAGAATTAAGTAATTCTGATGCTACTATATAATATTTATTATTAACTTTAACTTTAGAATACTCAAAATCTTCTCCAACTGCTATGGCAGTATTACCTGGCAAAGTCCAAGGGGTTGTTGTCCAAATTACTAAATTATCTTCTTCTTTAACATATTTATTTCCGCTTACAATTGGAAAAGCAACATAAATAGAAGGATCTTTACGATCATGATATTCAATTTCAGCTTCTGCTAAAGCTGACTCAGAAGATGGTGACCAATAAACTGGTTTCATTCCTTTAAATATCAAGCCTTTTTTAGCCATCGTTGCAAATACTTCAATTTGTTTTGCTTCCATTTCTTTTTGAAAAGTAGCATAATAATTATTCCAATCTCCAATTACATTTAATGCTTTAAAACCTTCCATTTGAGACTTTATTTGCTCTTTAGCATAATCTTCACATATCTTTCTAAATTCTGCTTTAGATACTAAATTACGATTTACTCCACTACTTGTGACAGCATGTTCAATTGGAAGTCCATGAGTATCCCAGCCAGGAATATATACCACATCTCTTCCATTCATATAAGCAAATCTATTAATAAAATCTTTTAATATTTTATTTAAAGCATGACCAATATGAATACTTCCATTAGCATAAGGAGGTCCATCATGTAAAATAAATAGCTCTTTTCCTTTATTCTTCTTTCTAATTAAATTATAAAGATCTATTTTTTCCCATTTTTCTCTTTGCAATTTTTCATTTAATGGTAAATTACCTTTCATTTGAAATTCAGTTTTAGGCATTAATAATGTTTCTTTGTAGTCCATTTTGTTTCTTCCTTTCTAAAAATAAAAAAGTTCATGATTTAAGGACGCAAAATATACGCGGTACCACCTTAATTCATGAACTTAAATCATGCACTTAATCCTTTAACGCTGGATTTTCGTTTTTTCCTTATCAGAAAAACGCATCAGAAGTGATCTACAAATAATTTCCTATACTTACTTTCACCATTCATAAGATTCTCTAAATAGTTCTTTATTTGCCATCTTCATCAATTGCTTTATGTACTAAATTATATGCTTTTTTATGGCCTTTGTCAACTTCTTTGATACTTTAATATTATATCAGTATTATTCTTTTTTTTAGATTTCACTTTATAAGATCTATATTTATCGCTATAAAACCAAGGCTTTATATTATTATCGACACTTATTTGATAATCAACCATAATATCACCATTATATTTAATTAGGGGGATTATTTTTTTATCAATAAAATCAACATATATTTTGTTTAATTCATCAATGGTGAAATCTAATGATTCATTAAAAAAGGTTTGAATTATTAATGAAGTCATAATATTTGATAAATCAACTATATCAAAACCACCAGCAATATTTAAATCTCTTATATCTTTATTAATAAATTCATAATTTGAATCAATTATTAATTTTTGTTTTAAGATATTAAAAAAAAGATAATCAGAATAAAAAATACATTCTCTTTTAATTTCATCTTCATTATAACATTCATTATTTTTATCTATAAATTTATTATATCCATTTTTGGAAGCAAAAAATATAATTTCATTCCAGTATGTATAATTATCTTTGTTTAAATAAGGAGCCACTTTTTTTAATATTATTTCGCTTAAAAAATATTTATTATCTTTTCCTAATAATCTAGGAAATAAAAATAAAAGAAATTCTTCATAACTTAAAGCTTTAATTGCTGCAATCTTTAATTCTATAATATATTTAGATAACTTATTAATATCATAAGTAATTATTTCTTTAGCATTATAAAATTTAGCAATTAAATATTGATCCCCGCTTGCAGTAGGACATAAAATTTTTTTATTATTATAATTAAAAATATTTTCTTTAGCTTTACCATTTTCATTAGAAAAAAGACATAATGGTGAATAATTTTCAACTCCATATGAAATATCATTTTTAATCATATAAATACTTGTATCAATATCATTACTTAACTCATTCATAATAAACTCCTAATTTAATTTTATACTCTATCATAATATAACCTCCATTACAAATAAATAAACTTATTATATTATAATAAGTTTATTTCCTAAATTGAAATCTCAACCGCACCAGCGGTTGGGATTTTTTGATATAATAAAAGAGCCCACACCCAGCAAGGAGGAGCTCTATGAAAAATTATACTCAATTAACAGAAAAAAAGAAAGTAGAA
>JAQVZB010000040.1 GCA_029004695.1 Bacilli bacterium | reverse complement strand
AAATTATGTATCTATTACTATATATTCCATAATAATTAAATATTCCTTTAAATAAAAAAAGCTATTTCTTAAAAATAACTTTTATGTCATAACTACTACATATAATAAATATCCTAAAATTATACCTGTTACCATAGTAATCATAGCTACGATAATGGCAATTAATGTACGATTAGTCTTATTCATATTTATCTCCTAAATTATATTATAAAAAAACTTTTAACTAATCTTTTACATATTAACTGCTCTAAATATTAAATATCCCAAAAATATACCTACTATAATAGTGATTATTGCTATTATTAAAACTAAAATTATTCTATTTATCTTGCTCATATTATCATCTATATAATAACATTGTATTATATATCTCCTTCCTTAAAATAATTTAATTAAATCCTTTTCTATTATATTTATATAATAACAAATTTTATTTTATTATCAATCAAAACTTTATACTATAATATATGTTATAAATTTATATAATATCCTGTATTATATATCTCATTATCTTTTTCAATCAAAATTAATTGTTTACCTTCACCTTGTTTAACTTTTACATTATTATTTTGAGGCGTATATTTATATCCATTTCCATATTCATCCATAAGTACAATTTTATAATTATCTCCATTATACATTGCTTGCAATTCATTTCCTGATAATGTAAACGGAATATTATTAGTTACAGCATTATTAAATTTTTCTTTATATGATACTTTTTCATATTTATCATATTTACGGTTTATATCAAAATATTTTGTTTCGACTTTTTTAAATTCATAATTCTGATCATAAATTGGTCGCTTATCTAAATAATTATAAAAATTAGAAAGAGTCATTTCAAATAATTCTTCTTCATTATTAAGTATGATAATTTTAGAATCAAAATTTGGTTCTGATAACATTGTGCATTGATCAGTTTTTTCAGTAAAAGAATTAAATATATAAGCAAACATGACATATCTTGAATTACCATCTACGATATAATCCCCTAAACGATGGCTAAAATAATCTTTTGTAAATTTATTGGTTTCAGTTATTTTTTTAGTAGTTTTATCAATCGTAAAGTCGCGAGCTGATGATTCTAATTGTCTAGTCATAGTACAAGAACTAGACATACTAAAATCCCAGCCATTATCCATTAAAGTTAATTTACCATCTTTATATTTTGAATTGTAATTTCCTAAAGGATATACAAAATTTTCATCTGCCGGAGTTAATAAATATTTTGTAAATTTATCAGAATAATATTCAGGTTTAGCAAAAATCCAATTTATTTCTCCATCCTTGTTTATATTTATTAACGTACTATAAGGGAATATCCCAATTAATATTGAATCAGATTTTTCATCATAATCTAAAGAATTAATAAAATCATGTTTTTCAATCTCATCTAAACCTTGAAATTTTTCCTCAAATAATTTTTGTTGATTTTCATCAATATTTTTAATTATTTTATTTATGTCGTATATTTTTTCAACCTTACCATTTTTTAAATTTAATTCAATTACTTTTCCGTCAGTTGATGAATATAATATATTTCCGTCAGGTAATTCAACAAATTTATACATATAATTATTTTCTAAACTATAATTACTATATATTTTACCAAGGGCATCTACCTCTAATATATTTGGTGATTCATTAGTATTAACTAAATTTGAATTTGATAATAAATAATTGCCATTTGTTAATTTATTTAATTCTTTATAAATTTGATTAGTTAAAAACCACCTGATTTCTCCACTTTGATCATATGCTACAGAATATGAACCTCTAAATGTTGATAAAAATATAAAATCATTATCACTACTTGGTAAATTATTTTTATTTACAACAGTATTTACATCAAAGTATTTATTAACATTAATTTTTTCAACAGGAATATTGACAGTATTTATTTTATCTTTATATGATATTTCAATAATATTATCATGATCCATATACAAACCATATATTGGAATGTAATGATTTGTATTTTCTTTAGTTGTATATTCTAAATCTTTACCATTATTTTTTGCTTTTATTTTTACTTTTATCGAGACTTTTTCTTCGGTTTTAAAACCTATTATTGCCGTAAGGGGAGATATTTGATATGGATTATGAATAACTAAAGGTTTTTCAAAAGTAAATAATCCCGATTCTACTTTTTGAATTATCTCATCATCAGTTTTCGATTGATCTGATATTAAAGTTTTATCTTTTATTAAATTATATTTATCAAAAGAAATTAATTTTTCTTGAGATAATATTGACTCCCCTTTAGTAAAGTAAGCTACTAAAACAACACCAATTAATAAAACTATAAGAGTTACAATTACTATTATTTTATTCTTTTTCATTTTCTCCTCCTACACTACTCGAAATGGATTATTTATTGTTCCATCTCCACCTTGAATTTTAACATTAGTATTTAACACTATAACAGGTCTTACTCCTAAATAGGTTCCTTCTGAAATACTAGTATATATTATGGTATTTACATTTTTTGTTATGGTTTCTACTGTTCTATATCCTACCGTAATATTAGCGTAATTAACAGCTAAAGTATCATATCCATAAGGTGTACCTAATCCCCAGATTTTTCCGTTATTTAAATAACTAGAACCGCAACTAAAAGCATTACATGAAGCAATTTTTTTATATTCCGAATATGATAACAATCCTATACTATTAGTCATTTTAACACCAGTTGAGTTATATTCAGATATATCAAATTCATTGCTTTTTAGATAAGCTTTATTCCCTGATAAGAGATATAAATAATTATTTAAATAGGTTAATAAGCCATTTGGATCTTGATTTAATTTATTTGTATAAATTGGATCCAAATCATAGTATCCAGCATTACAACACCTTTTTATTCCGCATTCCTGACCTGAACGTTCATGAGCAAATACATAACTCACTCCTGTAGTATTATTTAATATTAAATATATTGCATTTGATGAATCTTTTTTATAAATCCTCCAAGTTGTACCTAAATAAGTTAAATAATTGCCTTCTTCCAATCCTATATACCAGCATGATCCATCAGATTGTTTTATACAATCTGAATCAAAGTCTATTATTTCTGATAAAGTATTTATTACTTCATATGTTGTGGTTGTAGTTGGTTTACTACCATCACTATTAGGTTTATTATAAGTAAAAGTTGGATTTTTTATTCCAATTGTCGCCGTAGAATTTTGAGTTACAGTATAATCATTTGTTGTTAATGTTGTTGTGGCACCAGATCTTTTTGTTCCAACAACATTAAAAGTTACAGTTCCATTTATAATTGCTTTCTTAGGTGATGCTGTTGCACTAAGAGATACTATGTCATTTGGATCATAAATGACCGTATATGTCGCCGTCGTAGTTGGTTTACTACCATCACTATTATCTTTGTTATATGTTATTTTTGGAGAAAAGGTACCTACAGCACTTGTTGAATGCTTATCTATTATATAATCAGTAGCATTTAATACTCGTTGATTACCATCTCGATCTGTTCCAGTTACAGTAAAAGTTAAATTTTTATTAATTATAACGGTCTTAGGTTCAACGACTGCACTTAAGGTTATAATATCTAACGGATCTGAGCTTATGATTACCGTTCTAGATAAACTTTTTAATACTTCATTATCTGGAATCTTATATGTATAAACAATTTGACTTGAACCTGGTTTAGAAGTATCAATGCTACAATCAATTTTAGTTATAACATCATTGATAGAAAGTTCATTTGCAGGATAAACATTTCCTTCTGCATCTATCAATCTTAAAGATTGAGTTCCCCATTCATCTGTATAAGAATTAATATCTTGGCAATTAAAACTTTCTTTATATTCAAGATTTAAATTTTGAGCCTCTAAATAAGATTCATTTGGAATATCAACATTATATTCTATTTTTAATAAACCATTTGCATCTAAGCTTACTTTAACAATATTATCACTAGCCACTTTTTCTCCTGTTGCAGGATCAATTGTATTTCCATCTAATAATCCAGCTGATATTAATTCTCCAACCTGGATTAATAAATAACCTTTTGTCGTTTGCAATTCATTAATGTAAGATTGATTATTAGCTAAATATAAATCAGTCGATGAAATAATTTGATCTTTAAATGAATCTAATCCAGCTTCTTCATTATTCTTAAAAACTTTATTAAGACTCACTCCAATAATTAAACCTATTGATACTAAAATTACAAGCGATATAATTATTTCAATAATTGTAAATCCATTTCTTTTCATTTTATCACTCTTCCTATTATTTACATAATATCAAAATTTAATAATATATTCAATAAAATTTTTTAATTTTATCATTTTTTGCGTTTTATATGAAAAAAAAATAATATTATAATATTATTTCTTGTTCTAATATTAGTTTTATTTGATATTTTTGGTATATAGTTTTTTTTATCAAATTTATTAATTTAATTATATCTTCATTAGTTGCATTATTATAATTAATTATAAAATTAGCATGGATATCACTTATTTTAGCTCCCCCAATTATTTTGCCTTTTAAACCAGCTTCTTCGATTAATCTACCAGCCGAATCATCTACTGGATTTCTAAATACACTTCCGGCAGATGAATAATTTAATGGCTGAGTACTTAATCTTTTTTCAGTTCTTTCTCTAATTAATGATAATAATTCTTCTTTATTAGTTTTTTCTAATTGAAAATATACTTTTAATACGATTATATTATTATTTTTTAAAGCGGTATAACGATAAGAATATTTGATATCATTTTTACCCAAAGTCATAAACTTATTATCTTTTAATATCTCAATTTTTATGATTGAATCAAATAATTCATTTCCATAACAACCAGCGTTAATTATTGTAGCTCCTCCAATTGTTCCTGGAATTCCACTAGCCCATTCTAAACCTTTTAAGCTTTTTAATGCTGTTTCATTTGCTAATTTATTTAACATACATGATGACTCAGCTTCTACAATATTGCCATTATATTTAACTTTTTTTAAATCTAATTTTATTACTACTCCATTATAATAAGATGGAAGGATTATATTTGATCCATTTCCAATTACAAAATATTTTAGCTTATTATCTTTTAAATATTTTATTAATTCTTTTAATATTGTAATATCATTTATCAAAATAAAGTATTTACATATTGAATCTATTCTATAGGTATTATAATTTTTTAAATTAAAATTTTCTTTTAAAGAACTAAACTTATTAATCAATATATTCTCCTATTAATATTACTCTAAATTTAAAGTAATATTATAAACTTCATATGCTTTATCAATATTTTTAATTTCTATATCTTTTATAAATAAAGTAGCTTTAAAATCATTAAGAGCTAAATTCAAAGCATTATTTAAATCTTTAGAAAGTCCTAAAGAAATATGGTTAATTTCGGTTTTAAGAGAAACATTATTATTAGTTTTAATGCCTCTAGCTTCACTAATAATTTCTAAAAGTAAATTCCCATTTTTAACTTCACTAGCAAATTTATAATCCATTAATTTAATCTCAGTAGTATGAATAGATTTATTATTTTGATATATTGCTTGAAATATTTCTTCAGTAACAAACGGAAAATAAATACTGAATTTTTGTAATAATTTATATAAAATAATATATACGGTTTTTTGCCCACTATGTCTCTGTAATTGACCAAATTCTTCAGGACGATACAAACGATGTTTTACGATTTCTAAATAATTATCGCAAAAGTTCCAAAAAAATTTTTCTAAGGTATTTAAAGCTAAACCTACTTCATATTCATCTAAATATTTAATAAAGGTTTCTTCCATTTCTTGATATCGACCAAGAATCCATTTATCAAAATATTCAAAGTTATCAAACGGTTTATCTTCATAATCCTCCAAGTGCATTTCTATTAATTTAGAGGCATTAAATATTTTATTAATTAATTTTTTCCCTCTAAGTAATGTTTCTTCACTAAACGTTATATCAGTTCCTAATCGTCCAGATGCTGCCCAATATCTAATTACATCAGCTGAATATTCTTCAATTAATTGCATTGGCTCATTTTTACTATTACTTTTACTCTTACTAATTTTTTCCCCTTTTCCTGCCATAACAAAACCAGATATCATAACATTTTCCCATGGTTTTTCATTAAAATGATAAAAACTTTTTACAATCGTATAAAAATCCCAAGTCCTAATTATATCACTAGCATTAGTTCTTAAACTCATTGGTTTTAATATCTTTTCTAAATTATTTTCTGCTTTATAATGCATATTAATAAGTGGAGTTACTGATGAAGTAGCCCAAGTATCCATAACATCTTTTTCGGGAATAAATTTATCATGATTACATACTTTACATCTTTTTTGCTTAGGAATATCGACAAGGGGATTAACTGGTAATTCATCTTCAGTAGCATAAATAGGAGTATGACATTTTTCACAATACCATACGGGAAATGGCACTCCAAAATATCTTTGTCTTGATATGCACCAATCCCAAGCTAGATTTTTTATCCATTCAGAATATCTATTTTGCATATAAGCTGGATACCATGTTATTTCATTACCAATTTTTAAAAAATCATCTTTATGATTCATTACATCAATAAACCACTGATCCATAATTGAATATTCTACTTCTTTAGAACATCTTTCATGCGTTTGAACTTCATGATTAATTGATTTTATTTCTAATGTATATCCTGCTTTATCCAAATCTTCGATAATCTGTTTTCGAGCTTCTTTAATTTTAAGGTTACCATATTTAGGAATATCTTCTTTAATTTTACCATCTAAGGTTAAAATATGTTTAAGAGGCAATTTATATTTATTCCACCACTCGATATCGGTTTGATCACCAAATGTGCAGCACATAACAATTCCAGAACCTTTTTCTTGATCTACTTTTTCATCAGCTAAAATCGGAACTGAAATATTGACAATTGGTACTATAGCTTCTTTACCTATTAAATATTGATTCTTTTTATCATTAGGATTTATAAATATTGCAACTATTGCTGGTAATAATTCTGGTCTAGTAGTTGCAATTATAAATTCCTCATTTTCGGTGGTCATAAATTTTATATAATTAAAAGTTGATTCTAATGATTTAGTTTCAAGTTCAGCTTGAGCTATCGTCGTCATACATTCATTACACCATAAAGCTGGACTTTTACTTCGATAAACTTTATTTTTATTTACTAAATCTAAAAAAGATAACTGACTTATTTTAATCGTTGAGGGATTAACTGTTTTATATACTAAATTCCAATCAGTACTTACTCCCATCTTCGTAAATAAATTTCGAAATTCTTTTTCATATTTATCAGTCGTTTCATAACATAATTTATTGAATTCTTCTCGAGAAATCTCATGAGCTTTTATTCCACGTTCTTTTTCTACTAGTTTTTCACTAGGTAAACCGTTATCATCAAACCCAAAAGGATAAAAGATATTAAATCCTCTTAATCTTTTATATCGAGCTAGCATCTCAGTTTGAGAATAAGAAAAGATATGCCCAATATGAATTTTACCACTTACAGTTGGTGGGGGTGTATCAATAGAATATACTTCTTTACCATTATCTTTAAATTCATATATATGATTATCTTCCCAGTATTTAATCCATTTTGCTTCTTTTTCTTTAGCTTCATATTTTTTATCTAACATTTTTAAGCCTCTTTTCCATGTAATTATTAATTTTATTAAAATATGCTTCGTATATTTCTTTATTATCTAATTTATTATATATTTTATTAATAAAATTATTTTCTTTGATAATTTTAAGTGAATCTTCATAATTAATATCATATATAAAAGCCAATGTTAAAACCATAAATTCAGCATAAGTATTAACATCTTCTACTAAAATCGATTTTCCTTCCATAAATTCTTTGTGAATTTTAGCTGATATCGTGTTGCTAAAATTATTATTATATGAATTAAGTCCATCATCTATTGTATGCAGATATAATATATCAATTTTATCAGCATCTCTTATTAATTTAGCATGATCATTAACCTTTTTCGGTAATTGATATTTATTATGATAATAAATAGCCTCATATAAAATATCTTTATCTTCTTTTTTAAGTAAATTAAATTTATTTAAATAATTATTATTTTTAAGAATATTAACTCCGTGCTCTCCATGATCAAATTTATTTTGATCATATTTTTTAAATTTTTTCCATTCATCAAATCTTCCGATATCATGAAGTAATCCAATTTGTTTAGCTAATTTAACATCATCAAATGACCATTTTAAATCCATTGCTAGTTTAGCATTTAATATTGCTACTCTTTTACTATGAGATATCTTTCGATTTATTCCTTTATCTAAAAAATTAAATGAATTTACATATTCATCAAATTCTTTATAAATACTAACCACATCCTTTTTAAAAAAAATAGTTATAAATATAAGGGCGAAATATTTTTCGCGGTACCACCTTATTTTTATAACTATTGTTATTCTCAAATATTTAACGCATATTAACGCTTTTTCTCCATTGTAACCTTCTTATATAATTATTATTAGATTCCACCACACTCTAACTCTCTATTAAATAATTAATATAGTACTCCTCAATATCAATCGAAACTTAAATTAAGTATATATTAAATTGATTTAATAATCAAGATAATCTTGCTTAATAGACTATTTTGAAGTATAATTGTATAAGAATAAAATAGGAGGTAACTCTATGAGCGAAGAATATATTAGCGAAATACCAGCTGTATTAGATGAAGTTCAGCTAGCTAGCCTAAACACTAATTTAGTAACGTTCAATTATGAAGAAACCCCTATTACGGAAATAGTTAATGCTATTATTATCGACGCAATAAAAAAAGGAGCATCAGATATTCATTTTGACCCCAATGAAGATGGTTTAAAAATTAGAATTAGAATCGACGGTAGTTTATTTGATTATAGTATTGTTCCTTTATATGTTCAAAAAAATATGATTACGAGAATAAAAATTATTGCCGGTATGAATATTACTGAATCCAGGACTCCTCAAGATGGTGCGATTAAAAATAACTTAGAAAATAAACAAGTTGATTTACGTGTATCTAGTTTACCAACTAATTTAGGAGAAAAAATAGTTATCCGTATTTTAGATTATAGTAAAAGCTCAGCCGGGATTGAAGAGTTAGGTTTTAATAATACTAATTTAGAAAAAGTAAAAGACATTATAAGTAATCCTAATGGTATTATCTTAGTAACTGGAGCTACCGGAACTGGTAAATCGACTACGGTTTATGCTATATTACAAGTATTAAATACTGAAGATCGAAATATTATTACCGTTGAAGATCCAATTGAAATGAATATCGAAGGTATTAATCAAGTCCAAGTAATATCAGAAATTGGGCTCGATTTTGCTTCAGTACTTCGGAGTATTTTAAGACAAGATCCAGATATTATTATGATTGGTGAAATAAGAGATGATGAAACAGCAAGAATTGCAGTAAGAGCAGCAATTACTGGACATTTAGTACTTTCAACCATTCATACTAATACATCCTTAAATACCATTGAAAGATTACTTGATATGAATGTTGAAAGATATCTTTTAGGTTCAGCTATATCAGGAATTATATCCCAAAAATTAGCCCGAAAATTATGTACTAGATGTCGTGGTTCCAGACCTACAAATACATATGAAAAGAAAATATTTAAAGATGCCCTTAATATTGAGGTTGACAATATCTATACTCCTGTAGGTTGTAATGAATGTAATGCTGGATATCGAGGTCGAATTGCAATTCATGAAGTTTTAAAAATTAATCAAGAGATCCAAGATGCTATTACCCAAAATATAACTAAAGAAAAATTAAGAAAACTAGTTTACTCTTCCGGTACGATAACAATGCTTCAAGATGGACTTGCTAAAGTAGTTGAAGGCGAAACTACTTTCGAAGAAATACTTAAATTAATTGACTTAGAAGATGATTTAGGATCAGATACTAATTTAGGTTTAAAAAACACTCTTAAAGATAGCCAAATAACTAATCAAAATAATGATTACGAATTATTAGATTTTTAAAACAAATTAGAAGTTTACTTCTAATTTTGTTTATTGTAATCTCAACCGCACCACTTAATTATAATTTAATTCTATATCATATGCACATTTAAAGTCAAATATTTTTCTTGGCATTGTATTAATATTAAATGATATATCATCTAAATATATCTTGAAATGAACAATATGGGTCACATTTATATAGTTTAACTCCTAATCTTTTAGCACATATTCCTAAGGCATTAAATTCAAGTCCATTATCTATTGTTATTGATTTTACCTTGATATCATTTTTTATTATATAATCATATATAA
>JAQVZB010000039.1 GCA_029004695.1 Bacilli bacterium | reverse complement strand
AGAAGTTAATAAAAATTAACTTCTTTTATTCTTGGATTGGTTCGGAACCTTTTTTAAAATAAAATAAGGTGGTGTTTTTATTATTAGTTGTATATTTTCCAGTAATAGCATTAAGAGGAAGGGCAATAATATTTTCGCTTGGTTCATACCAAGTATTTTCCATATCTTTTAATGCAAATTCAGTAGTATCACACCAAATTGATTTTATTTTACTAGAATAACTTTTATCAACGACTTTATTATTATCATTTCCACTCCAAACCAACATTAATAAATTCGGATTATAGCCTACAAACCAGTAATCATAATCAGTAGTACCACTTTTTAAAGCATATTTTTTTGTTATTCTTGAGTTTAAAGAATAAACTGTCGGTGACATGTAATCAATAAAATTAGAATTATATGTTGTCGTAAGCATTTCATTTAAGATATAAACATAATCTTTATTTAATACTTCATCGGGCTCTAATTTGTGTTCATATAATATATTTCCCTCTAAATCTTCAACTCTATTAATAAAAAATAATTTGTTATAGGTTCCATAATTTGCAATTGTACTATAAGCTTGCGCTATATCAAGCATATTTAATTCGGTAGCTCCTAAAGCTAAAGAAGGATTCGCTTTAATATTTTTTTCCAATCCAGCTAGTTTTAAAGAATCAACTAAGGTTTTTTCGCCTAAAAATAAGTGAGTTTTAACTGCATAAATATTATCTGAATAAGCCATTGCTGCTGCCATGGTTATTTCTTTATTAGCATAGGAATTAGCATAATTAGTTGGACTATATGTCTCATTATCAGCAAATACAAAACTAGTAATTTCACTTTTAAAAGTTGATGCTGAAGTCATATTATTTTCAAGGGCAGCATAATAAAGAAAAGGTTTAATAATAGAACCAACTTGTCTTTCAGCTTTACTAGCTCTATTATATTGACTAATCGAATAATCTACTCCTCCAGATAAGGCAGTTATACCTCCAGTTTTAGGATCAATTACGACACTTGCTGTTTGAACTTCCATATCAGTAATATTTTCCATTATTGCCTTTTCCATTTTAGTTTGAATATCGATATTAAAGTTAGTATATATTTTTATACCCCCATATTTAATTAATGATTTAGGAATGGTTTTAATTGAATTTAATTCTTGCATAACGGCATCATGGTAATACATAAAAGTTAGTAAATTGTTAGTTTCTTTTTTACCATAGGTAATTATTTGATTTTGAAATAAATTATCATATTCTTCTTTAGTAATATACTTATTTTTAATCATACTTTTAGCTACATTTTTACCTCTAGTAACAGATAAGTCATAATTACTAATGGGATTATAATTTTCTGGACTTCTGGGAATACCTACTAAAATAATAGCTTCTTCTAAGGTTAAATCACTGCTTTTTTTATTAAAATAATACTGACTAGCACTTTCAATACCAAAATTACCTCTTCCAAAATTAATGGTATTTAAGTATCCTTCTAATATTTCATCTTTTGTATAATGAGTTTCTAAATTTATTGTAAGAAATGCTTCTTCTATTTTTCTTTCCCATGTTTGATTAAAATCTAAGTACATATTTTTTACATATTGCATAGAAATAGTAGAAGCACCAGCTATTATTTTTTGTTCTTTAAAATTATTAAAAAAAGATTTTATAATTCTTAAATAATCAAAACCGTTATGTTTATAAAAGTTTTTATCTTCAACACTAACAATAGCTTCTTTTACATAATCTGAAATGTCATTTAATTTTACCCATTTTCTATCACCACTTCCTTGATACACAATGTCATTATTATAATCATATATTTGAACTCTATTGGTTGTATTTAATGTTATTTCATCAGAAAAATATGCATATATATATAAACCTGATATTAATATAATTATGCATATAAATAAAAATGTCGTTAATTTTATTATAAAGTTTATTGGTTTCATTATTCACCGTTATTATTATGGAATATTTTATTATATTTATGCTAATATATTTATGGAGATATTATGAAAAAAATAGAATTCTATAAAAATAATAAAAAAATGAATATCGATAAAAATAAAGTATTTTTTGATCAAAATAATTTAGCTATTATTAAATCAGAATTGGATTATAAAATTAAGTTAGATTTTATGAATAAAAAAGTATATTTTACATTAAATAAAGAAAAAAAAACATTTCCTATTGAAATAATAGAAATGAATTATTATAATCATACAAATAAGTGGATTTTTAATTATGAACTTAATAGTGAAAAAGATGTAAAAAACGTAATAAAAATCGAACTTTAATTAATCAAAAATATTATATTGACAATATAATATATTATGATAAAATTAAACGTGTTTAAAAATGAACAAAAAGTAAATAATAAACATAATAATTTAAAAATATAGGAGGAAAAATGAAAATAAAATTAACTCAAGAAGAAATTGATACTAAGTCATATGATGATGTAGCTTATTTAATATTAGAATCAAGTAAAAAGAAAATGAAAATTCAGGAATTATTTAAAGCTGTAATTAAAGCAATGAAATTGCCCGAAGAAGAATTTACTAATGGTATTGCTGATTTTTTTGAATTATTAATAACCGATAAAAGATTCATAATGCTTGAAAATGGATATTGGGATTTAAAAATTAATCATAATACAAAAGTAATGCTAGAAGATGATGAAGAAGAAGATATCGATATAAATTTAGAAGAAGACCTTGAAATAGAAAATGAAGATGAAGTAGATACCGAAATAAACTATGATGAAGATGATTCTCCTGATGATGATGAAGATGATGGTTTAGAAGATTTAATCGTCTTAGATGATGAGGATCAAGAAAATTTATAGCTTATTCCTTTATATAATTAAAAAAGAAAGAAGGAAAAGTTATGATAAATAGACTAGAATTTATTGAAAAAAAATATAATGAATTAAATTTTGAATTATTAAATCCAGATATAATGAATGATTATGTAAAATTAAATAAATTAAATCAAGAAAAAATGAATTTAGAAGAAGTTGTATTTAAATTTCGTGAATTTAAAAAAATAAAAAATGAAATCGAAGAATTAAAATTATTAATAAATGATTCTGAAATGGCAGAAATAGCTAAAAATGAAATCGAAACATTAGAATTAAAATTAGTAAAATTAATTAAAGAATTAGAAATATTATTAGTTCCTAAAGATGAAAATGATGGTAAAAATATTATTATGGAAATTAGAGGAGCAGCTGGTGGCGATGAAGCTAATATTTTTGCTGGGGATTTATTTAGAATGTATTCCAAATATGCTGATTTAAATAATTGGAAAATCGAAATAAATAATGCTTTAGAAGGTTCCAGTGGGGGATTTACTCAAATAGAATTTTCCATTAAAGGTAATAATGTTTATTCGAAGTTAAAATTCGAAAATGGTGCTCATCGTGTTCAAAGAGTGCCTGAAACTGAAGCTCAAGGAAGAATTCATACTTCTACAGCAACTGTAGCTGTTATGCCTGAAGCTGAAGATGTTGAATTAGATATCAAACAAGAAGATATAAGAGTAGATGTCTATCGTAGTAGTGGTAAAGGTGGTCAAGGTGTTAATACCACCGATTCAGCGGTTCGTTTAACCCATATTCCTACTGGAATAGTTGTAACATGTCAAAATGAAAGAAGTCAAATTAAGAATAAAGAAGCAGCTATGAAAGTATTAAAAGCAAAATTGTATGATATAGCTCTTCGTGAAAAAGAAAATGCTAGTGATGTTGATCGAAAAAATAAAATTGGAACTGGAGATCGCTCTGAAAAAATTAGAACTTATAATTATCCGAATAATAGAGTGACTGATCATCGGGTTAATTTAAGTATTATGGAATTAGATCGAATTATGAATGGCAACCTTGAACCAATTATAGAAGCTCTAATAACTGAAGATTTAAAAAGAAAAACGGAAAATCAAAATGAAAAATAAATTAAATGAAAAAGATTTAAAATTATTAAAAGCAAAATATGTCGATATTGAAGCAGTTATAAAGAAAATAAAAAATCATTATCCAATTCAATATTTAATTGGAAATGTTGATTTTTATGGAAAAAAAATATGTGTAAATAAAAATGTATTAATACCAAGATTTGAAACTGAAACTTTAGTTGAAAAAACGCTACATTATATCAATAAATTAAATTTAAATAAAGGGTCATTA
Organism: Bacilli bacterium; assembly: GCA_029004695.1. Taxonomy (GTDB): domain Bacteria; phylum Bacillota_I; class Bacilli_A; order RF39; family UBA660; genus DUUS01. The sequence continues at coordinate 6,146 of JAQVZB010000039.1, read as the reverse complement.
TTAGAAATAGGAACTGGTTCAGGTTGTATAAGTATAATTCTAAAATCGGAAGTACCTTCATTAGAAATAACTGCCATCGATATAAGCAGAAAAGCCTTAACACTTGCTAAGAAGAATGCTAAAATTAATAAAGTTAAAATTAATTTTATTCAAAAAGATGTTTTTAAATATAATATGATTAATAATTATGATATTTTAGTAAGTAATCCGCCTTATATTAAGTTGGGCGATAAAATAGACCCGGCAACAAAATATGAGCCTAAAATTGCTATTTATGCTGATGAAACAGGTTTAATTTATTATAAAAAGATATTTGAAATCGGAAAAGAATTTTTATATAAAAAATTTCTTATTGCTTTAGAGATAGAAGAAACTTTAGGTAGAGAATTAAAAAACCTTGCAAAAGAATACTTTTCAGATAGTAAAATTAAAATCGAAAAAGATTTAGCTGGAAAAGATCGATATATATTTATATATAATGAATAAAAAAAATAAACATTACCCATTATTATTTTGAAAGGTAGTGTTTTTATATGAAAAAAGGATTAATTTTATTGGCTATAGTAATAACATTATTAGTTTATTCTAAGTCACAAGCTAATGAAGTAGTAATAATTCCAGAAAATTCAATAAGATTTAGAGTAGTTGCAAATAGTAATAATGTCGATGACTTTCTTATTAAAAATAAAGTAAAAACAGCTGTTGAAAAAGAATTAGTAACACTACTAGAAAATGCTAAAGATATTAATGAAACTAAAGAAATAATAAAAGAAAATATACCTACTATTAATAAAATGATTGCTAATACAATAGGAGAACAAAATTTAGATTATGATGTAAAATTTGGTTTCAATTTTTTTCCTAAAAAAATATTTAAAGGGATTGTCTATAATGAAGGAGATTATGAATCTTTAGTTATAACTTTAGGCAAAGGTAATGGTGATAATTGGTGGTGTGTATTATTTCCTCCTCTTTGTTTACTTGAAGAAAATCCTAATTCTAGTGATGTCGAGTATCAATTATATGTATCAAGAATAATTAATCGTTTTAAATAATATACTTAACTGGTGATATATGTTAAGTATATTTTTAATAGGGCTAGCTTTAAGTATGGATGCTTTTTCTTTAGCTTTAAGTATTGGTATAAATAAAATTCGTAATATCGATAAAATAAAAATTTCAATAATAATTGGAATAATGCACTTTATCATGCCATTACTAGGAGTGATTATTGGGACAAATATAATTTATAATTTAAACATAAATCCAGATATTTTTGTAATTTTAATATTATTAATCGTAGGAATATTAATTCTCTTTGAAAAAAAAGAAGATAAAAAAATTTTAACTTATAATATATTTACTATTTTTATATTAGCTCTTGGAGTAAGTTTTGATAGCTTTTCCATTGGTTTAGGTTTGATTGCAATTACAAATAATATTTTATTATCTATTATAACTTTTGCTTTATGTAGCGGAATAATTAGTTTTGGGGGATTATTTATTGGTGAGTTATGTGCTAACAAATTTGAAAATAAAGCTCCCTATATTGCGGCATTTATATTATTTACTTTAGCAATTGTAAAGATAATGGAATATTTTTCACTAATTAATTGACAATCTAAATAATAATATATATATTAAATTTACAGAGACATTAAGAAAGATGTGTAAAAATGAAAAAATTAATTATTGAAGGAAAACGTGAGTTAACCGGAAAAATAAAAATAAGTGGAGCAAAAAATAGTGTTGTAGCATTAATTCCCGCTGCTATTTTAAGTGATGGTAAATGTACTATATATAATGTTCCTAATATAAGCGATGTTCATCGGTTAATTGATATGCTTAAAATATTAAAAGTAAATGTAAAATTTGAAAATGAAACTTTATTTATTGATAACAAAAATTCCATAAATGCTGAAATACCAGAAGAACACGCCACAAAACTAAGAGCTTCATATTACTTTATGGGAGCATTATTATCTAAATATAACCATTCAGAAATATCATATCCAGGAGGTTGCTCAATTGGAGCAAGACCAATTGATTTACATATAAATGGTTTTAATAAATTAGGAGCAACAACAAAGATAGAAGATAATAAATATATAATAACAGCTAAAAAATTAACTGGAACAGATATTTTTTTAGATATAGCAAGTGTTGGAGCAACTATCAATTTAATATTAGCTGCAACTAAAGCTAAAGGTACTACTCATATATATAATGCTGCTAAAGAACCGGAAATAGTAAATGTAGCTTCATTTTTATCTTCAATGGGAGCCAAAATATATGGAGCTGGTACAAGTGAAATAACCATCGAAGGTGTAGATAAACTAGGTGACGGAATAGTAGAAGTAATACCTGATCGAATTGAAGCTGGAACCTATTTAATGATTGGATCATTATTAGGTAAAAATTTAGTTATTGAAGGAATTGTTAAAGAACATTTAGGTTCAGTTATTACTAAATTAAAAGAAACCGGATGTAATTTAGAAATAAAAGGCTCAACTATTAATATAAATAAAGTAAAAAAATTAAAAGCTGTCAATGTTAAGACTTTAGTGTACCCAGGTTTTCCGACAGATTTAGGTCAACCAATGAGTGCATTATTGACGCAATGTGATGGAGAATCTTTTTTTGAAGAAACCATTTATGAAAATAGAATGCGTCATATTAAACATTTAAATGCTATGGGAGCTAATATAAGATTATTTGATCGAAGTGCTATAATAACTGGTAAAACTCCTCTTAAAGGAAGAAGAGTTGAAGCAACAGATTTAAGAGCAGGAGCAGCTATGTTAGTTGCGGGAATGATAGCAGAAGGTACTACTGTTATATCAAATATTGAACATATTCTTAGAGGATATGAAAATATTGTCGAAAAGTTATCGAAAGTAGGAGCTAGCGTTAAAATTATTGAAGAATAAATAAAAATATACCATATTATAAATTTTATGATATAATAAACAAAGCGAATTTCTATAGCTAAAAAATAGCTATGGCGGAAGGAGAATATTAATGAAAAAAGGTATCCACCCAGAAATGAAAAAATGCACTATAAAATGTGCTTGTGGGGCTTCATTCGAAACTTTATCTAATAAAAAAGAACATACCATGGAAACATGTAGTTTATGTCATCCTTTTTATACCAATAAAGCTGGAGCACATAAAAAAACTGGAGCAGTAGAAAAATTTAATAAAAAATATAATATAAAGGACTAGATAATATTTATCTCGTTTTTTATTTAATAAAAAAACCGAATGCACTTAGTATTATTACGATGTTACGTCTTGCAATTTGAAAGTATAAATAATATACTTATTGTAGGATGTGAAGTATTTTGAAAAAAAAGAGGTTTTTATTACTTATATTGTCTATTACAATATGTATAATTTTATTTAATTTTTCTTTTGCCTATTTTTTAGCTCATATAAATGGCGCAGAAACTAGTACTACTATCGAAGCAGATTCAGGAATAATGCAAATGCAATATGATGGAGGAGATGAAATTACTGTAACTTCTTTTTCGCCATCAGCAACAGCATTTGCAACTAAAAATTTCACTATAACGGGTAACAATAATACTAATGAAAAAATGGATTATAATATAAATTTAGTAATGGAAACTAATACTTTTTCATTTGGTTCATTAAAATATAAATTAACATCAACTAATACTGGTAGTAATGGAGAAGTAGCATCATCAATAACAACTATGAAAGATATTGGAAGTGGAGCAAGAGAAATTTTTCTTGGAAACGGATTCTTTGTAGGACCAACAAGCGGGGAAAAAATTCATAGTTATACTTTAGAATTATTTTTCCCAGTTACTGGTGGAGATCAAAGTTTTGACCAAAGCAAGTCTTTTAATGCTCATATAGAAATATTAGAAGGAATCGGAGCATCTAATGAATATTTAACTGATGCAATATTTGATGATTATGGAGAAGCTTCATCAATAACTTCAGCACCAGCCGGAACATTTGATAATATAAACGGTAGTACCGATAATTTAATGTATAAAATGGAAGATGATTATGGCATGAGTTATTATTTAAGAGGAGCAAAAGATTATGTCAATAATAATATTATCTTTGGGGGTTTTCAGTGGAAGATAGTTCGTATCAATGGTGATGGTTCAATTAGATTGATTTACAATGGAACCTGCCCGGACAATAGTTGCACTATAAATTCAACTGGAACAACTACTCAAATTGGAACATCAGCTTTTAACACCAATTATGATGATAATAAATATATTGGATATATGTATGGAGGAACAGCAGGAGTAGCTTCAACATCAAGAACACAAGCAACAACTAATGAAACAAACAGTACCATGAAAACTTATTTAGATAATTGGTATAGTAATAATATATTAAATACTGAGTATGAACAATATATATCAGATACCTTATTTTGTAATGATCGTCAATTAGAAAGCGAAGTAGGAGGAGCAGCAACTGGAACGGGTTTTGGTACAAGTGAAACATATTATGCTTCATATTATAGATTATATACTACTAAAAATCCCGATTTAAAATGTGGACTTAAAAATGATCGATACACAGTAAGTGATACAACCATCGGAAATGGAGCTTTAACTTATCCAGTCGGATTAATAACAGCTGATGAAACAGCATTGGCTGGATTAAAACAAGGAATAGCAAATTCAACAAATTATTTATATACCAACCAGGTTTGGTGGTCTTTCTCGCCGTACTGCATGATTTCTAGTGGCGATGCGTGTGTGTGGCGCGTGAACTCTTCGGGGGGTCTGAGCAACAGCGGCGTGAACAACGTCTTCGGGGTCAGGCCGGGAGTAAATTTAAAGTCTAATACTAAAATAGTGGGAACAGGTACACCATCAAGCCCATATATAGTTCAAGAAGAAACCAGTTTAGGAAATAAAATATTAGCACAATATGGTGGAAAAGATAATATAACTGAAGCACCAGCTGAAACATTTGCTAGCGTAAGTGGCACAACTGATAATTTAATGTATAAAATGAAAGATGATTATGGGGATAGCTATTATTTTAGAGGAGCGAAAGACTATGTTCCTAATAATCTAATATTTGCTAATCATCAATGGAAGATAGTACGTATTAATGGCGATGGAAGTGTAAGATTAATCTATAATGGAACCTGCCCGGACAATAGTTGCACTATAAATTCAACTGGAACAACTACTCAAATTGGGACATCAGCTTTCAATACAAATAATAACGATGCTAAGTATGTAGGATATATGTATGGAGGAGCAGCAGGAGTAGCTTCAACATCAAGAACTCAGGCTACAACAAATGAAACAAGTAGCACGATAAAAACCTATTTAGATACATGGTATAGTAATAATATATTAAATACTGAGTATGAAGAATATATATCAGATACCTTATTTTGTAACGATAGACAACTTCAAAGTGAAGTAGGGGGAGCAGTAACTGGAACAGGTTTTGGAACTAGTGCAACTCATTACGCAGCATATTATAGATTATATACTACTAAAAATCCTAATTTAAAATGTGGACTTAAAAATGATAGATTCACGGTAAGTGATACAATCATCGGAAATGGAGCTTTAACTTATCCAGTCGGATTAATAACCGCTGATGAGATAGCCTTAGCTGGATTAAAACAAGGAATAGCAAATTCAACAAATCATTTATATACCAACCAGGTTTGGTGGTCTTTCTCGTCGTACTTGTATTCTAGTGGCGATGCGCGCGTGTGGGGCGTGGTCTCATCGGGGAGTCTGGGCAACTACTACGTGAGCAGCGTCCTCGGGGTCAGGCCGGGAGTTTCAATTCACTCTGAGACACAAGTAACTGGAACAGGAACGAGTAATGATCCATATATTGTGGTGGTTCCGTAATATAATTGTTGACACTCAAGCTTTGTAACAGTCACCTGAAAACTTCAGGTGACAACAAGGAGCAAGCTCAAATTTATAAAAAATATTTATTTTAAATATCTAATCAAAATGGTTTATGTAATTGATTTTAGTTTAAATTTATAAATTGAAAAAGTAAGTGTCCGAAAAGGACAAAAAAAAGACACATAATGTGTACCATGATACAATGTTAATTGAAATAGAAAACATTGGAGGTGCACTTATGTGTCTTTTAGATTATAACAA
>JAQVZB010000038.1 GCA_029004695.1 Bacilli bacterium | reverse complement strand
GAAAGATGATTATTAAATAATCATCTTTTAAAATCTTTTTAATCTCTTTACCTGGCCTTCTTTTTTATGAGGGATAAAAGCATCAGTTTTATCCTCAAGATTAAATAGTTTATCAGGGTAAATAATGTCTCCTAAGTCATCTAAGACATCCCAGTATTCTCTCGGAAGAATATTTTCATTAATCGGAGTAAATATTCGATATCCAGCTTCTTGTAAATGTCTTTCTTGTTTGATATATTTTTTTAATAATTTCGGATCAACTACTGGGATTCCATGTCGATAATAAATTTTTTCTTCTGGTTTGGTTTCTTTATATCCAAATAATTCACAATTATCTTGGGCAAACCTTCCACTAAAAAAGATCTTTCTAATGTTTATAATATCTCTATAAGTTAATTCTTTTTTATAATTAAAATATTTTAATAATAAATTAAGGTTACAGGCATTTTGAATAACTAGACTTTCATTTTCTAAAGTTAAACACATTTCATCATTTGATAAATTAAGTACCGGATAAGGTTTAGTTTTATATAATAAGTCGTTAGATTTCATATCTGAATGAAAAGTGAATAACATAGTTCGATAAGAATCCCAACAACTAATTGCTAATTCTCCTGGTTTAGTTTGAAAAAGGTTGTCAAGTCCTTTATATCGATATATATCATATGCCATTACTAATTCACCAACAAAAATGCTTTTTCTTGATACTTTATAGTTATTATTTTTCATCAGAAAATCCTCCTTAAACTTTTATTATTATAAACGATAATTTATTATTTTAGTATCTTTTTTTAAATTAATTTCTTTATTTCTTTTTTGCATAATACTTTTTATTAATTTTGTGTTAAAATATAATAGTGTAAAGAGGTAAAAAATGAAAATTAATATCAAAAATATAAAAAATACAATTAAAAAAAATGCTTATCAAATACATTACGAACATTTTGATAGTGCTCCTTGGTTTAAGTATTATGAAAAATTAAATATTCCTAAAAATTTAGTTTATCCTAAATTAACATTATATGAAATAATTGAATCAACAGCTGAAAAATATCCACTTTATTATGCTTATGAATACTTTGGAAAGAATTGTACTTATCAAGAGTTTGTTGAAAAAATAAAAAGATGTGCTAAATCATTCCAAAAAATAGGGGTAAAGGAAAATGATAAGGTTACTATATGTATGCCAAATGTTCCTGAAGGAATAATTGCTGTATATGCTTTAAATTTAATCGGAGCTATTGCAAATATGACCCATCCTTTATCTAGTGAAGCAGAATTAGAGTTTTATTTAAAAAAAGCGAAAAGTGAATATATATTAACAATGGATTTTGTTTATGAAAAATTAAGTAATATAGAGAATAATGTTAATTTAAAAAAGATAATTTTAGCTAAAGCAAGTGACAGCATGAATTTAATAACTTCAGCTGGTTATTTTATAACTAGTGGACATAAAATAAAAGTTAAAAATAAAAAAACAAATGTTATATCATGGAAAAATTTTATTTATGAAAGTAGAAATATTATTGAATTAAAGAAAAGCAATAAAACTGATGAAGATCTGGCAGTGATTTTATATAGTGGAGGAACAACTGGAACTCCAAAAGGAATAATGTTATCTAGTAAAAGCTTTAACGCGATAGCTCTTCAGAATCGAATTATGTGTAGTGGAACTGATCCCGGTCAAAGTATTTTATCAATTATGCCTATTTTTCATGGCTTTGGTTTAGGAATATGTTTTCATACAGCTTTTACGGCAGGAATGAAAACTATTATTATTCCAAAGTTTTCAGCATCAAGTTTTGCAAAATTAATAAAAACTTATAAACCTAATTTTATTGCTGGTGTTCCTACTTTATATGAAGCTTTACTTCAAACTGAATTTAAAGAAGGAGCACTTGAAGGGATTACTGCTGCAGTATGTGGTGGAGATACTTTAACTCCAGAATTACAAAAAAGAGTAAACGAATTTATTAAAAAGTATGGGTCGAAAACAGAAATCCAAGTTGGATGGGGAATGACTGAATGTGTAGCTTCAACTATTGCAACTCCGATTGGTCATTTTATTCCTGGAAGTATTGGAGTTCCAGCTCCAGATAATTTTGTTAAAATTGTAAAAATAGGAACAACAGAAAATATTTATTATGACCAGGATGGTGAAATTTGTTTACATAGTCCTGCTGTAATGCTAGGTTATTTAGATGATGAAGAAGAAACAAAAATGCAGTTAAAAAAACATAAAGATGGTAAAATATGGCTTCATACTGGTGATATAGGAAGTATGGATAAAACGGGAATGATATTTTTTAAATCAAGATTAAAAAGAATTATAATATCTTCGGGTTATAATATTTATCCTAATTATGTTGAAGCGATAATAAATAAACATCCTAAAGTTTTAACTTCGATTGTTGTTGGCGAATCGCATCCATATAAGGGAGAAGTAGCAAAAGCTTTTATTGTATTAAAACCACAGTATACTTTAACTGAAGAAATCGATGAAGATATTAATTTATATTGTAAACAAAATATAGCTAAATACTCTTTACCAGTATCAATTGAATATCGAGAAACATTACCAATGACTAAAGTTGGCAAAATAGATTATCGTCAAGTAAAATAAATTTTAATAAAGCAAGTTTACTTGCTTTTTTTTATTAATTTTTTTCTCAAATAAAACAAATGGCAAATATTGCCGATATTATGACAATGCATCTTGCAATTTAAAAGCGTAAACAATATACTTATTGTAGGGTGTGAAGTGTTTTTAAAAAAAGAGGATTATATTACTTATATTGTCTATTCAATAGGTATAATTTTATTTAATATTTCTTTTGCATATTTTTTAGCTCATATAAATGGCGCAGAAACTAGTATTACTATCGAATCAGATTCAGGAATAATGCAAATGCAATATGATGGAGGCGATGAAATTACTGTAACTTCTTTTTCGCCATCAGCAACAGCATTTGCAACTAAAAATTTCACTATAACGGGTACCAATAATACTAATGAAATAATGGATTATAATATAAATTAACTTCAATAATACGGGAAGTAATGGAATAGTAATTCCATCAATAACAACTATGAAAGATATCGGAAGTGGAGCAAGAAGTATTTTACTTGGAAGTGGTATTTTTACTGGGCCAACAAGCGGGGAAAAAATCCATAGTTATACTTTAGAATTATTTTTCCCAGTTAATGGTGGAGATCAATGTTTTGATTAAAGTAAATCATTTAATGCTTATATCAAATAAAAAAAGGAAAAGTTGTAACTAATGAACTTTTAACAGATATTCTTATAAATACTTATGATGGAATATCATCAATAACTGAAGCACCAGTAGGAACTTTTGATAATATAAATGGAAGTACTGATAATTTAATGTATAAAATGGAAAATGATTATGGCATGAAGGAAAATTAATAACTAAAAACTGTTCCTATTCTTCTGCCTTGCGTGGTGTTATAAATATAGAACCAAATATTTTGTTTACAGATACAGGCACATCATCTGATCCATATATAGTTCAATAAATAAATTCTTAGAAATTATTATCTAAACTAAATAAAAAGCAAAATATATATTGGACTTTATATTGGGTTTTTCAATTTAAAATCCAGTATTTTTGTATAATATCTAAAAAATATTTTTTATATAGCAAATATAATTATAATATAAATATATACTTCATATAATAATACTATAAAATTAATATAAATTATGCTATAATGAATAAGTCTTGAGGTGTTAATATGTTAGAAAAAAGCTATTTAAGCTTTGAAGATATAGCAAAAGAAATTATAATTAATGATAAGTATAAAGGCTTGATGGTACAAAATCATCACGGTATTACTAGATATGAACATTCACTTAATGTTGCCAAAAAAACTTATTCTTTAACTAAAAAGTTAAATTTAGATTATGTATCTGCTACTAGAGCAGCTTTATTACATGATTTTTTTACTGATTATGATTTGGAAGATATTAAATCAATGAATAGAGGTAAAATGCATCCTAAAATAGCTTCTCGAAATGCTCAAAAATATTTCGATTTAAATGAAAAAGAGATAAATGCCATTGAAACTCATATGTTTCCCTTAGGTTTAAAATCTCCATCATCAATAGAAGGTTTAATTGTTAATGTTGCTGATACAGGAGTTGCGATATATGAGTGTAGTAGATTTAAATTAAATGCCGTAGTTACCATTTGGTTATTATTTATCTTTAACATTATTACTTTTACTAATAGGTAATGTTAAATTAGTGTAAATATTTTTGAAAAAGAAAAATAAAATTATTTTTCTTTTTTTTATGCAGACACTTTTCTTAAAAGGTTATATTCAGTCGCAATGTTTTTTTTGCTGATTTTTTATCAAAAATAATTTTGCACATTTTTAAAAAAATAAAAAATATACAAAAAAAACATTGACTAAGAATTTTATTATTGTTAAACTTAATATGAAAGTAAGTAAGAAAGATATAAAGGTTTGATTATGGAAAAAGATGTTTTTGAAGAACTTGTTGTAGTTAAAAGAAGTGGTCAACGTGTTAATTTTAACGGTTATAAAATAGCTGTAGCAATAAAACACGCCTTTGATAGTATATATGAAAATTATGATGAAAAAAATATTAATAAAGTATATGATGATGTTCTTATATATATTGAACAAAATTATATCGGTCGTAAAACTATTAATGTTGAAGATATTCAAGATATAATTGAAACCAAATTAAAAGAAGAAAAACATTTTAATATATATCAATCTTTTCATCAATATCGTCAAAAAAGAGCTGCTTCGAGAAAAGTTTTTACGATTAAGCAACAACATAAATTTGTTAAAGCAATGGAAAAGATAGCTGAAGATGATACTTTTACAAATGATAATAATTATAAAGTGAAAGATATTTTATTAAAATATGGTATGACAGTTGCAAGTGAGTTTACTAAATCTTATTTAGTTGATAATAAATTTTTAAGAGCTCATGAAGAAGGATATATTTATATTAATGATTTAAATTATTTTTCTTTAGGAATGGTTTCTAATACTCATTTAAAGTTAGGCGAGTATGTTAAAAATATTGATGTTGATATAGGAAGTTTAATATTAACGTTTAAAGATGAGATTCACGGTGAAATTAATGTTCCGGGATTAGATTATTTATTTGAAAATTATTTTATTATAAATTATAAATTATATTTGAAAGAATATATTTATAAATATTTAAATGTAACTGGATTTTTAGAATATATTAATCTTAAAAAAATAAATGATTTAATTGATAAAGAAGATACTTTTAACATTAGTTTATTTACTGAATTTATTAATAATAAAGCAGTTATTAATATCATAAAACAAAGTAATGAAGATGCAATAGATACAACTAAAAAAATATTAAAAAAACAACTTAAAAGTTTATTTAAAAATTTAGATTTAATTAAACAAACAAGTATAAGTTTTGGAACTAATAAAAGTAATATTGGTAATATAATAAATGAGATGATTTTAGACATTATATCTTCAGAAAAAAATTTTAAGAATTTAAAAATAATTTTTAAAGTAAATGGTCAAAATCGAAAATACTTAAATAAAATTCATGAACTTATTTTAAAAGGTGAGGATGTAATTACTACCTTTATTGAAAATTCATATAATAAAGATTTAAATGAAGTAGAGTATTTTGCTGATGGAACAAGAATATTTGAAAATTATAATTCTAGTTTTCGAGAATCAATTGGAAGAATGATTGTTGCAACAACATCTATTAATATAAGTAGAATAGCATTAGAAAATAAAGATAAGCCAATGCAAAAGTTTTATAAAGAATTAAATGATGTTCTTGATTTAGTTAAAAATAATTTATTATTATCTTTTGAAACAATTGGTAATAAAAATAAAGAAAACTATCATATATTATTTAATAATAATATCTTGGATGATGAAAAGTTAGAAGGAATGCAAAAAATAAGAAAAGTTATAAAAAATGGCGATTTAATGATAGGTATTAATGGTTTAAAAGAAGCAATAATAACGTTAGAAAAAAATGAAGTTAATCATTATAAATTAATTTGCGATATCTTAAAATTTTTAAATAAAAAATGTAATGAATATATGAGTGAAACTAAACTTAATTTTTATATTTGTGAACCTTTTAATATGAAGTCAAGAAGGGAATTTCTTGCTCTAGATAAAACGGTTTATGGAATTATTGAAGGAGTAACAGAAAATTCTAGTTATGACTTAATTCAAAACTTAAAGATATTAAAAAATGAATGTAAAAAAATAGCTAATATTCAAAAATTATTTTTAGGAGGATGTTTTAATGAAATAATTGTTCCTAAAAATATTAGTTATAAAAAATTTGAAAATATGATTTTAAATATGATTGAAGAAGATATCGGTTTTATGAAATTCAGTATTAAAAGAAGTGAAGGTAAACCATGAATATAGTTGGATTAGAAAAATTAAGTTTAAGTGATTATCCTGGTATGGTGGCTTGTGTTATATTTACCCAAGGATGTAATTTTAAGTGTAATTATTGTCATAATTCGAGTTTAATATCTTTTGATAAAGAGTGTCTTAATGAAAAAAAGATATTTGAGTTTTTAGAAAAAAGAAAAAAGATATTAGACGGAGTAGTTATCTCAGGAGGAGAAGCTCTTCTCCAAAAAGATATTAAATTTTTTATTAAAAAAGTTAAAGATATGGGATTTAAAATTAAACTAGATACTAATGGTAGTTATAATGAAAAATTAAAAGAATTATTAGATGAGGGTTTAGTAGATTATGTTGCTATGGATATTAAACATGATAAAGATCATTATTCATTTATAACTGGATTTAAAAAGTTTGATTATGATAGTGTAAAGATGAGTATTAAATTATTAGAAAGTTCTAATATTGAATATGAATTTAGGACAACGATAGTTAAAGAGTTTCATGATTTAAAATCAATTGAGAATATATGTCAGTTAATAAATAAAAAAAGCAAATATTATTTACAAAATTTTGTGGATAGTCCTGATGTTTTAAACAAAAAAATAACTGGATTTAGTAAAGAAGAATTAAAAAATATAGAACATAAATTAAAAGAAAAATACTCTAATGTTTTTATTAGAGGGATATAATTTATACAAATGGGAGGAAGTATTAAGATGTATAAAGTAAGAAAAAGAGATGGAAAAATAATAGTGTTTGATATTAATAGAATATCAGCGGTAATAAAGAAAGCCTTTGATGCTGAAAATACCAAATATGATGAAAATGTAATTGATTTTTTAGCTTTAAAAGTAACAGCAGATTTTGAACCTAAAGTTAAAAATAATATTATTAATGTTGAAGATATTCAAGATAGTGTTGAAGTAGTATTATCCAAAGCTGGATATAGTAATGTTGCTAAAGCTTATATTTTATATCGTAAAATAAGAGAAAATCAAAGAGCAATAAAATCAACAGCTTTAGATTATGCCGATGTAATAAATAGTTATGTTAATGTTACCGATTGGCGAGTTAAAGAAAATTCAACGGTAACTTATTCAGTAGGGGGATTAATATTAAGTAATTCTGGAGCAATTACAGCTAATTACTGGTTATCAGAAGTTTATGATAAAGAAATAGCTGATGCCCATCGTAATTGTGATATTCATATTCATGATTTATCAATGTTAACAGGATATTGTGCGGGATGGAGTTTAAAACAATTAATAAATGAAGGTTTAGGTGGTGTACCGGGTAAAATCACATCATCCCCATCAAAACATTTAAGTACTTTATGTAATCAAATGGTTAACTTTTTAGGTATTATGCAAAATGAATGGGCTGGAGCACAAGCGTTTTCTTCATTTGATACTTATTTAGCTCCATTTGTTAAAGCCGATAAATTATCGTATAAGGATGTTAAGCAAGCTTTACAATCATTTATTTATGGAGTTAATACCCCAAGTAGATGGGGAACTCAAGCACCTTTTACGAATATCACCTTAGATTGGAATGTTCCTAAAGATATGGCTGAATTAAATGCAATTGTTGGTGGAAAAGAACTAGATTTTAAATATAAGGATTGTCAAAAAGAAATGGATATGATTAATAAAGCCTTTATTGAAATTATGATTGAAGGTGATGCTAATGGCAGAGGATTTCAATATCCAATTCCAACATATTCAATAACTAAAGATTTTGATTGGTCAGAAACTGAAAATAATAAATTATTATTTGAAATGACAGCTAAATATGGAACTCCTTATTTTTCTAATTATATTAATAGTGATATGGAACCAAGTGATGTTAGAAGTATGTGTTGTCGTTTAAGACTTGATTTAAGAGAATTAAGAAAGAAATCAGGAGGATTTTTTGGAAGCGGAGAATCAACTGGATCAATTGGGGTAGTAACTATCAATATGCCAAGAATTGCATATCTTGCACAAGATGAAAAAGATTTTTATGAAAGATTAGAAAAATTAATGAACATTTCTGCTCGTTCTCTTAAAGTAAAAAGAAATGTTTTAAGTAAATTATTAAGTGAAGGCTTATATCCATATACTAAAAGATATTTAGGAACATTTGAACATCATTTTTCAACTATTGGTTTAATAGGAATGAATGAAGCTTCATTAAACGTTAATTGGATTAAAGAAGATTTAACTCATGAAAAAGCTCAAAAATTTACTAAAGAAGTATTGAATTTTATGAGAGAAAAATTATCGGATTATCAAGAAGAATATAGCGATTTATATAATTTGGAAGCTACTCCAGCTGAATCAACAACTTATAGATTTGCTAAAAAAGATAAAGAATTATATCCTAATATTATTACGGCATCAGACGATGATGCTCCTTATTATACTAATAGCTCTCACTTACCAGTGGGATATACTGAAGATATATTTGAAGCATTAGAAATTCAAGATGAATTACAAACCTTATATACATCTGGTACTGTATTTCATGCCTTTTTAGGAGAAAGATTACCGGATTGGAAATCAGCAGCATCTTTAGTTAAAAAAATATCTGAAAATCATAAATTACCATATTATACTTTAAGCCCAATATATTCAGTTTGTAAAAATCATGGTTACTTTAACGGTGAAGTTATGAATTGTGAAATATGTGGAGAAGAAACTGAAGTTTATAGTCGTATTACGGGATATTATCGTCCAGTTAAAAATTGGAATGATGGTAAAGCTAAAGAATATAAAATGAGAAAAGCTTATGAAATAGACGGAAAAAAAGAAATAAAACTTAAAGATGGATTATATTTATTTGGTACTAAAACTTGTCCTAATTGTAAAGCTATAATTAAACTATTAGATAAAGAAAACATTAAATATAAATATATTGATGCTGAAGAAAAAGTAGAATTAACAAAAGAATTTAATGTTAAAAAAGCTCCGACTTTAATTATAATAAAAAATTGTGAAGTTGAGCATATTAATAATATATCAGATATCAAAAAATATATAGAAAACAAATAGGAGAATAAATATGTATGACATTATAATAATTGGCGGCGGCCCAGCGGGAATGACGGCAGCTATTTATACTGCAAGAGCAGGACTTAAAACCTTAATTTTAGAAAAAGAAAGTATAGGTGGTCAAATTTCAACAACTTCATTAGTTGAAAATTATCCTGGATTTATTAAAATTAGTGGGGGAGAACTATCAATTAATATGTATGATCAAGTGTTAAAAGCGGGGGCAGAATTTGAATTTGATACGGTAACAAAAATTGTTGATGGTAAAATTAAAAAAGTAATTACGCAAGATAATGAATATGAATGTAATGCTATTATAGTGGCAACTGGTGCTAAATATCGCCAATTAGGAACTGAAAGTGAAAAAAAATTTATTGGTAAAGGAATTCATTTTTGTACCTCATGTGATGCAGCATTTTATAAAGATAAGACAGTTGCTGTCATCGGTGGAGGTAATTCAGCTGTAGCTAGTGCTTTAACATTATCTGATTTAGCTACTAAAGTTTATTTAATTCAATTACTTGATAAACTAACTTGTGAATATGATTCGGCTCAAAAAATAAAATTAAAACCTAATATTGAAGTAATATGTAATGCTGAAGTTGAAGAATTTATCGGTAATGAAAACTTAGAGGAAATAAAAGTTAAAGTGAAAAATGATATTAAAATAATTAAAGTGGATGGTATATTTGAATCTATTGGAATGATACCTGATACTAAGTTTATTGTTAATTTTTTAGATATTGATGAAGCTGAATATATAGTTAGTGATAATTGTTATACGGAAAGAAACGGAATTTTTGTAGCAGGTGATTGTCGTACAAAAGAAGTAAGACAACTTACTACTGCAACTAATGATGGAACAATAGCAGCTACTTTAGCAATTAATTATATAAAAAAATGTT
>JAQVZB010000037.1 GCA_029004695.1 Bacilli bacterium | reverse complement strand
TTATTAATTTCCAAAAAATGACAACTTTATTGAATGTTAAATATTACTTTGATATACTATTTTTAATATAGATAGTAAAGGAAATAATATGGGCAGGATAAAAAAAATCAATAAATTTTTAA
The DNA here is from genome assembly GCA_029004695.1 of Bacilli bacterium. GTDB lineage: Bacteria > Bacillota_I > Bacilli_A > RF39 > UBA660 > DUUS01. Next base: position 10,264 of record JAQVZB010000037.1, on the reverse strand, counting down.
AAAAATTAATATATATTACTTTATTTTTACTGTTATTAGGTCTTAGTTTTGCATTTTTCGAAGCTAGTATATTTGGTTCAGAAACATCAGTAACAATAACAGGAGCAGGCGGAACAATGGATATCACTTTTGAATAAATCAGTAATATAAGTATCTTCCCAAATATCGATCATTTTGTAATCCACATTTCAAATTGGGCATTTTAATTGTATAAATTCTATGATATGTTGCATATGCAGTACCTATATTACCATATAGCATGTACTCGACTGGGCACTTGAGCAGTGGCGATGTGGATGGTACCTATTCGGTCAGACCGGTAATTTCAATAGACTCCGAGACTCCGACAACTGGAACAGGAATGAGTAGTGACCCATATATCGTGGTTGCACCGGAATAGCAATATCGACTCTCATAATCTAAAATAAATTTAGGTAGCAATAAGTAGTATTTGAAATAAAGAAAAGGTATGTGAAAAAATAAGCCGTAATTTTAAGATTGAGAAGACACATTAAAAATACTAAAATATTATTTTCTTTGTTACTTTTTTAAAAAGAAAGAAGACTAACTAATTGAAGTGACATAGTTATACCTAATAAGAGTGGTAATGTATTTTGATTGCTTTTGTTGTTCTATTGTTTTTTATTCTTTAATACTTTATATAATCTTATTTTATATAAAGTATCTTTTTTGATGTAAATTTGTTATAATACAAATTGATTATGGAGGTTTTTCTAATGAAAGTAATTTTATTAAAAGATGTTAAAAAACAAGGCAAAAAAGATGAAATAATTGAAGTAAGTGATGGATATGCTCTAAACTTTTTAATTAAAAATGGTTATGCTATAAAATATACTTCTGGTAGTAAAACTCATTTAGAAAATAACTTAAATATGAGAAAAGAAGAAGAAGAAAAATTAATTGAGAAATTAAAAATAATCAAAAAGCAAATTGAAGATAAAGAATTTAAATTTAAAGTAAAAGTAGGTAAAGAAGGTAAATTATTTGGCTCTATTTCTTCAAAACAAATAGTTGAGAAACTAGCTGAAAATAATATTATTATAGATAAAAAAAGTATTAATATCAAAAATCCAATTGATACTTTAGGTGTTCATTTAATAGATATTAATTTACATAAAAAAGTTAATGCTCAAGCTAAGATATTATTAGAAGAGGTATAAGATGATTGAAAGAAAAGTTCCTCAAAATTTAGAAGCCGAAATGGCGATATTAGGAAGTTCATTTTTAACTAATTATGCTTTTGATAAAGTATGTGAAGAAATCACTCCTGAAATGTTTTTAAGTGTTCCAAATCGCCGAATCTTTGAAGCTATTTATGATTTACATCAAAATAAAATTCCTTTGGACTCAGCAACTGTTAAAAATGAAATAGAAAAAAAAGGCAGTATTGAATCAATTGGAGGAATAGAATATTTAAGTGAAGTAATTGATTCGGTAATAACTGCTGCTAATATCGATTATTATATTGATATAGTAAGAGAAAAAGCTTTAAGAAGAAAATTAATTGAAGTAACTAATCAAATATCAAGTAATGCTTATAATGAAGAAGAAGATACTAATGATTTAATCGATGATGCCGAAAAGAAAATCTTTTCAGTAACTAAACAAAGAAAAGCTGGGGAATTTAAAACTATTGGTGAAGTAATCAGAAATACCCAAGAGCATTTAGAAAGATTAGCTAAAAATAAAGCTGATATTACTGGTATTGCTACTGGTTTTTATAATTTTGATAAATTAACTAGTGGATTACATGAAAATGAACTTATTATTATTGCTGGTAGACCAGCAATGGGTAAAACGGCTTTTGGATTAAATTTAGCTATTAATTCTGCTATCAATAGTAAAAAACCGGTTGCGATCTTTAATATGGAAATGGGTGCTGAACAATTAGCATTAAGAATGATATCATCAGTTGGAAATATTGAAATGAATAAACTTAAAACTGGTAAACTAGAACATAATGATTGGAAAAAAGTTAATGAAGCAATGAGTCAATTAGGAGAAACTGATATTTATATTGAAGATGCATCTGGAATTACAGTTTCCGAAATAAGAGCTAAATGTCGTAGACTTGCGATTAGTGATAAAGGTTTAGGTTTAGTGGTAATTGATTACTTACAATTAATTCAAGGAAGTTCAAAATATTTAGGTAATCGTCAACAAGAAGTATCAGAAATATCTAGATCTTTAAAAACCATGGCAATGGAATTAAAAATACCCGTTGTAGCACTAGCTCAATTATCTCGTAGTGTTGAACTAAGAGAAAATAAAAGACCTATTATGAGTGATTTAAGAGAATCAGGATCGATTGAACAAGATGCTGATATAGTAGCATTTTTATATCGAGATGATTATTATAATAGAGCACCACAAGAAAGAACTGATACTTCTTTGACTGAATTAATTATTGGTAAACATCGTAATGGTAGTACCGGAACAATAGAATTATTATTTGAAGGAAATAAGAGTAATTTTAGAAACTTTGTTAAAGGTGACGAAAAGTAGGTGATTAAATGAAAATAAGCAACATATTAGGCATATTATTTTCGGTTTTAGTAGGATTGTTTGTTTTTTTTGTGGGAATTGATGTTCAAAGTGAAAGTGCTCCTAATAAAATATATAAAGTATATTTAAATGGTGTTACGGTTGGATTAATTAAATCTGAAGCTGAGCTTATTAATTTTATTGATGATAAACAAAATAAGATTAAGTTAAAATATATGGTTGATAAAGTATATCCTCCTAAAGGACTTGAAATTAGGGAAGAATATACTTATTCAAATAAGATAAATACGGTTGAAGAAATTTATAATATTATTCAAGATAAAAATCCATTTACGATTAGTGGATATACCGCAATTATTAAGTATCCTGAAGAAGTAAAAGAAAACGAAGAAGAAAAAACCAATAAAAAAGATGCGATTTATTTAAATTTGCTTAGAAAAGAAGATTTTGAAGAAGGTTTTAAAAATGTTATTAAAGCCTTTGTAGGATCAGATGAATATGAATTATTTGCATCAGATAATCAATCAGAAATTACTGATGTTGGTTCAAAAATTGAAACTATTTACTGGGAAGAAAATATTACTATTAAAGAGAATTTAATTAATGTTGATTCATTTATTTTTGAAAATGAGGATGATATAAGTAAGTATTTATTATTTGGAACTCTTGAGGAACAAAAAAAATATACCATAAAAGAAGGAGATGATATCTCTACTATTTCTTATAATAATATGCTTAGTACAGAAGAATTTTTAGTAGCTAATCCGGAATTTTTAAATGAAAATGTTTTATTAACGCCAGGACAAAGTGTTAATATTGGCTTAATTAAACCAATAGTTACTATTGTTGCTGAATTACACGTTGTAGAAGATATAGTAAATCGGTATAAGACTGAATATATTGATGATAAAGAATCATATTACGGAACTCAAAAAGTTACTCAAGAAGGATCAGATGGTATTACTAGAGTTACTGAGAAAGTATTATATCGTAATGGTGAAATTCAAAATTTATTAATAATTCATAATTTATCTCAAGAGATAACTCCTGTTGTTAATGAAGTTATATTAAGAGGGATAAAAAGCTATTCGTATAGTGGATTTCAATACTATTCAAGTGGAGCATGGTACTGGCCAACACTTAATCGCTGTGTTATTACGAGTCGATTTGGACCACGTTGGGGAACTAATCATAATGGAATTGATATTTCTGGAACTGGCCAAAGGTCGCCAATTTATGCTTCAAATGATGGAATTGTAATTGTAAATGAATATAATAACAAGGGTTATGGGTATTTGGTAGTAATAGATCACCAAAATGGCTATATAACACTTTATGCCCATTTAGATGAAAAAGGATTACATTCTGTTGGAAAAAAAGTTAAAAGAGGAGAAGTGGTTGGTTTAATGGGAAATACTGGTCGTTCAGATGGAACTCATTTACATTTTGAGATAATAAAAGATACCGAATTTAGATATAAAAATCATCTTAATCCATGTAATTCCATATTTAAATGTTAAGGTGAGATTATGAGAGTAAGTGTACTTGCAAGTGGTTCAAAAGGTAATAGTACTTTAATTAAAACTAAAGATTATAATATACTAATTGATGCTGGAATGACTTTAAATTATTTAGAAAATAAACTTCGCAAAAATGAAGTTCTTCTTAAGGATATTGATTATATCTTTATAACTCATACTCATTTTGATCACATTGCAGCTTTAAATAATTTAGTGAAAAAATATCATCCTACTATTATCTTGACCGAGAAAATGCTTAATGATTTAGATTTTCTAAAAGAATATGAATACATTTTATTATTAAATGATGATTTATATATTGATAATTTAGTTATTGAAACTATTTCAACAAGTCATGATTCTAGTGATAGTAAAGCTTATATTATTACTGAAAAAGATACTTCAATAGTAATATTAACTGATACTGGGTATTTAAATCATAAGTATTTTACGAAACTAAAGAATAAAAATATCTATATCTTTGAAAGTAATTATGATCATGAAATGTTAATGTATGGAAAATATCCTAAATGGTTGCAAAAAAGAATAAATAGTGATGAAGGTCATTTGTCTAATGATATGGCATCATTTTATCTATGTAAATTAATTGGACCTAATACTAAAAAAATAGTTTTGGCTCACCTTAGTGAAGAAAATAATACTGAAGCAGCAGCTTTAGAATGTTTAAATAATAAATTAAAAGAGAACAATATTAAATTTAATAATATTATAGTTGCCAAGCAAAGAGAAGCTACGGAGTTAATTAAAGTATGATTAGAATAATAGCTGTTGGTAAAATTAAAGAAAATTATTTAACTGAGATGATAGTGGATTATTTAAAAAGAATAAATAAGTATCATAAAATAGAAATAATAGAAATAATTGATAATAACCCTATCTTAGAAGGTGAAAATATAATTAGTAAAATAAAAAATAAAGCTTATAATATTGTTTTAGCAATAGATGGTGATCAATTTAATTCATTAGAATTTGCCTCTTTTATGGATAATACATTAATGAATAAAGCTAATATTAATTTTATAATTGGAGGTAGTGAAGGTTTATCAGAAGAAGTATTAAAAGTTGCTAATAAGCAAATATCTTTTAGTAAAATGACATTTCCTCATGGATTATTTAGGGCTATATTATTAGAACAAATATATCGAAGTTTTAAAATAAAAAATAATGAAAGGTATCATAAGTAGTATGGAAGAATATGCATTAGTAGTAGGAACTGCATTTATAAAAGATGGATCTTTATTAATATCTATGTCAGAAAGAAGTTCTAAAAAGGGGAAGTATACTTTAATAGGGGGATTTGTTGATGAAGGAGAAACTATTAAAGAAGCAGCGAGAAGAGAATGCCAAGAAGAAATTGGCAATGGTTTTGATATAAACGAAGAAGAATTATTAATAATCAAAACTTATAGGGAACCGGCTTTATCAGATCCTAATTTATTAATTGAAATGAATTTATTATTAGCATTAAAAAATATTGATGTTGAATTAGTTCCCAATGATGAAATATTAGAATATCGATGGTTTAAATTAGGAGATGATGACTCAATATTATCAACAGCTGTAAGAGATCATTTTATCCCTTGGGCGGTCGAAAATAATGTTATGTATTAAGGATTATATGATAGGAAACGATTGGGACTCTATATTAGATTCATATTTTAAATCTTCGGTATTTAAAGATCTTTTAAATAAAATTAATTATGAATATCGAAATAAAATCATTTATCCACCGAAAAAAGATCTTTTTAATGCTTTGATGATAACTCCTTTTAATAATGTTAAAGTAGTAATTTTAGGTCAAGATCCTTATCATGGTGATGATGAAGCTCATGGATTAGCTTTTTCAGTTAAACCAGGAATAAAAATGCCCCCATCTTTAAAAAATATCTTTAAGGAATTACAAAACGATTTAGATATAAAATCTCCTTTAAGTGGAAATTTAACTTTATGGGGAAAAGAAGGCGTATTATTATTAAATACAAGTTTAACAGTTATAAAAGATAAACCAAATAGTCATCAAGATATTGGTTGGGATAAATTAACAGATTTAATAATTAAAAAATTAAATGCCAAAGAATCTCCAGTAGTATTTATCTTATGGGGGAATTATGCAAAAGGCAAAAAAGGACTTATTACTAATCCTAAGCACCTTGTATTAGAATCATCACATCCTTCACCTTTAAGTGCAAATAGAGGATTCTTTGGAAGTAAACCATTTTCTAAAACCAATGAATTTTTAATAAAAAATAATTTAATACCAATAAATTGGGAAATATAAAAGACTTCATTATAATTTGAAGTCTTCTTTATTATTATCATAAAGATCTTTACCATCGAAATATGCATGAGGCTCTAAATGATGAACTTTAGCTAAAATATTAGAAGGGAAATTTTTAATTAATTTATTTAATAAGCTAGTATATCTATTATAAAAGTTTTTGGTAGCTTCTAATCTTTCATTTAATTTAAATATATCTTCATATTCTTGGCTGAAATTTTCTTCTTCTTCTAGTTTAGAATGATCAAGTAATATTTGTTCAATAAGTTTATTTATAGTTGTTAATTTTCTTTCAAAATCAAAACTAGATATATTTTGATCTTTAAGATTATTTAAATTATTAAAAGCTTTTTTGTCAATATCGGTTTTTTCGATAATGATTTTTTTAATTGTAATTAAGCTATCATATTTCTTGCGTAATAAATCGTCAATGACATTTTCAGCTTCGTTAATTTTTATTTTATAAGCTTGTAAATTATTATATAAAATTATATAAATAATAATAATAACTCCTATTAAAACAACAAATGTTAAAAAAAATGTTAATACTTCATTCATATTTTCACCATATCAATTATAACATAGCTTATTAATTTATGGTATTAATTTATTTTTTCTTCAAATTCAATATAACTAATATTAATAATTGGAAGTAAATACCATGATCCTGATTTAGGGTCGCTTATAATTAAAAAATTATTATTTATTCCTTCTATAATGCCAGAAAGCATTCTATCTCGCCATTCTTTTGAATTAGGAAAAGTAGCATATATTTTGACTTTTTTACCGACATTTTTTTTAAATAAGATATTATTATCTTCCATTGGTTCATTATATTCTAAATTATTTGGAAAATTAGAATTTTTAAAATATGTACCATTCATAAATATCACCCTAATATAAAATATGTTTAATTATTTTTTTTATAACTATACGTTGATTTTTAGTAGGAAAAAAGGTATACTACCACTATGAAGGAAGGTTCATATTATGCGTGAATTTAATGATCAAGAAATTGTTAGAAGAGAAAAGATGACAGCTTTAAAAGAAAAAGGTATTAATCCTTTCGGGCAAAAATTTAATGTAACAAGTGATTCACACAAAATAAAAGATAAATATGATGGTTATGATAAAGAAACATTACACAGAATTAATGAAGAAGTTATTATAGCGGGAAGAATAATGTCTAAAAGAAGAACTGGTAAAGCAGGATTTATGCATCTCTTAGATAAATATGGTCAAATTCAAATTTATATTAACCAAGGTAATGTCGGAGAAGAAAATTATGAATTATATAAAGATAGCGATTTAGGAGATATTATTGGGATAGAAGGAGTAGTTTGTCGAACTAATACTGGAGAATTATCTGTTAGTGCTAGTAAATATATTCATTTAACTAAAGCTTTAAGACCTTTACCAGAAAAATATCATGGTTTAACCGATATTGAAGAAAGATATCGTCGTCGATATGTTGATTTAATTATGAATGAAGAAGTTCGAAAAGTAGCTTTTTTGAGACCTAAAATAATCAGAAAAATTCAGAGTTTTTTAGATGAAAAAGGATATATTGAAGTTGAAACTCCAGTTTTGGGAACTATTTTAGGAGGAGCAGCTGCAAGGCCTTTTACTACTCATCATAATGCTCTTGATATTGATATGTATTTAAGAATTGCAACTGAGTTACCTTTAAAAAGATTAATCGTAGGTGGTATGGATGCGGTTTATGAAATAGGACGTATCTTTAGGAATGAAGGTATGGATAAATCTCATAACCCTGAATTTACAACAATTGAATTATATAAAGCTTATTCTGATATGGAAGGGATGATGGATTTAACCGAAGAATTATTTAAAGCAATTGCTAAAGACATTTGTAATGAATATAAATTCAAATGGAAAGATAAAGAAATTGATTTAGAACCTAAATTTAAAAGAGCTCATATAGTTGATTTAATTAATGAAAAAACCGGGATTAACTTTTTTGATAATATGTCATTTGAGAAAGCTAGTCAATTAGCTAAGGAACATAATATTGAAATAGAAAATCATTTTGGTTATGGACATATTGTTAATGCTTTTTTTGAAAAGTATGTTGAGCCGACCATTATTAATCCGACCTTTGTTTATGGACATCCAATTGAAATAAGTCCTTTAGCTACCAAATGTGAAGATCAAAGATGGACGGAAAGATTTGAATTATTTATTGGGGGATCGGAATTTGCCAATGCTTTTACAGAATTAAATGATCCTATCGATCAATATGAGCGATTTGAATCTCAATTAAAAGAAAAAGAACTAGGAAATGATGAAGCTAATGAAATGGACTTAGATTATATTGAAGCTCTTGAATATGGTATGCCGCCAGCCGGGGGGCTAGGTATTGGAGTTGATAGAATGATAATGTTATTTACCAATTCAGATACAATCAGAGAAGTAATATTGTTCCCAACTATGAAATTAAAAAACTAAAATTAAAATATTTTAGTTTTTTTGTTTAAAATATACAAAAAAATAATTGAAATATAGTTTTTATGATATAATTATTTTAGAGGAGGATAAAATGAAAAAGTTTTGGGAAAAGCATGATTTGTTAAAAGTTGCTGGAATTATGGTTATAATTACGGTAATAATGACTTGGATAGTAAAACAAGGTAGTTGGAATGGCACAGAACTTGCTTTAGGAGAAATTACTAGAGTGGGTATCTTTGATTTTTTCACTTATGGTTTACTAGGAATGTTTTACTTTACTGTACTTGTTACATTTATTTTCGTTGTAGGTGGATTTTATCAAGTATTAGCAAAAACATCAGGGTATCAGAATTTAACAAATTTTATTGCTAAAAAATCTAAAGGAAAGGAAATTTTATTTGTATTAATTGTTTCGTTTATAATTGCAGCATTATCTGCAATATTAAATGAATATTACATATTACTAGCATTTATACCGTTTATTCTTTCAATAATGTCTAAAATGAAATTGGATAAAATAACTGGTTTTGTTACAACATTTGGTTCTATCTTAATTGGTTTTATTGGATCAATATATAGTGCTAAAATAGTTGGAATAAATAATGGGATATTTAGCTTAGAATATAATGATTTCATTTGGTTTAAACTATGTTTATTTGGTATTAGTTATATTTTATTTAATACATTTACTGTATTACATTTAAAGAAAAAACTCAATTCTAAAAAAGACGAAACTTTAAATGAATTATTTGATGATGAAAATGTTACTAAGAAAGCCAAAGGGAAAACATGGCCAATGGCAGTAATTTTTGGGCTATTTGTCTTAATTGCAATATTAGCTTACTTGCCATGGGTGGATGCCTTTAATGTATCTATCTTTAATGATATGACTAAAAGCATTAAAGAATTTGAATTATTTGGAGCTCCGGTATTTGGTTATTTACTAGGTAATGTTGAAGCATTTGGTAATTGGGATTTATTTGGAATTCAAATATTAATGTTAATTACTGCTTTAATCGTTAAATGGACTTATAAAATTAATTTAAGTGATTTCTTTACTTCATTTGGAGAAGGATTTGCTAAAGTTGGTAAATTAGTCGTAGTATTATTAGCAGCTTTCTTAATATTAGAATTTGCAGTAATGTTCCCTGTTATACCAACAATTATTGATTGGATAATGAATATTTCAAGTAGCTTTAATGTATTCTTAGGTACAATAAGTGGGTTATTTGCATCAATGTTTACTACTGAATATCAATATTCAGCTAACTTAATAGGTTCTTATTTATCTGGCACATATGCAGATATTGCTAAACAAATTTCAATAATGATGCAATCTACCTTTGGAATATCAGCTTTAATTGCTCCATCTTCAGCTATATTGCTAGTAGGATTATCTTACTTAGGAATTAGTTATAAAGAATGGTTCAAATACATTTGGAAATTCCTT
>JAQVZB010000036.1 GCA_029004695.1 Bacilli bacterium | reverse complement strand
AGTTGTTAAGGAGGATTGACAACAATTAAAAAAAAAGATATAATTTAATTACATTTAATTAATGCATGTATGTATATACATATATGGAAGTAGTGTTTTCAAAAACTAGCATATGCTAGTTTTTGCTTTATATAGAAATAATTTTTAAAATATTGAATATACTATTAATACATTTAATTAGTGCACATTATGTGGTTTTTCACTTTTTAAGTGCGCCTCCTTATGGAGGCTTTTTATTTAATTAATTTCTTTGGCGCGTTATCTTTATCATAATCTTTAAAAACATTATATAAATCATTAAATAAACCATGTAATCGGTCTTTTATATCAGTTTTATCTTGATCAAGTTTGCTTCTTAAATCAAATAAAATATTTTTAATATTTATCCCATAAGCATTTAATGTTTCTATCTCTAAATATTTAAATAAGATTTTTATATTGTTATTTTCTGTTCTTTCAAAAATAACTTTTTTACCATGTTTTCTTGGAGTCATATCATCTTCAATTGTTATGGATTCATTATTACCTAAAAATTTCTGAAGTGGTTCATAAAATAAATTATTATTATCGATTAATATTTCTAATCTACCATTTTGTAAAGGAGTATGTTCTAATGTATCTCCACATATGGCAAAATCATCACTTTTATAAAAACTTAGAATTGATATATAATTTTTTATATCTTCGGTAAGAAAATAGATATTATAGCTTCCTTGGTCAATTAAATACATTATTTGGCCTTCAAATATTCTTAACATAAAACTCTCCTTAATTATTATAATCTTGTTTTAATTAATTTTTTACATACTTCTGGAATTGATTTTTGATCATATTGAGAAAATATATCATTGAAGTTTTTATTAAATTCCGAATTATCATCCATAATTATATAATTTATAAAATGTTTTATTTCGGTTTTTAAAACATTTATATAAATTAATAAATCTTTTTTAATATATCTAATATATTCAATTTCACTATATCTTGATCTTGAACATAATAAATGAATATTTTTAATAAAGCATCTTATTAAATCATCTTCTAAAGTATTTAAAATAAATGGCTCTTTTTTATTTATTAAATAATTAATTTTTTTTATTATTTGCGTTTTATTTTGCTCAAAACTTTTTTGAAAAAATAATTGAATTAATAAATTAGCTAATTCCCAGTTATTAGAATAATATTTCCCTACATAATTAGGAAGATGATATTCATTTTTTAATTCTGGATATGCCTCTTCAATTAAAGTATTACTTTTTAAATTAATAAAATCATGAGGTTTATCATATGCGATTGGATTACAACTTACATCAATACCAGTATTAAATTTTAATCCTTTACCATCGGCATAATGAGCAAATATTATATTAATACTTTCATATCGTTTAAAAAATTCTACTTCGCACTTCTCAAATGAATTAAGTAATATTGTGATTTCATCTGATAGATTTTTTAAATATTTTACATTATTTTTTTTACTTATATTTTCATTGTATAAAATACCAATATCTAAATCTGAAAAGTTAGAAATATAATTATATTTTTTATAAAATCCATAACTACCGAATATATATGAAAAATTATTATATCTTTTAATTATATCTAAAGAACTAGCATATAAAAAATCTTTAATAATATGTTCTTTATTACTTGAATATTTTTTAGCTGTTTCATTAACTAGATCATCAAAGATATCAGAATTAATTAATTCATGATCTTTTATTTCATCATTATCTGTATTAGTAACATATAAGGGTAGGTATTTGATTAATTCGGCGGCGACATTAATATAACCATCTTCAATTTTAGTTTCATTACCTTCATGAATATGGCCATGATAATTTATATTATCTTTATTTTTATTAAATTCTTTAGAACGCATTTTATAGTCTAAAGTACTTAATTCATTAAAAGCAAGTGGTTCGTGTGATAAATAATAATCATTTAATTTAACAGGAAACATAAATGTTTTTTCAAAACCTAGTTCTTGATAATTTTTGATAATATTTTCTTGATCATGATTTCCTAAAATTAAAAATTTTATCCCATTTAATTTACGATTAATATTTGCTATTTCATTATTTTTAAAGGAAAAATCACCTAAAAAGATAACAATATCATCATTTGTTACTACGGAGTTATGTTTATCAATAATATAAGAATGGATTTCATTTATATCTTTAAATTCAGTTCTTACATGTTTAATTATATTTTGATGATAAAAATGATGATCACTTATTAAATATATTTTACGATTAGGAAACTTCTTTGATAAATAAGGATAAATATCTTTAAGTAATGATTTAATCATAAATTTCTCCTTTTTTAGATTATATTAAACACCATATTTTAATAAAACACAATTATAAATTACAAAATCAATTATTAAGAAAATAAAAAAACTAGCATTATCAATATGGTTAAGGTATAATAATAATAGGTGAACATAGTGAAATTAAGTAAATATGGAATAAAAAATAATGAATTATTTAATGTTGCCTTGACTCATTCATCATATGCTAATGAAAATGGTGGGATAAGTTATGAAAGGCTTGAATATTTAGGCGATGCTGTGCTTCAGCTTATTTTAAGTGAATATTTATATAATAATACTAATTATGATGAAGGAGAAATGTCAAAAATAAGAGCAAGTTATGTATGTGAAAGTGCTTTATTTGCTTATGCAAAAGATATTGATATTATTAAAGATATAAAATTAGGTCATGGACTTGAAAAGCAAGTAAATGAAACTATTGTTGCTGATATTTTTGAAAGTATAGTAGCTGCTATTTATTTAACTAATGGTTATGATAAAGTTAAAGACTTTGTTTTAAATTTAGTTATTCCTTATATTAAAAAAGATATTGTTTTTTTAAGTGATTATAAATCTCATTTTCAAGAATTAGTTCAAACTGATCGCAATACGGTTAGTTATAATGTTGTCAAAGAAATTGGTCCATCACATGATCGCACTTATGAAGTCGAAGTTATGATTAATAATATAGTATATGGTAAAGGTCGTGGCAAAAGTAAAAAGGAAGCTGAACAAAATGCCGCTCATGATGCGATAAAGAAAAAAGCAGGTGAATGAAATTGAAACTACTTAGAATAAGCATCCACGGATTCAAAAGTTTTGCTGATAAAGTAACGATTGATATAAAAGATGGTATAACTGGTATAGTTGGACCTAATGGAAGTGGAAAAAGTAATATAGTTGATGCAATTAAATGGGTTTTAGGCGAACAATCAGTTAAAGATTTACGTGGTGATAAAGCCATGATTGATGTTATTTTTAATGGTTCAAAATCTCGAAAACCTTTAACTAGAGCATGGGTATCATTAACTTTTGATAATAGTGATTATTATTTAAATACGGATTTATCTGAAGTTGAAATAAAAAGAATTTTATATTCAACTGGTGATAATGAATATTATCTAAATAATGAAATAGTTAGATTAAAAGATATTACAAATTTATTTATTGATTCGGGAACAAGTGTTAATTCTTTATCAATTATTTCCCAAGGTAAAATTGGTGATATTATCAATAGTAAACCGCTTGAGAAAAGATTTATTTTAGAAGAAGCGGCTGGAGTATTAAAATATAAGAAAAGAAAAGAAGAAACTTTAAGAAAACTAGATAAAACAAACGATAATTTAGTTAAAATAAATTTAATTATTGATGAATTATCAGTTAATTTAGAACCCCTTAAATTACAAGCTGAAATCGCTACTAAATATTTATCTTATAAAGATTTACTTGAGAATACTGAAAAAGCTTTGTTAGCTTATGACATTAAAAATATTAGTAAAAGTTATGAAGAATATAAAAATAAAGCTGAAATATTAAATAATGAAATATTAACAATGGATAATAGTAATACAATTGATGCAGCAAAAATCGAAAAGCTAAAATTAAAATTATTAAAATTAGATGAAGAATTAAATCTTAAACAAGATAATTTACTTGAATTATCTCATCGATTAAGTGTTATATCTTCAGAAAAACAAGTGATGCTAGAAAGAAAAAAATATCAGGTTGATGATCTTAAATTAGAATCAAATTTAGTTAATTTAAAAGAAAAAGAATTAGAATATAGAAATAATCTTAAATTAAGTAAAGAAGATACTAATCTTAAAGAAAACGAATTAAAAGATAAAACCGAAATAAATAATAATTTGGTTCAAGATTTAAAAACTTTAAATATCAAAAGAAATATTTTACTTAATGATTTATCTATTCTTAATAAAGAGGATTTAACTTTAAAAAATAAAATCGATATCTTAAAAGAAAATATTGAAAATGATAATAAACTTCCCTTTGCAGTCAAAAGTATTTTGAATAATCAAAGATTAAATGGGATTCATGATTGCCTTGGGAAATTAATTGAAACGGAAGAAAAATATAGTACGGCAATTGATATTACTTTAGGTTATTTAGCTAATGTAATCGTTGTTGATAATGATCTAAATGCTAAAGAAGCTATTAATTATTTAAAAAGTAAATCTTTAGGACGAGCAACCTTTTTTCCTATTAGCGCTATAAAACCTCGGGGAGTAGATGCTACAACTTTAAGTAAAATAAATAATAATCCTTCTTTTATTGGTAAAGCTTCTGATTTAGTTAAATATAATTCTATTTACCGCAATATTATTTTAAATCAATTAGGTAATGTAATTATTATTGATAATTTAACTAATGCTAATCGAATTGGTAAATTAATTAATTATATGTATAAAATCGTAACTCTAGATGGTGATGTAATTGCAGCTGGTGGTAGTATAACCGGAGGATCAACTAATAAAATTTTAGGATTAGCATCACAAAAATATGAGCTAGAAAAATTATTATTATTATCAAAAGAAAAAATAAATAATCTTAAATTAAAAGAAGAAAAATTAAATGAAAATAATAATCAAATAAAAATCCTTGAAAATAAATTATTTGAAAGTACTAATAATATTAATTATTTAAAAGAAAACATCTTAAGAAAGTATAATAATATTGCTTCTTTAGAACATGAATTAAATAATATTATTAATGAACAAAAGGGAACATCAGGTATTTTAAATAATAAGATTGATAATGAAATTGAAACCATTCTTAAAGAATATTATGATATCAAAGCTAAGAAAGAAAATTTAGAATTAACGATTAATAAATTAAAGTTAACTAAGAATGATCTTCAAAGTGAAATAAATGAACTAGAAAACAATAATCGAAAAATTAATAGTAATTATAATAAAAAATTAAATGAACTTAAAGAAGTAGAAGTAAATTCAGGTAAATTAGATACTAAATTAGATAACTTGTTATTAAGACTTAATGAAGAATATGGATTTACCTTTGAAAAAGCAATAAAAGAATATCCACTTTTAGAAAATGAAAAAGAAGCGCGAAGTAAAGTTAATTCTTTAAAACATGATATAAAATTATTAGGAGATGTTAATACTGGTTCAATTTCTGAATACGAAAGAATTAATACGAGATATACTTTTTTAACTAATCAAAAAGAAGATTTAACCACTTCAATAAGTGATATTTTAGTGGTTATTAATGAATTAGATGAAACAATGAAAGAAAAACTAATTATTACTTTTGATGAATTAAGTAAAGAATTTAGCAAAGTATTTAATTTATTATTTAAAGGAGGAACAGGTAAGTTAATTTTAACTGATTCTAAAGATATACTAAATACGGGATTAGAAATCCATGCTGAACCTCCGGGAAAAGATATTAAAAGTACCAGACATTTATCAGGAGGAGAATCAACTTTAACA
Organism: Bacilli bacterium; assembly: GCA_029004695.1. Taxonomy (GTDB): domain Bacteria; phylum Bacillota_I; class Bacilli_A; order RF39; family UBA660; genus DUUS01. The sequence goes on along the minus strand of JAQVZB010000036.1, from coordinate 4,717 downwards.
GCTATAGCGCTTTTATTTGCGATTCTTAATATTAGAACGGTACCATTTTGTGTTTTAGATGAAGTAGAAGCTTCTTTAGATGAAGTAAATGTTGATATATTTGGCAATTATTTAAAAAAATTAAATTCAAATACTCAATTTATAATCATTACTCATAAAAAAAGAACCATGGAATATATTAATAATTTGTATGGTATTACGATGCAAGAATCAGGTATATCTAAATTAGTTAGTGTTAAATTAGATTAATAAAAAAGGTTGTAAAAGCAACCTTTTTTATTTGACATAATATTTAATTATAAAATTATATATTAATAATAGGTGAAAGTTATGAAAAAAAGATTTGTTGCTCGAAAAAGACCTAATTTTAAAATATTAAAAATAATAATATGTCTTTTTATTATTTATTTAACTTGTTTTTTAACGATTAAATTTTTATTTAAAAATCAAATTAAAATGAGTGATGAAAAAAGAGTTAATGAATATTTAGCTATTGCATCTAATAATTTAATTGGTGAAATTTCGGTGATTGATTTATTAAATATGAATTTAGTAAGTCCGGATACATTTTTAAAATTAACCTTTAGTAATTTTAAAAAGTTAGAATATCAAAATCAAACTAAAGTAATTAAAGTAAGTAAAGAAATAAAAGATCCTATGATATATATTTATAATACTCATCAAAGTGAAAATTATGACCCTGGCACCTTAAGTATCTATAATATCACTCCAACTGTCTATATGGCTTCTGTAATGTTACAAAAAGCCTTAGAAAAAAAAGATATTTACTCAGTAGTTGAAGAAGCTAATATAAAATCAATTTTAAACATGAATAATTGGGACTATAGTAATTCCTATCAAGCAACAAAGTTATTATTAGATGAAGCAACTAAAAAATATCCATCGGTAAAATATTTTATCGATATTCATAGAGATAGTGTAACTGATAGATATATTGAAGATGATAAATCATATGCTAAATTAATGTTTGTTGTTGGCATGAATCATGAAAATTATTTACAAAATGATAAATTAATGGTAAAATTATATGATTATATAAAAGAAAACAAACCCGGAATAATTAAAAATAATTATTATGGGAAAAATAGTGTTTATAATCAAAATTTCAATGTTAATACCATTTTAATTGAAGTAGGAGGAATAAAAAATACGATTGATGAAGTTTATAACAGTATCAATATTTTAGCGGAAGCTATTGAATTTATAGTGGGTCAAGATAATGGATAAAAAACCAACTAATAAATTTAAATTTATTTTTTATATTATCTTAATCAGTTTTTGCTTAGTTTATTTCTCGGGTAAAACTGGTTATTATGAAACTAATCTTCAAAAAAACACCTTACTTACAAGTGAAGCTATTAAAGAATTTGAAAGAGATGTTGCTCTAGGAAAAGCGGTAGATATTAAAGATTATATTAAAGCTGATGTCAATGATTATCGTAATTCATATTCTAATTTTGGTTTTTATGTAAGTAAATCAATCGATGTTGTATTAACAGATGGCGTTAGTAAAATAACAAAATTTTTAAAAACTTTATTTACAGGAGAATAAGATGGTAAAATTAAAAATGATTAAAAATATCAATTTTAAAAAAATGTTTAAAGTAATTAGAAATATAAATCATAAAACTAAAAAGAATTATTTTTTGCTTTTTTTAGATGTTATTTATTCAGCAATTGCATATGGAGCCGGATATTATGATTATCAAGAATTTGAATTTTATAATTTAAATCATAAATTAAGAAAAACCTATTTAACAAGAGTTAAAAATAATAAAATCATTAAAAAATATAACGAAAAAAGTGCTTTTTATAAATTAGATAATAAATTAGAATTTAATAAAATATTTAAAGACTATATTAAAAGAGATTATTTATTTATCAATAAAAATAATTATAAAGTATTTCAACAATTTGTTAAAAAACATAAACAGTTTATTGTAAAACCTCTTGATGGTGAAGGGGGCTATGGGATTCAAAAAATAAATATTACTAACAAAACTGATCTTAAAAAAATATTTAATGATTTGCTTAATAATAATCAAGTATTAATTGAAGAATATATTGACCAACATAAAAAGATAGCAGAATTATATAGTAATTCTGTTAATACCTTAAGATTATTCACTTTTTATGATGGTAATAATACTTATATTCTTAATTCGGTATTTAAATTAGGTAATGGTGGAGTAATTGATAATTTTTCTAGTGGGGGTATGTATACCTTTGTTGATGAAAATGGTAAAATAATTGTTCCCGCAATTGATCAAAATGATAATATATATTATATTCATCCGATTACTAAAAAAGATATACTAGGTTTTACGATCCCAATGTATGAAGAAGCTTGTCAGTTAGTTAAAGAAGCCGCTATGTTAGTTCCGGAAATAAAATATATTGGTTGGGATGTTGCGATAACTAATAAAGGCCCATTAATTATTGAAGGCAATTCTTTTCCTGGGGTTTTTCAAATAAAACCTAGTTTAAATAATAAAAAGGAAGGATTAATACCTAAATATCAACAAGTAATGGAAATTAAATAATTAATACTTGAATAAGAAGCAAATATTTAGTATAATTATTTTGCTTCTTATATATATGTCCTCGTAGCTCAGTAGGATAGAGCATACGCCTTCTAAGCGTACGGTCGAGCGTTCGAATCGCCCCGAGGACGCCACTTAAAATTTAAGCTACTATAAAAGTAGTTTTTTTATTAAATAGATAAGAAATAGAATTTATATATATTTATTTGAATAATATGAATTATATTTATTAAAAGAAAATAAGGGAAAAGATGTTGAATGAAATTAAATATTAAAGATCTAAAAAATATCGTAATCAAAGGTGTTAGTAAAGTACATTATGAATTGAATGATGAAGCTCCTTGGTTAAAATATTATGAAGATTTAAATTACCCTAAACATATTGATTATCCAGAATGTACAATTTATGAATTATTAAAAGAATCAGTTATTAAGTATCCTAATTATTATGCTTATGAATATTTTGGGGTTAAAGTAACTTATCAAAAATTTGATGAACAAATCAGAAGATGTGCAATGAGTCTTCAACATATTGGCGTTACAACTAATGATACTGTTACGATCTTAATGCCTAATACTCCAGAAGCCATAATAATGTTTTATGCATGTAATATGATTGGTGCAGTAGCTAATATGGTTCATCCTTTATCAAGTGAAGGAGAAATAGAATTTTGTCTTAATAAAGCTCAAAGTAATTATATTTTAGCATTAGATGCTCTATATGATAAATTACATACGATCAAAAGTAAAGTTAAATTAAAAAAAATAATTTTGGCTCGGGTAAATGAAAGTATGCCTTTGATTACTTCGTCATTATTTTGGTTAACAAAGGGTCGAAAAATTAAAAAAGCAAATAGTTATACTGCTAATGTTATTAAATGGAAAGATTATATTTATGAAGGTCGAAATGAAGATTTAATAATTAGTAAAAAAGATCCTAAAGAACTAGCCGTAATACTTTATAGTGGTGGAACTACGGGAACTCCAAAAGGGATAATGCATAGTAGTTATAATTTCAATGTATCAGCTTTACAAAATCGAACTGTTTGTCCGGGGGTTGAACCTGGTAATTGTATTTTATCAATAATGCCGATTTTTCATGGTTTTGGTTTAGCAATATGTTTTCATACGGTATTAGTAGCAGGAATGAAAGCAATTATTATCCCTAAATTTACTCCTGAAGAATTTGGTAAATTAATTAAAACTTATAAACCTAATTTTATCTTAGGCGTGCCAACATTATTCGAAGCTTTATTACAAACGGAATTAAAACCAAATGGATTATCTTTTGTTAAAACACTTGTAGCTGGTGGAGATACTTTAACATCAGAGTTACAATCAAGAGTAAATGCTTATTTTAAAGAACATGGTTGTGATAATGAAATAAGAGTTGGTTGGGGAATGACAGAATGTGTATCTTCAGCTACTGTTACTTCCGTAGGTAATTTTTTACCTGGAAGTATTGGAATTCCTAATCCTGATAATTTTGTTAAAATTGTTAAACCAGAAACCGAAGAAAATGCTTATTATGATGAAGATGGTGAAATATGTGTTTCGGGTCCAACAGTTATGTTAGGTTATTTAGATGATCCAGAAGAAACAGCAATAACTCTTCGTTATCATGAAGATGGAAAACTATGGCTTCATACTGGTGATATGGGCTGCATGAATAAAGATGGAATGATATTTTTTAAATCACGCATTAAAAGAATGATTATATCTTCTGGTTATAATGTTTATCCAAATCATGTTGAAAATATTATAAATTCACATCCAAAAGTCTTAACATCAATTGTAATTGGAGGTCCTCATCCTTATAAGGGGGAAATAGTAAAAGCTTATGTGGTTTTAAAACCAAACTATAAACAAAATGATAAAATAGATCAAGAAATAAAAGAACATTGTAAAAAGAATTTAGCCAAATATATGTTACCAGCAACGATTGATTATCGAGAAACTTTGCCAACAACTAAATTAGGAAAGTCAGATTATCGTAATGTAAAATAAAAAAGACAAATTTAATTTGTTTTTTTCCTAAATTGAAATCTCAACCGCACCAGCGGTTGGGATTTTTTGATATAATAAAAGAGCCCACACCCAGCAAGGAGGAGCTCTATGAAAAATTATACTCAATTAACAGAAAAAAAGAAAGT
>JAQVZB010000035.1 GCA_029004695.1 Bacilli bacterium | reverse complement strand
ATGCTTGTAAAAAAGATTTTGATGATGTATCTAAAATAAAAATTATCTTTATTTACGAAGATATTACAAATGATGATATATTAAAATATACTCGTTATTGTATGGAATTATTAACTAAAAAATATCCATCATTAATTAGTATTATTGATAATGAAATAAAGATTGATAATAATAAAATTATCTTTGAAGTACTAAGCAATATTGAACAAAAACTATTAAATGAAAATAGTAAAAAAATAATTAAATGGTTAAGTGAAGTAGGGTTTGATAATTATATAATAGAAGCGAAAATAAATGAAGTAAAAAGAAATAAAATTAAAGAAGAAATTGAAAATACTAAAGAATTAATTATTATAAATGATGAACCTAAGTATAAAGTTATATTAGGTGAAAAAATTAAATCTAAAACTTCGGCTATTAATGAAATAATGAGTGAAGAAAATAATGTAACTTTCGAAGCATATATTTTTAGTATTGAAGAGTTTGTATCTAATAAGACTAATTTTAGTATTTTAACTTTAAAAATTAGCGATAAAACCGATAGTATTATCGCTAAATATTTTAGTAAAAATGAAAAAGAATTTAATCAAGTCGTTCAATCGTTAAAAAAAGGTTCATGGTATAAATTTAGAGGATATACTAAAAATGATACTTATGCAAGGGATTTAGTACTTAATTTAAGAGATATTGAAGAAATAGCAAGTAAAGACATTAAAAGAACAGATACTGCTAAAGTAAAAAGAGTTGAGCTTCATACTCATACTCTTATGAGTCAAATGGATGGTGTCGTATCGGCAACTAATCTTTTAAAGACTGCAATAAGTTGGGGCCATAATGCTTTAGCAATAACTGACCATAATAGTGTTCAATCTTTTCCAGAAGTTCATAGCTTTATAAAATCATATAATAAAGGTAAAGAAGATAAGGATAAGTTTAAAGTTATTTACGGTGTGGAATTATTAATGAGTGATGATACTATTAATATTGTAAAAAAACCGATTGATAGTGATTTATTAAATACAAAATATTGTGTCTTTGATTTTGAAACAACTGGTTTTAATGCTGGTAGTGGTGACTCGATTATTGAAATTGGAGGAGTACTTATTCAAAATGGTGAAGTAATTGATACATTTAATGAACTCATTAATCCTGATAGAAAATTACCTTCGAAAATAATTGAAATTACTAATATAACTGATACCATGCTTAAAGGAAAAGATAATGAAGAAAATGTCGTTAAAAGATTTAAAGATTGGTTTAAGGATTCTGTTTTAGTAGCACATAATGCGACTTTTGATATTTCATTTTTAGAAATGGCGTATCAAAAATATAATTTAGGCCCTCTTAATAATGCTGTTATTGATACTTTAGAATTATCAAGAGCTCTGGAACCTGACCAATTTAAACACTCCTTAAGCGCCCTTGTAAAAAGATATGAGGTTGAGTTTGATGAAAATGGTCATCACCGAGCTGATTATGATGCTAATGCTACGGCTAAAATATTTAATAAAATGCTTAAAATAGTCCTTAAATATAATATTAATAATGTAAAAGATTTAAATAATTTAATAGCTAAAGAAGAAATTCATAAATATGGTCCTTTTTATCATGTTAATATTTTAGCTAAAAATCGAACTGGTTTAAAAAATTTATTTAAAATATTAAGTTATGCTAACACCAAATATTTATATAAAACGCCCCGCATATTAAGAAGTGAAATAGAAAAGCATCGTGAAGGATTATTAATAGGTAGTGGATGCTATGAAAGTGAAGTATTTAGTCAAGCAAGATCAATAAGTGATGAAGAATTAATAAACAGCATTAATTTTTATGATTATATCGAAGTTCAACCTAAAGAGGTGTATAATCATTTATTACAAAATAATACATTTGGAAGTGAATTAGAATTAGAAAATAGTCTTAAAAAAATTATTGATAATACTATTGCTGCTGGAAAGATAATAGTAGCAACAGGAGATGTTCATCATTTAAATAAAGAAGATAAAATATATCGCGAAATTATTGTTAATCAAAAAGTACCAGGAGGTGGAAGGCATCCTCTGGCAAGAAAAGATATTTCTTCAATTCCAGATCAACATTTTAGAACTACTGATGAAATGTTAGCTGATTTCAGTTTTTTAGATAAAAAAAATGCCCAATTATTAGTTATCGAAAATCCTAATAAAATTGCTGAGATGATTGAATATATTGATGTAATTATTGATACAAAAGGGGTACCATTTTCTCCTCGAATCGAAAATTCGGTTGAAGAAGTTAATAAATTGGTATATGGTAAAGCCAAAGAACTATATGGTAATGATATTCATCCCTTAATTAAAGAAAGAATTGAGCAAGAGTTAGCTGGAATTATTAAAGGTGGCTATGATGTTATATATTTAATTAGTCAAAAATTAGTTAAAAAAAGTAATGATGACGGATATTTAGTTGGATCTAGAGGATCGGTTGGTTCTTCATTTGTAGCAACATTAATGGGAATAACGGAAGTAAATCCTTTACCTGCTCATTATGTATGCCCAAAATGCAAATATACTACTTTTGAAGATGATAAGGGAATAAAATTTGCTATTAAATATACAAGTGGTTATGATTTACCTAGTAAAAAATGTCCTAAATGTAATGAAGAACTTAATAGAGAAGGTCAAGATATGCCTTTTGCGACTTTTTTAGGGTTTGATGCTGATAAAGTACCAGATATCGATTTAAATTTTTCTGGTGAATATCAATGGAAAGCTCATGAATATACAAAAGAATTATTCGGAATCGATAATGTTTATCGAGCTGGAACAATTGGAACCGTAGCAGACCGCACTGCATTTGGTTTTGTCAAAGGTTATTGTGAAGATAATAATATAACAATGAAAGCAGTTGAAATAGAAAGATTAGCTCAAGGTTGTGTTGGAGTCAAAAGAACAACAGGACAACATCCAGGTGGGATAGTAGTAATTCCTGATTATATGGATGTATATGATTTTACTCCGTATCAATACCCAGCTGATGATGAAACAGCATTATGGAGAACAACTCATTTTGATTATCATCCTATGGAAGATGAAATATTAAAATTAGATATATTAGGTCATGATGATCCGACAATGTTAAAAATGTTGCAAGATTTATCTTTATTAGATGTGACTAAAATTCCTTTTAATGATCCTGAAGTATTAAAGATTTTATCAAGTCCAGAACCTTTAGGAGTAACAAAAGAACAAATTAATTGTCCAACAGGTACATTAGGAGTTCCAGAGTTAGGTACTAAGTTTGTTATAGGCATGTTAGAAAATACTCAACCTAAAACATTTGCAGATGCGGTTAAAATTTCAGGTTTATCACATGGTACAGATGTATGGTTAGGTAATGCTTCTGAACTTATTAAAAATAATATTGTCCCTTTTAATGAAGTAATTGGTTGTCGTGATGATATTATGGTTTATTTAATTAATAATGGTGTCGAACCTTTAAAAGCATTTAAAATTATGGAATTTGTTCGTAAAGGTAAACCTTCAAAAGATATTACCGCTTGGAAGGAACATGAAAAAGTCCTTAAAGATGCAAACATTCCCGATTGGTATATAGAATCGTGTTCTAAAATAAAATATATGTTCCCTAAAGCTCATGCTGTTGCTTATATAATGAGTGCTTTTAGAATTGCTTATTTTAAAGTTTATTATCCCATTTATTATTACAGTGCTTTCTTTTCAATTAGATGTCACGCTTTCGAAGTAGAAACTTTAATTAAAGGTGAATTAAAAATTGGAAATCGAATATTAGAATTAGAAAGTAAAGGTTTTGATTTAACTAATAAAGAGGCCGAATTATTAGAAGTATTATATTGTGCTCTTGAAATGGTAGTTAGGGGATTTGAATTTAAAAATATTGATTTATTAAAAAGTGATAGCAAAAATTTTGTTATTGATGATGATAAAAAATCATTAATAATACCATTTAGAGCTTTAGATGGTTTAGGAGATAGTGCTGCAAATCAAGTTATCGCTGAAAGAGAAAAAGCTCCTTTCATAAGTGTCGAAGACGTTCAAATGAGAGGTAAAATAAATTCTACGACAATAGATAAAATGAGATTGTTAGGGATCTTTAATTCAATTCCTGAATCTAGTCAATTAAGTTTATTTGATTTATAATTTACAATCTTTAAACATGATTTATTGCATTTTATATTAATTACTAGTATACTTATTAGCAGGGTGAAACTATGAAAGAATTAATAGTTCCTACTCATGTTGGTATTATCATGGATGGTAATCGTAGATGGGCTAAAGAGCAAGGTAAAAAACCAATTGAAGGGCATCTTGCTGGAGCAAATAGAATTATTGAGTTAGCAAAATATATCATAAATATCAAGAAAGTAAAATATTTAAGCGTCTTTGCTTTTTCGACTGAAAACTTTGGAAGAAGTGAAGAGGAAGTAAGTTACTTAATGGGCTTAATTGTAAAATTTTTTAAAGAAAGATTGAATGAATTAAAAGAATCAAATATTAAAGTAATATTTTCAGGTCGAAAAAATCCCTTACCTAAAAATGTTCAAAAAGTAATTGAAGATGTTACTAATCTTACTAAAAATAATACTAGTGGAACATTAAATATATGTTTAAATTATGGAGCTCGAATTGAAATAATAGATGCGATAAATAAAATAATTGAATCCAAGAAAAAAGTAACAGAAGAAGAATTTATTAATTATTTATATCAGAATCTTCCAAATTTAGATTTTGTTATAAGAACTAGTGGGGAACAAAGATTAAGTAATTTTATGTTATGGCAAGCTAGTTATGCGGAATTATATTTTCCGAAAGTATATTTTCCTGATTTTGATGAAAATGAATTTGATTTAGCTATTCTTGAATATAATAATAGAAATAGAAGATTTGGAGGAAACTAATGAAAGTAAGAACCATAAGTGCTATTATTTTAATTGCAATTATTACCCCATTAATATATTTAGGAGGTATTCCGTTTGCTCTCGTTATTGGATTAATTGCTGTTATTGCAACTAAAGAGATTAATGATATACATAAATACCCAATTTTAATTAAAATCTTATCTTTTTTAACTTTAATTAGTATTGTATATAGTAATTTTGATGCTAATACAATAATTTTTGGTTTAGAATACAAATATTTAAGTATCTTAATCTTAGCTTTAACTATGCCAATAATATTTTATCAAGTTAAAGGTAAATATACGATTGAAGATGCTTTTAAATTAATTGGATTTGTTTTATTAGTTGGCCTAGGATTAAATTATTTTATCTTAGTTAGAAGTTTTGATTTAAATTACTTTTTATTAATGCTTTTAATACCTATTATGACTGATACATTTGCATATATTGCAGGTATGATGATAGGTAAGCATAAAGTAACTAAATTAAGTCCCAAAAAGAGCTGGGAAGGTTATATTATTGGTTCTTTAATGGGAACTTTTATAATGGCGATGTTCTATATTACGGTTATAAATAATCAATCTAATTTATTAATCGTTATTGCTATTATCTTCTTATTAACAGTGATAGGTCAAATAGGAGATTTAATTTTTAGTGCTATTAAAAGACAATATAATATAAAAGACTTTGCCAATTTGATCCCAGGTCATGGGGGAATATTAGATAGATTAGATAGTTTAATCATTGTAGCAATAGCTTTTGTTATTTTTTTAGAATATTTATAAGGGAGGAAATATATGACATTAGTAATATTAATATTAATTTTAGGAATTTTAATATTTATTCATGAATTAGGGCATTTTATCTTTGCTAAATTATATGGAGTTTATGTCCATGAATTTGCTTTAGGTATGGGACCTAAGATATTTTCTTTTAAAAGGAAAAAGAAAAAAGATCCGACGGTTTATTCGTTAAGACTGTTTCCCGTTGGCGGTTTTTGTGCTATGGCTGGGGAAGTAGAAGAAGATTCTAAAGATGTTAAACCTCATGAATTTATGTGTAATAAAACTAAATTTCAAAGATTTATGATTTTAATTTCAGGAGTAATGTTTAATTTTATTTTAGCAATAGTACTACTATTTATGCAAAGCTTGATATGGGGGCATACTGAACAAAAAGCAGTTGTTGGTACCACGCCTAAAGATTATCCAATTTCTGAAGCTGGAATTGAAGTAGGAGATAAAATAATTAAGTTAAATGGTCATAAAGTAAATTCATGGGATAAATTGACTATTGCTCTTAATTTAAAATATGATAGTGATACTTATGAATTTGTTGTAGAAAAAAAAGATGGCACTATAAAAAAATATGATGTAACTCCTGTTATCGAAAAAAATGCTGATGGTAAAGATACAAAAGTTTTTGGTATTGGCGTAGGAGATAGAGTTTATAAAGGTTTTTTTGAATCAATTAATTATGCCTTTTTTAAATTTAATTCTATTATGTCCTCAATGGCAATAATAATAGGTGCTTTATTTACCGGAAGTTTAGGCTTATCTAGTTTAGCAGGGCCAGTTGGAATGTATACTATAGTTGGTGAATCAGCAAAATATGGTATGCAAAGTTTGATGTACTTAACTGCATATTTGAGCATTAATTTAGGTTTTATTAATGCTATACCATTTCCTGCTTTTGATGGCGGTAGAATACTATTTATCTTAATAGAAACTATTACCAAAAAGAAAGTAAATACTAATATCGAAGGAATATTTCATACAATTGGTTTCATTTTATTGATGTTATTAATGTTAATTATAACGGTAATGGACGTTATAAAACTATTTTAAAAAGACAATTTGTCTTTTTTTATTGCAAAATTAGTTACCAAATGATAAACTATATTATAGAGTATAAAGGGTGATTAATCTTGAATAAAATAGAATTTTTTTTAGATAAAATTTATAGCAATGGTAACTCATTATATTTTTATATTATATTAGGCGGTCTTGCTTTAATATTAATATTAATTTTTATTTTAGGAAGTGTAAAACCTAAAAATAAAGATATAAAAAATGTTATAGAAGAAAATGTTGATTCAAATAGTAATCTTCAAGATAAAGTTAATATTGAAGTAGAAGGTCAAAATAACATTGAAAATACTTTAATTATGAAACCTATTACTAATGATTTAGTAAATAATACTCCAATAATGGATGTTAAACCAATTACTAATGTTACTCCACCAAATAATGATGAAATAAATAAAAGTTTTTCTCCAGTTTATTTAGATATTAAACCTCAAGAAGAGTCAATCATAAATTCCGAAACAAAATTAGAATTAGAACCGAAATTAGAATCAGAAATAAAATTAGAACCAAATATTAAATTAGAATCTATTAATAATGAAAAAGTAGATACCGGTAATCAAAATTTAAGTATTAATCCTGAAATATTTGCTCAAGAAGATAATAAAAAAGAAACCACGAATATGCCATTAATAAATAATAATCTTAATGCTTTTGATATTAAACCTAATCTAATATCTGAAAGTAATATTTTAGATAATAAAGTAAATTTTGTTGAAGAAGAAAAAAATTATGATAATTCTAATATGATGCAACAACTTCCTAAAATGAAATCTGAATTCATTGAAGAAGAAAAAATAGTTTCAGAACCAGTTCAAAATATTTTAAATGAAGATATAAAACCAGTATTTATCGATGAAGAAAAAATTATTAATGGAGCTGAGATTGAAAAAAATGATGTAAATAAAATTGAAGAAAAAAAATTAGGTAAAAGTAAACCTATTGTATTAGATATTGATGATATAAAATTTAAATTAGATAAATTATCTAATTCAAAACAAGATAATGAAAATTCTAATACTCTTGATGAATTATTAAAACAAATCGGAATGGAAGATAACAATATTAATTCTCCTTTAAAAGATGAAGAAGCAATATTATTAGGAAAGTAAATTAAAAGACAAATAATTTGTCTTTTTTTTATCTCTTTGGTATACTTAAGTAGGTGTAATAATGGCAAAATATGATGAAAGTTCAATTACAATTTTAGAAGGTTTAGAAGCGGTTAAAAAAAGACCAGGTATGTATATTGGTAGTACTGATAAAAAAGGTATGCATCATTTAGCTTGGGAAATAATTGATAATGGAATAGATGAAATAATAAATGGTTTTGGAAACAAAATAACTGTTAAAATAAATGAAGATAATAGTATTACGATATCAGATAATGGAAGAGGAGTACCAACGGGGTTACATAAAAGTGGTAAAAGTACTCCTGAAGTAATTTATACAATGCTTCATGCTGGTGGTAAATTTGAAAGTGAAGGTTATAAAATAGCTGGAGGTTTACATGGAGTAGGAGCATCAGTAGTTAATGCTTTAAGTGAATATATGGAAGTAATAATTTATCGTGATGGTTTAATTCATCAAATAAATTTTAAAGATGGAGGTAAAGTAGATAATCCACTCAAAAAAATTGGTAATACTAATAAAACTGGCACCACGATTAGATTTTTACCAAATAGAGAAGTATTTAAAAATATAAATTTTTCATTTACAACATTATGTGAAAGAATGCAAGAAAGTGCTTTTTTATTAAAAAAATTAACCGCTGAAGTAGAAGATGTATCCGATGAAAAGAAAAATATTTATCACTATGAAAATGGAATTATTTCTTTTGTTGAATATATAAATGAAGATAAGAAAGTTCTAAATAAAGTATTACAAATTACCGGAAATAAAAATAATATTGATGTTGATATAGCTTTACAATATACAGATTCATATAATGAAAATATATTATCTTTTGTTAATAATGTTAAAACGATAGATGGCGGAACTCATGAAGTAGGATTTAAAATCGCGATTACGAAAGCATTTAATGATTATGCTAAAGATAAAGGGTTATTAAAAGGCAAAAATAGTAGTTTTGAAGGTTCAGATGCTAGAGAGGGTTTAACGGCTGTAATAAACATAAAAATACCAGAAAATATTTTACAATTTGAAGGTCAAACAAAAGGTAAATTAGGAACTCCAATTGCCCGAGGAACAGTTGAAAATATCGTTTATGATAGTTTAAGATATTATTTAGAAGAAAATAGGGAGATATCCGTTTCTCTAATTGAAAAAATGAATAAAAGTAAAATAGCAAGAGATGCTGCTCGAAAAGCTAGAGAAGAAGTTAGAAATGGAAAAAATAAAAAAGGTCAATCACAATTAAGTGGAAAATTAACTCCTGCTCAAACTAAAAATGCTAAAATAAATGAATTATTTATTGTTGAAGGAAATTCAGCTGGAGGTACGGCTAAGAAAAGTAGAGATCGTAAATTTCAAGCAATTTTACCTTTAAGAGGGAAAATATTAAATACTGAAAAAGCAAAAACGGCAGATATATTTAAAAATGAAGAAATCAATATGATGATTAACTGTATTGGCGCTGGAGTAGGCAATGAATTTGATGTTAATGATATTAATTATGATAAAGTAATTATCATGACTGATGCTGATGATGATGGAGCTCATATTCAATGTTTACTATTAACATTCTTTTATCGCTTTATGAAACCCTTAATAGAAGATAGCCATTTATATATTGCTATGCCGCCTTTATATAAAGTTGATTATGGTAAAAATCATGTTTATTGTTGGACAGATGAAGAATTAAAAGAATTAACTAAAGATAAAATCAATTATAAAGTTCAAAGATATAAAGGATTAGGTGAAATGAATCCCGGACCTTTATGGGAAACAACAATGAATCCAGACTCAAGAAATTTAATTAAAGTAAGTATTAATGATGCTGCACTTGCTGAAAAAAGAATAAGTGTTTTAATGGGAGATATTGTTGAACCTAGAAAAGAATGGATTAATGAAAATGTTGAATTTTCATTAGAAGATGATTATAAAATAGGATAAAAAAAGAAGTTAAATAACTTCTTTTTAAATTTCTCTCATAAGATTTTTATTTTTATAAGGATTTTTTTTATCAATATGATCCACAAATAATATACCATTTAAATGATCGATTTCATGTTGACAAAGAATTGCTAAATCTTCTCTAAATCTTAATTGAAATGGATTGCCATCTTCATCATAAGCTTTAATAGTAATTCTAGCATGTCTAGGAACAATTCCTTCAACTTCACGATTTATACTTAAACATCCTTCGCCTTCACCAACATATATTAGTTCTTCACTTTTACTAATTATTTGGGGATTAATAAAAACATATCTTTTAAATGAGCCATCTTCTAATTCATCTGATGCTACAAATATTCTTTTTGGTATTCCTAATTGAATAAAAGATAAACCCATGCCTGATCTTAAATCATATTTTTCAATATATTTTTCAATTTGGCTCATTTCTAAATAGGTTAATGAATCATTTATTCGTTTTTTATCTTCTTTTGATAGAGGAAATATTACTTCATTAGATTTGTGTCTTAATATTTTGTTTTTTTCATCTAAAATTTTTATATTAGGTAATTTCATATTTTTCACCTCGCCTTAAGTATTTTATCAAATATTATCTAAAAAATAAAGTAGTGTCAATATTCTACATTATTTAATAGATATTTTTTATAAACTTATATTATGAAAAAAATATTTAAAGAAGATATAACAGTATTTAAAATATTCGAATTATTATTAATATTTAGCATTATGATTATATTTTTTATTTATCAATATGGCGGACATTTTAAAGATGCTATTACTAAAACAACTTGTCCTTTAATTGGCGAAGAATATGAAAAAGGGGATAAAAAAGGTGATGGCCGATGTATTATTCCAGTTGGAATTTTCGAATAATTTTTTTAATAATTAAAAAGTCAAGTGCAACAATTAAAAAATATAAAATATAATTAAATTAGTAATAATTCTTGATAGAACATTTCACTTGGAGTGTTCCATTTTAATATTTTTCTAGGATAATTGTTCATCCAAATAGATATCTTATTTATATCTTCTTGAGTATAATTATCAATAGAAGTACCTTTCTTAATAAAATATCTA